>JAKIUD010000136.1 GCA_021647765.1 Desulfuromusa sp. | reverse complement strand
GTTTTAGCGAACTCTCCGCCCTTTTTGCTTTCGGGGCTGACACCCCATTTCAAGGAGGGTCTATGTTATGGCGAGTTCCTGTTGATCTCAAGCAAATTCTTGCTCAGGGACGTCATTATCCCTGGCCTGTCTCGCGTCAACTATCATGTCCGGTTTGACGACAATTAAGATGGCCGGTTGAGTGAAGGCTTTTTCAGGTGTTGTTTTTTTCGATAGCTCTCTCCTTCAATTTCGATAATGGTGGCATGATGGATGATTCGGTCGATTGCAGCCACAGTCATTAATGCATCGGGAAAGATCTGATCCCACTGACTGAAGGGCTGGTTGGAGGTGACGATCAGACTGCCGCTTTCATAACGGTGAGCAATAAACTCAAACAGAACTTGAGTTTCTCCATCACTCTTTTTGACGTAGCCGATATCATCAATGATCAGTACCGGGTATTTATCCAGACGAGTCATGTAGGTCATCAGATCCAATTCTTGTTTAGCTTTTTGCAGTTGCTGGACAAGGTTGCTGGCGGACAGCCATTTCACTCGAACACCGCGTTCAATCAGATGATGACCAAACGCTGCGGCAATATGTGATTTGCCAACACCCGATGGACCGATCAGCAGCACATTGTCGGCTTGCAATGCCCATTGGTGGTTGTCCTTGAGTTGAAGGATCGGTTGCTGAACTGCTTTTGGTAAATCCGAAAGGCTTAAGGTCACAAAGCTTTTTCCCGCTGGTAGTCGAGCTTCCCGTGTCCACTTGGTTATTCTGGTCTGGAAGCGACGGGCCAGTTCCTGTTCACAGAGTTTGCTGAGGAATTCTGCATAACTCCAGGTGTTTTCAGTTGCCTGGCGTTGGTAGCTTTCCAGATTCTGGTTGAAGGTCGTCAGCCGCAGCTCTTTCAACATTATCTGGAGAGGCATATGTTGCCTCCCTGAGCTTGAGATTTAATCCAGCAACCGGACAGTAATCCATCGTAGCTGGCAATGTCATGCTGTCTGGTGACCAGTTCAGGCTGATCCTGTTTGTTTAGATATTGTGTCTGCAATACCTTGAGACTAGGCAGGACACCTGCCTGAGCTTGTAGCAACAGAGTGTGTCCTAATTCTGTTTCGCACTGATGATCGGCAGCGATGCGTAGTACCGCGACCATCCATTTACAAGCTTGCCTTGCCGGGAACTTTCGATCAACAAGTTGCCACAGTTGCCGGTAGTTGTCGTCTGGAAACAACTGATCACGAAAGTTAGAGAATCGGAACGCCTGAGGCTTGGCTGCCAGAGAGTGGATCACATGGCGGTAGTCAATGCGTCTGGCTCTTCCTGTGGGGGTTTCCGGAAAAACCCGAGACAGTTCAATGACTCTTGTTTGGCCAACAAACCCGATCACTTTGTCATGGTAGAGATGAATGCGAAGGGTTTCACCGATCAATCGAGATGGAACCGTATAGAGGCCACGTTTCACGGTAATAGTACTGCTGGTGGTTACCTTGGCCGAGAGTTCCGAATAATCCATGAAGCGATATTTTGGTAGCGGCTGTAAGTGTTTCTGTTCTTCTTTAAAGCGGGTCATGGTGGTGCGGTTTAAACGATCTGTGCAGCGATCAATCAGGGCTTGATAATTGGCAATGCTATCAAAGTCAGCACTGCCACGGAGTTTGATCGCCTGATCAATTCGATGTTTCAATGATCCGTGAGCGGTTTCAATCGCTCCGTTCTCATGTCCGAGTCCGGGGTTATTGGTTGTTCCGATCATTCCATAATGGTGACAGAGTCCCTCGTAGGCACGGGTCAGTTGCTGCTTCTGGTTCTGATTGATGTAGGCAGCACTGAGACTGTCAGTACGATGTTCCTTCGGAACCCCGCCACTTTTATGCAAGGTATTCTGTAGCCCTTGTGCCAGTGCCGAATAACTCTCGCCGCCCTGCACCACGTGAGTACAACGCCAACCACTATAGGCGAGGCGATATTGATAGATCAGATGGGGAAACGGCTGACCGGCAATTGTTACGGCAGTGCGTGGATGGGTAAAGTCGGAGAGTCCCTGCTGTCCCGGCGGGATCGTCTGTCGAAATATAACCGGATTGTCGGGACCTTGCGTTGCTCGCCAGTGCTTGACTCGGCGCTGCAATGTGCGAAGCAGTTTGTAGGGATAATCGCCCGGATATTTGTCATCCAGATATTCCCACAGGGTCAACCCGGTGAGCGTTGGTTCATCATCCAGTAGCGGAACCAGTTCGGAGTCCCAGACTGAAACAAATGGATCATTACGGGTCAGCCAATGTCGGGGCGCTTTAACTTTTAATCCACCAGTTTCAATTCTCCGAGCAGAGCGGACACTGACTCCCGCTTTAGCTGCGCTTGTTTCTTGCGTTAAACCAGATTGACGTGATTGCATATAGAGTGTTTCCTGTCTTTGAGTGATGTGTTTACCAGGCAAGTTGACCTCCTCTCTTAAGTCGAGAAGAAGCATGCCTGAAGTTGCACTCAACCGGTCAAGTTAATTGTCGCCGACCGGACAGGATAATTGTCGCAGAACACATCTGGAGGGTTCTTGATCATTATGTGCAAATTGCACGTGCACAGGTTGACCATTCAGACGTCCAGCGCGTCGGCATGGATGAAACCTCTGCCAGAAGAGGACAGGACTACGTGACCTTCTTCTTCGACATGGATCAGCGCCGCCTTCTTTTCGGAACCGAAGGCAAGGATCATGAAACCGTTAAAGTCTTCGCGGAGGATTTTACCGCCCACAATGGTTCAGTGGAAAACGTGACCGACGCCAGCCTCGACATGTCAAAGGCGTTCATCAAGGGGGTCCGAGAGACCCTGCCAAATGCCGAGATCACCTTTGATCCGTTCCACCTGATTAAGCACATGAACGATGCTCTGAGTAAGGTACGTGCGGAAGAGGCAAAGATCTTTCCGGAACAGATGAAAGACAGTCGCTACGCCTTTTTAAAAAACCCGGAAAACCTGACCGAAAAACAGGACGCAATCTTAACCAGGCTCTGCAGCTATCGGCTCAAGACGGCCCGCGCCTACCTTCTCAAACTGGCGCTTCAAGATGTTTACTTCGCCGACAATCGCGATGACGGAGAGAGTCGGCTTAAGAGCTGGTACAACTGGGCAATACGAAGTCAGATCGACCAAGTAAGAAAGGTCGCCAAAACTGTCAAAAATCATTGGAACGGAATTCTGGCCTGGTTCGACAGCAAACTGACAAACGGATTCATCGAGGCGATCAACGGCCTCATTCAATCGGCCAAAAGAAGAGCCCGAGGATACCGGTCGACTAAGAATATGATCAATATGGCTTACCTCGTTGCGGGTAAACTGGATTTTAGGCTACCCACTTGAAACAGCGAGGAGCCTTAATTTTGTCAGTCTTTATGATTGGGAGACCGATTAACTTTTTTAAATTTCACATGGAAAGATTGATGGAAGTTTGCCATAAACTCTCGCATTCTAAAAGCGTCTGTAAGTTTCCACAATAAACGGCACCGAAGTCTGTGGATATTTTCAGTTTAATTTGACCTGTCGGAGGAAATTGTCAGACAATATGAGTCTTTTGTGGAAGGCTCTTTTTTTTACCCTGTCGATGT
>JAKIUD010000056.1 GCA_021647765.1 Desulfuromusa sp. | reverse complement strand
TCACCCCTCCGACGCTGCAACAATTCAGTTGTTTGTCGATCCTCCACCACCAGTGACGACGGATCAACTCCGGTCGCATCGATCGCAATCCGGCCATTATCCTGATAGATCCGCCGATTCTTCAGACAATTGATCGTGCGCCACCAACTGCTTGACGCTGAACTTAAATTGATATCCTCATCAAGCAGCACAAGTAACCGGGAACTACGCAACGGGCTCTTCTCCCAAAGAGAATAGAGCAACTCTTTATTATCGCCAGTTGACTGTTGCTTAATTGCCAATAAAGCAACTCCATGGAAAATTGTCTCCATTGGCATGTGTAAATCAGATATTTGCGGATAATCGATCTTCAACATCTCCCGTAGCAAGATTTTATTCGCCCTGGCAAGATAGATATTTTCACTCGGTGGCGGTCCCACGACTGTCGTTGGAAATATCGGTTCTGGTCGAAGCCGAATGGCAGAGACCTGCATCACCGGGCAATCTAAACGAGAGACATACTGACCGGTATGGTTTCCAAATGGGCCTTCAAGAACAGTATCACCCGGAGAAATTTGCCCTTCAATGATAATTTCAGCATCCATCGGAACTGCCAACGGTTGACTGAGACCAGAAGTCAACTTCATCTCAGAGTTGAACAATGCACGACAGAATGCAAACTCATCACACCCTACGGGTAACGGTGCAGCCGCTAGCCAGAGTAACGCCGGGTCAGAGCCGAGAATCAAGCTGATTGGCAGGGACTTAGCAGATTTTGCTGCAACAGACAAATGTTCTGCAGCACCTGAATTTAGTGAAAAATTAACCGCAAGGCGGTTAGAATCTATTATCTGCGCACGATACAGACCCAGGTTTCTCAGGCCAGTCTCCGGATGTTGTGTCAGAGCCATCGAAAGGTTGAGGTATCGTCCCCGTTCTCCCGGCCAGCTTTGAATTGCAGGGAGACTGGTCAATTTCAGATCAGGGACAAACTGCAGTTCTGTTTCCTCTAGCTGAAACGGGTCTTTGTTTTTCTCGGCAAACTGGAACATTTCTGTCACTGTTCCAGTTTGCTGCTCCAGCAACTTTTGCAGTTTTTCAGAAAAATGGTGTAGAGAATCAGAGTGGAGCAACAGGCTGGCTCTTGGTTCAGAGCCAAATAAATTTGCAACAACGGGAAAAGGAGAATCGCTAACCTGCGCAAACAGCAGAGCATTGCCTCCACGATGTTTGCTAAATTCCCGACGACACAGAGCGGCTAATTCCAACCTGGGGTCAACACCTGCCTTAACAATACTGAGTTGATCAGACGCGTCTATTCGCTGTAGATATTCCCTTAAATCCATTTCCAGAGTGTAACCGATCTAATTTTCAAAAAGGCAAAAAAAAACCCCTCGGCAAGCTGAGGGGTTTTTAAACATTATCTGATATTTTCTTTAAAATCCCGCTAACTTAGCCAGATTCATAAGTGAGTTTGGAAAAATTCCGAGATAGAGGACGCCAACAACAGAAATGACAATTGAAATTGCGACCGGTGGGTTAATTGAGACCCAGGCGAAATCCTCTTCAGGATCTTTAAAGTACATTTGCACCATGACCCGCAGGTAATAGTAAAGAGAAACTGCAGAGTTCAGAACACCGAGCACAGCCAGCCAAATGTATCCAGCCTCAATAGCACCAGCAAATATATAAAATTTAGCAGTAAACCCGGCTGTTGGGGGAAGTCCCATTAAAGAGAACAGGAAAATTGTCAGGACAATACCTAGAACCGGCTTCTTATAGCCAAGACCTGCAATACCTTCAAGGGTAAGGTTGTTCTCCCCTTTTTTGCCGATCAGAACTAAAACGGCAAAAGCACCCATATTCATGAAGGTATAAACAAGCATATAGAATAGAATTGCTGAATGACCAATTTCATTCCATGCCACTAACCCGACCATTGCATAGCCGGCATGTGAGATAGAAGAATAGGCCAACATCCGCTTGAGATCTTTTTGACTCAATGCAATGAAGTTACCAACGGTCATCGTCAGAACTGCAAGGATCCAGAACATTGAAGTAAGTTCAGACTGAAGTCCATCCAGACCAACGATAGAGACTCGCATCAAAGCGGCAAAGGCAGCGGCCTTAGGCCCAGCACTCATAAATGCTGTAATGGGAGTCGGTGCTCCCTGGTAAACGTCGGGAGTCCACATATGAAATGGTGCGGCAGCAACCTTGAACAGGAAGCCAATCAGCAATAACGCTCCACCAGCAATAAACATTGTGTTCATAGCTGATTCTGGATTTGCCCTTACATAAGCAGCAATCCCTTCGAGTTTGGTTGTTCCAGTAACACCGTAGAGAAGCGCAACCCCATAGAGAAGGAACCCGGTGGAAAAAGCCCCAAGAAAGAAATACTTCAACCCGGCTTCGTTTGATCGAACCTGATTGCGGAAAAAGCCCGCTAAAACATAGAGAGAGACAGAGAGGACTTCCAGCCCAAGAAAAATTGTCATCAGGTCGGTTCCTGATGCCATCCACATCGCACCCGCCGTGGTAAACAGAATTAACGAATAATATTCACTGACCGGGTAACCTTCACGTTTCAGATAGTCATCTGACATCAGAATAGTCAGGGCAGCGGCTATTATACAGATCATACTGAAGAAAGTCGCAAAGTTATCAAACAGGACACTTCCTGCAAATCCGGCTTGCGGGTTGTTCCAGCCAGTCAGGGCAACAAAGCCAGTAACAACCAGAGCTACAATACTCAGCCAGGCAACGTGTGTGGTGCTTCCACGTTTGGAAAAAACCGAGACCATCAGTATCACCATGCCGAAGACACAGAGTACCAGCGATGGCATGATTGCCTGAAAATTCACGTTCTGGATGGCTTCTTGAACCAGATTTTCCATCTAACAGCTCCTCGGAACCAGTGTTATTTCAACTTAAAATACAGTTATTATTTATGTTCTGTTTGTGTCTCTGCATGATCTACTGCATGCTCAACAGCTGCAGGTTGATGCATCTCAACTACAGCAACCGGATTTGCGCCCATTTGGATAAGCATTTGCTCCATTGCCGGATTCATCTTCGAAAAGAAAGTGTTTGGATAAATACCAATCCAGAAAACAAACAGCAGCAGTGGCAACATAATAATAATTTCACGGACTGACAGATCCTTAAGATTTTCATTCTTAGGATTCGTAACCTTACCAAACATAACCCGTTGATAAACCCAGAGCATGTAGACAGCAGCAAGAATAACACCAGTCGTCGCAAAGACTGCATACCAACGTAATCCACCCTGGAATGCCCCCATCAGTGCCAGAAATTCACCAACAAATCCATTGGTTCCAGGCAGGCCTATAGAGGAAAATAAAATAATCATGAAGATGGTTGCAAAAATCGGCATTTTTGTTGCGATTCCACCAAATTCAGTAATCAAACGGGTATGCCGACGTTCATAAAGAAAACCGACAATCAGAAAGAGTGCGCCAGTTGAAATTCCGTGATTGACCATCTGAATCATGCCGCCAGCAAGACCCTGCAAATTCAGGGCAAAAACACCCAGCATAACAAAACCGAGGTGGGCTACGGACGAATAAGCGACCAGCTTTTTGATGTCTTCCTGCATCATCGCAACCAATGATCCATAGATTATTCCGACAACTGAGAGAAAGGCGAGGAAGGGGATAAACGTTGGCAGAGCATCAGGAAACAACGGCATGGCAAAGCGCACATATCCGTAAGTCCCCATTTTCAACAAAACTGCTGCTAAAATAACCGAACCTGCGGTCGGTGCTTCGGTGTGGGCATCAGGTAACCACGTATGGAGCGGGAACATCGGTACCTTGATCGCAAAGCTGAAACCGAAAGCCAAAAAGAGCCAGAACTGAGCATTATATGGCAGATCAAGCTTATAGAGTTCCTGGATGCCAAATCCATTCGTTATAGTGCCACTCTGTTGCGCATAATAGTAAACAAAGATAATTGCAACCAGCATCAACAGGGAACCGACTGCCGTATAGATAAAAAACTTGACTGCTGCATAAATCCGGTTTTTGCCGCCCCAGATACCGATCAGGAAGTACATTGGAATCAGCATCAATTCCCAGAAGACGTAAAACAGGAATAAGTCGAGCGAGATGAATGCGCCAAGCATGCCGGTTTCCAGCAACAGCAGCATCACCATAAAACCTTTGATATTCTTTTCGACCGCATTCCAGGTAGAAAGGATAGTGATTGGCGTGATAAAGGTTGTCAGCATCACCAGCCAGAGGCTGATACCATCAATGCCGATATTATAATTCATCTGGAAAAAATCGCCGATATTAATCCACTGATAGAATTCGCGGTAGTGCATTCCACCCGACGTTGTGAAAACATTATCAAACGCCAGAGGCAAGCTGATTGCAAAAGTAATTAATGAAACCGCCAGGGTAAACCCTTTGAGCAGTCCACCATTGTCCCGGGGAAGGAAGAGAAGAATCAGTATTCCCAATAACGGGAAAAAAGTCATCATACTGAGAAGGTAATCAGCCATGTGGAATCGCTCCTTGTAGCACTATCGTAATTCGCTGGCGAACAATTAAACTATTAACTAAAAGACCAAAAAGCCGACGATCACGACTACGCCGACCACCATGGCCATAGCGTAGTTATACAGGTAACCGGACTGCGTGTAACGAAGACCAGTTCCAAGCCCCTTAATAACCCAGGCGCAACCATTAACAACACCATCAACCACTTTTACATCAAATCCGCGCCACAAAAAGGTACCGAGTCTCTTACACGGACTGACAAAGAGAAAATCATACAATTCGTCGATATACCATTTATTGAAAACAACCTTGTGGGCACGCGAAAACCTGGCAACAAACTTCGCTGGCAGCTCTGGATTTTTTATATACATAACCCAGGCAATAAAAATACCTACGGTCGCAATCGCAACCGAGATTGCCATCAGTGTATATTCAGTTGCCAATGTTCCATGGGCGTGGATTTCGTTTGCGTGCTGTGCTTGTTCAAATACTGGAGCCAGAAATGCGTCGAAACGATTGACGCCACCTAAGATTTTCGGAATCCCAATATATCCACCGATAAGAGCAAAGAAGCCGAGTACCATCAGCGGAATTGTAATTGTGAATGGTGATTCCGGAATATGGTCTCTAGCTCTGGCATCGGTCTTCTGTTCACCAAAGAAAGTCATGAAGACCAAACGGAACATGTAGAAAGCAGTCATCCCTGCCGCAGCAGCACCCAGCAGCCAGAGCAGCCAGTGTCCACGTGTTGAACCGAATGACCACCAGAGAATTTCATCTTTTGAGAAAAATCCAGAAAAAAACGGGATTCCAGAAATAGCAATAGTTGAGACCAGGAAGGTGATAAAGGTGATCGGCATCTTTTTCCGCAAACCACCCATATTCCGCATATCCTGCGGATCATCATGCAGATGAGCACGATGGTAAGCATGATGCAGCCCATGAATAACTGAACCTGAGCCAAGGAACAGACAAGCCTTAAAGAATGCATGGGTCATCAAGTGGAAGATACCAGCTGAGAATGCTCCAACACCCATCGCCAGGAACATATATCCCAGCTGAGAAACAGTTGAATAAGCCAGCACCCGCTTGATATCATTCTGAGCCAGACCAATCGTGGCAGCAAAAAATGCGGTCAAGCCACCAACGATTGCAATCGTCATCATGGTTGCTGGAGCCATGGCAAACAGACCATTCATCCGGCCAATCATATAAACACCGGCAGTCACCATGGTTGCAGCATGGATCAACGCTGAAACAGGAGTGGGGCCTTCCATCGCATCAGGGAGCCAGGTAAACAACGGAATCTGTGCCGATTTTCCTGTTGCACCAAGAAAGAAGCTGAGGGTGACAACCGTAATCAATAAACCACCAGATTCAAGTAAATGGCCACTTTCAGCAATTTTTACAAAATTGAGAGTCCATACCCCTTTTTCAGCCAGTGCCCAAAAGAGGGTCAGCAACCCACAGAGGAAACCAAAATCACCAACGCGGTTAACGATGAACGCTTTATTGGCAGCAGTACTGGCACTCTTTTTTTCGTAGTAGTAGCCAATCAGTAAATAAGAGCAGAGACCGACACCTTCCCAGCCGATGAACATAACCAGCGCATTACCACCCAAAACTAACATCAGCATGGCAAAAGCAAAGAGATTCAGGTAGCAGAAAAAACGATAGTAGCCCTCTTCACCGTGCATATAGCCGATTGAGTACAGATGAATCAAGGTTCCTACACCGGTCACCACCATAATCATCACTGCCGACAGAGGATCAAGTAGCAACTCCCAATTAAGCTGGAAATTACCGACCGTCATCCAGGAGGCAATGACAAGTTCATGAACTTTTTTGGTATCACCTAGCAGTTTGAATAAATTCTGCGCGGCAACCAAAAATGAGAGGAACATCAGACCGGTAGCAATACCGCCAATCACCGCTTCATTTTTGATCTTCTTGCCAAACAGGCCGTTAAAAATCGACCCGATCAATGGGAAGAATGGGATGAGCCACAGATTACTGTACATCAAACTCTCCTATTAGCTGAAACACCCTTAAAAGTGGAAACGTAGTAGGTTGGTCTTTTTGCAACGTCATCACCATTTGAGCATATTGAAATCGTCAGTATCGATCGAATCTTTATTACGAAAGAATGCAATCATCAGTGCTAAACCGACAGCAGCTTCAGCAGCAGCAACCGTCATAACAAAAAATACAAAAATCTGACCATCCATATTGCCTACGTGACGGGACAGAGCAATAAAGGTCAGGTTCACCGAATTGAGCATCACCTCAATGCACATGAAAATAACAATGGCATTCTTCCGGGTGAGCACACCAAACGTTCCGATGGCAAACAGAATAGCGCTCAACAACAAATAGTGATTAACGGTAATCATGAATTATCTCCCGAGTTGAACTCGATTAAACTTCGCGTTTTGAGAGGATAACAGCACCAACAATTGCTACCAACAGCAGGATTGAGGCAATCTCAAAAGGGAGCAAAAAGTCAACGAACATGGCTCGACCAATCAGTTCCGTGTGCCCATAACTCGATATCACTTCACTGGTCACACTGCCACCTGTTCCGGTCGCTTCACCAGCTCTGATAAAGTAATTAGCGATAAAAAGGATCAGTGCCGAAAGAACTCCTGCCCCTGCGATTCCATGCGTGTAGCGTTCTTTTACCGCCAAACCGAGATTCAGCAACATGATGACAAAAACAATCAACACCATAATCGCTCCGGCATAAACCATAATTTGAATAGCTGCCATAAAGGGTGATTCCAACATGACATAAAAAACTGCTAAACAAAGAAAAGTCGTAATCAGGTTCAAAGCACTGTTGATCGGATTACGACATTGGGTAACGAAAACTGCCGAAATAATTGCAACCGTCGCAGTAAGATAAAAAAGAATAATTTCCATGATACTTTTGCTCCTTCTTACGGCTTGAGAAGACGTTGCTTGTCAAAGTAAAAATCATCCCGGCTAAAGTTCGCCAACTCATAAGCATCCGTCATTTCAATTGCTTCCATCGGACAGGCCTCAACACAATAGCCACAAAAAATACAGCGCAGTATGTCAATTTCAAAAACCTCCGGATATTTTTCACCTTTGTCATTTTCCGCAGGGACAACTGTGATACATTTTGCCGGACAGACAGTTGGGCAAAGATAACAGGCAACACATTTCTCGCGATCTGGAGTCGGAATCAAACGATGAAGTCCACGAAAGCGGGGTGACATTTCTAGTTTTTGCTTCGGATATTGTACAGTTGTGCAATTCCCCGGCAACAGGTGCTTCAGCGTAATACTCAAGCCTTTGGCAAACTCTTTAAACATATCTATCCTCTACGCAGCGTGTGGTTACTACCAGAGCAGAATGGCAATGCCCGTGATTACGATATTTACAAGTGCCAGCGGGAGCATAATTTTCCAACCAAGGAACATCAACTGGTCGTAACGAAGACGCGGGAAGGTGGCCCGAATCCAGATGAAGAAAAACATAAATCCAAATACTTTAATCAGGAAATTAATCCAGCCGTAAAAAGGACCACCCCAACCACCAAGAAACAGTGTTGTCGCGATCGCAGATACAGTAATCATGTTGGCATATTCCGCCATAAAGAACAGTGCATATTTCATAGCGGAATATTCAGTACAGAAACCGGAAACCAGCTCAGTTTCAGCTTCCGGCAAATCAAACGGAGTCCGGTTTATTTCAGCCATAGAGCCAACAACAAATAGACCAAATGCCAGAGGCTGACAGAAAATATACCAGTTTGGAATGAAACTTAAGGACTCAAGACCCCAGAGAGGTAACTGCTGTACTGCAACAATTCCACGCAGGCTGAGGGTTTCTGAGAGCATGAAGATAGCAACTATCGCAAGGCCAACAGCAAGTTCGTAAGATATCATCTGTGCCGTTGAACGAATACCACCAAGCAAAGCATACTTACTGTTGGATGCCAGCCCGGCCAGTACGATTCCATAGACACCAAGACCGGCCATTGCGACAACGAACAGAACACCGATATTAAGATCAGTGATCTGCATTGGAACAGCATAAAGGGTACCATCATAGGTAAACTGAAGATCCCCACCAAAGGGGATAACCGAAATCGAGATAAAGGCAGGAGCCAGAATCATCATCGGAGCAAGAATAAAAGCAAACCAGTGGGCTTGTGAAGGGATGATATCTTCTTTAAAAAAGAGCTTCAAACCATCCGCAATTGGCTGCAACAAACCTTTTGGACCGGTCATATTCGGCCCCATCCGGGTCTGCATTCTGCCAATTATTTTACGCTCTGCGTAGGTCGCATAAGCAACGATCAACAGCGTCGCGACAAAAGCCACTATAATCTTTACCAACATGACCCCTGTAAATAACCAAGGTGTTTGCGAGAGTGTCAGAACTTCTGGCGTCATGACCATCCTCTTCCTTCATCAGTCTATGGCATCGCTGCCGTTTCCAGCTGGTAAGATTTACCAGCAATCCAATCTATTTATAAAATGTGGTCTGGCAAATCAACTACCGGTCAATTTCACCGAGAACAATATCAAGTGTACCAATGACAGCAATAACATCCGCCAGCAACTTTCCTTCAACCATCTGTGGCAACCCTTGCAGATTGACAAAAGAGGGCGGACGGATCTTCATTCTGAACGGATGGGCTGAACCATCAGAAATAAGATAGAAGCCAAGCTCACCCTTAGGCGCCTCAACACTCTGATAAATCTCACCCGGTTCTGGATGAAACCCTTCAGTCACAATCTTGAAATGGTGAATCAGACTTTCAATGTTACTGACCACCTCCTGCTTAGGCGGCAGGACAATTTTAGGACAATCAGCCAAAATTGGTCCTGGCTTCAACTTGTCAAGCGCTTGCAGAACAATCCGGGCAGACTGACGCATTTCATCAAGTCGAACCCTATATCGATCAAAGGTGTCACAACCCTGCCTGACTGGAACCTCGAAATCATAATCCTCATAACCACTATAGGGATTATCACGACGCAGATCCCAATCAACTCCTGACGCTCGTAATGCCGGGCCAGTGATACCAATATCAACAGCTGCCTCAGCACTGATTTTGCCAACCCCTATGGTGCGTTTCTGCCAGATCTTGTTGCCAGTCAACAACCCCTCATATTCTTCAACATGTGCAGGAATCGATTCGGCAAAAGTACGAATTTCTCCCTCAAGTCCATCGGGCAAATCATCGGCAAGACCACCAACACGGAAATAGTTGGAAGTCATCCGTGCACCGGAAACTTTTTCATAGATATCGGTAATACATTCTCGCTCACGGAAACAATAGAGAAAAACCGTCATTGCCCCAATATCAAGGGCATGGCAGGCGAGCCAGACCAGATGACTTTTTAATCGCGTCAACTCAGCCATGATGACCCGAATCCGCTGCACCCGTTCTGGAATCTCGTCTGTAATCCCAAGTAACTTTTCAACTGCAAGGACATAGCCCAAGTTGTTGCTCATTGGTGCCAGATAATCAAGACGGTCGGTCAGGGGAATAATCTGATGATAAGTGCGGTGTTCAGAAAGCTTTTCAATCCCCCGATGCAGGAACCCAATATGTGGAGTTGCCTTCTGGACAATTTCACCGTCGAGCTCAAGGATCAACTGCAACACACCGTGTGTCGACGGGTGCTGAGGCCCCATATTGATGGTCATTGTTTCGCTGGTATTTGCTGCCATTATTGTATGCCTCATCCGATTAAGAAATAGCTAAAGCGTTCGTTAGGAAAGTCGCCCCTGGTAAGGTTCACGATCTGGTCCCTGCACAGGATAGTCCTTGCGTAACGGGTGCCCTTCCCAGTCAGCTGGCATAAGGATGCGTCGTAAATCGGGGTGGTTATTAAACTTAATCCCCAGCAAATCCCAGCACTCCCGCTCATGCCAGTTGGCCGTTCCCCAGACAGGACTGACGGTATCAATATTAGCATCCAGCTCGTCAACTGGTGCCTTGATCCGGATACGCTGTTTTGTCGGAATATTGTAGAGGTTATAGACCACCATAAAACGTGGAGATTGCCCCATATAGTCAACCCCGCAAAGGTCACAAAGAAGATTGTAACCAAAAATATCACGCATGAAAGTACAGATATCAACAATCCGCTCCTTTTTCACCGTGACAGTTGTTTCTCCACGAAACTCAACAACATCAAGAATCTCAGAAAAGAACTTTGCCTTTAATTTTTCGACAACTTTTTGATCGCTCATTGATTTTTCCTGTTATCGCCTGACGGATATCAGGCTCTGTTGTGAATCACGTCACCAACACCAATAGCAGCGCCAAAGGTATTTCGTTCAGCCCGGATTTTATCCTGAAGTTTCATCAGCCCATAGAGAAGTCCTTCAGGACGGGGAGGACAGCCGGGAATATAAACGTCGACCGGTAAAAACTCATCAACACCCTGTACTGTACTGTAGGTATCAAAAATACCACCAGACGATGCGCAGGCACCCATTGCGATCACGTAACGAGGTTCCGGCATCTGTTCATAAACAGTTTTGATAACTGGCACCATTTTTTTGGTGACTGTTCCAGCGATAATAATGACATCCGCCTGACGCGGTGAGGCACGAAACAGGATACCCATCCGGTCAAGGTCAAACCGGGCAGCACCTGTCGCCATCATTTCGATAGCACAACATGCCAGACCAAAAGTCATCGGCCACATAGAGCTGGCTCGTGACCAGTTAACCAATTTATCCAGACTCGTCGTAACAAACCCGCTGCCGAGAGTTTTAGGTACTGTTGGTTGCTCTATTCCCATTCCAGAGCTCCTTTTTTCCATACATAGATAAAGCCGACGAGAAGAATGATAATAAACACTCCCATCTCAATAAAACCGAAAACCCCGAGACGCTTGAACATAACTGCCCAGGGATAGAGGAAAACCGCTTCAATATCGAAGAGAATAAACAGCATTGCAACAAGGTAGAACTTGATGGAAAAACGCTCTTGAGCCGAACCAAGCAGGGGCATACCACATTCATACGGTGCCAGCTTGACTTCACTAGGCTTCTTCACTCCGACAAGTCGGGATAAAACAACCGACCCAATGGCAAAAGCAAAAGCGATTGCCATAACAACAAGAATCGGTAAATAAATCTCCAGCATGAAAACTGCTCCTTCCATAGAAGAGTTTGAACCGCTCAGCTGTACCTACAAGCTGACAGGATACTCCACAGCGTGTGAAAAACTAGGATAATTTCCCCAATATGTCAAGAGAAATACCGTATACTGTATGCAATTAAACCGACTGGCAAAATCTACTTTTAGTCTGGAATTACAGCTGTTTTCAATTGATCTTGTTTTTTTTAATGCAAGTTTTTTGTCTTTCTGGTGGGAAATGGGGTTAACAGAAGAACGAACCGGAAGAGACACCCGCCTTCATTTTGCTAATTTGATTAATTCACCCATCTGTTCACAATTAAAGGTGTAATGTTTACGGCAATATTCACAGGTAACGTCAACAGGTTCCTCCCCTTCAAGCAGAGAGTTAAGTTCCTGTCTGCCAAGACCTATCAACATCTTTTCAATCTGAACTTGATTACAGGGGCAAAAAAACTGGAGCGGAATCGTTTGCTCTACGTGAAACCCGGAGGAGCCAAATATCCGGGCAAGAACCTCAGTTGGTGTCAACCCCTGCCGGAGCAGGCTGGTAGTTGGAGGCAACTCTTTGATCCGCTCCGTCAGTAGATCAATCTGCTCAGAATCCCCGGGAGGGAGGGATTGAACCAAAAATCCCCCGGCAACGGCAACTCGACCCGTCGAATCAAGCTCCACCCCCAAGCCAATACTGGATGGCACCTGTTCCGAACTGGTCAGATACCAGGCCAGATCCTCAGCTACCTCGCTGCTCTGCAATTGCACCATACTCTGATAGGGTTTTTTTAAACCAAAATCTTTCCAGACATGGAGGAAACCAGCCTTGCCAATTGCACCGGCAACATCAAAATGATCTCCATCCGGAGGCAAATTGACCACCGGGTTGCGGATTGTTCCACGGACTTTCCCCTCAGCATCAGCCTCAACGCTCATTTTTCCCAAAGGGCCATTCCCTTCCACCGCCAAAGCAAGGCGCTGCTTTCCCTTCAACAGACAACTCAACAGAGCACCGCCAGTCAACAATCGACCCAAGGCGACAGTTGCAGTAAAATCGGTTTGCTGTTTTTCACAGATAGTGCGTACCAGTCCAGTCGTGATCGCTGCAGCCGCACGAAACAAACCATCGGGACTAACAACCCGAATCAAATGATCGTCCATTTTCTCGTCCTTATCACAAGCCATTCTATCCCCTCAAACGACGACCTTTCCCAATCAACCAGGCTGCCCAGACAAACAATGCTGCTGCAATCCCTAAGCTCACCCCGAAAGCAATCAGATAGCTGGTATCGCCAACACCAATAATCGCATGTCGGAATCCGTCAATGAGATAAAATAATGGGTTAAGATAAGAGAATGAAGCCCACGGATCGGGAAGGATAGAAATAGGATAAAACACTCCGCCAAGATAGACCAACGGTAAAATTAAAAAGTTACTGTACATAGAAAGGGTATCAAAATTTTGCGCATAGATTGCAGCAATCAAGCCGAACTGGGCAAACAAAAAGCTGGCGATAACTGCCATCAAAATAGCCAGTAAGGGGGATTCCCATGGTAGCGTTGCAAACAACGTTGAAATCAGCCAGACGACCGTTCCGACCAATAACCCACGCAGCATTGCCGCAAGAGTGTAGGCCATGATGAACTGGGGCGGACTGACCGGGGAGACCAACAGATCAACAATCCCACCAAGGTAACGGGACATAAATAGGGATGACGATGTATTGGCAAAGGTATTATTAATAACCCCCATAATAATTAATCCAGGGATGACAAACTGGGCATAACTGAACCCCTCAAGAACATTGAGCCGGTCTCCCAGAGTCGCCCCAAACACAAAGAGGTAAAGAGATGCCGTCACAATTGGCGTTAACAAGGTTTGCTTTGCCACCCTCCAGAAGCGGAGAATTTCTTTCTTCAGCAGAGTGACAAAGGGGAGCCAGGGGTAATATTTATTGTCTGGATTGATGACTGTCTACCCCCTCTTTCATTCCAGTCAGATGGATAAAAACCTCTTCCAAGCCACTCTGATCAGTTTCTATATCTCGAATCTTCAGCCCTGACATTACAAGCTGACTTAAAATATTTCCGGCACCCTCACCAGAAGGCAAATAAAGGAGGAGAACCGTTCCATTCTCTTGCAATTTTGCTGAATATCTCTCCAGACCTGCAGGAAGTTCGGTCAAAGGTTGTTCCAGCCAGAGACTTAGCTGCCGATTGGATAAACTTCGGATCAGTTTTTGTGTCTCTTCAAGTGCAATCAGCTCACCATGATGCATAATCGCGATGCGGTCACACATTTTCTCGGCCTCTTCCAGATAGTGAGTGGTCAAGAGAATCGTCGTCCCCTGGCGATTTATTTCCCGGACAAAATCCCAGAGTCCATGACGCAGCTCAACGTCTACCCCCGCAGTCGGTTCATCCAGAATCAGCAATTGTGGTCGATGGATGAGTGCTTTGGCAATCATGAAGCGTCGTTTCAGACCGCCCGACAATTTCAGCATCACTTTATCTAAATGGGGAGTCAACCCAAGACGATCAATCAATAATTGGCGCCAGGCAGGGTCATCTTTAACCCCGTAATAGCCGGCATGAAGACGAAGAGCCTGATCGACAGTAAAAAAATTATCGATAACAACCTCCTGATGTACAACTCCCAGCATTCTTCGGGTATGACGATAATCACGCTGGTTGTCATAACCAAAAGCACTGACACTCCCGGATCCCAGCCGGACAACCCCGGAAATCATGTTGATTATAGTACTTTTACCTGCACCATTAGGCCCAAGCAAGCCAAAGATTTCACCCTCGTGGATGGTGAAATTAACCCCTTTTACCGCCTCTACCCCAGCAAAGGACTTGTGCAAATTTTTTATGACCAAAGCGCTCATTGTACAAATATACAACTGTACCCTTCACCCTTGCAAGGACAGAGCACAACAAATTATGTCATGTTTAGAATTGAAATAATACCGACCATCCTCAGCGGCTTGACAGGGGCAACAAACTTAACCATGATGGTAACAAATAGATACCAGCCACATTTATTAAGCCAATCTTTCTGGGTGGGGACACAACAAGGAGAAGCGGATCCTGACAATGATCGTAAAACAGATACACTCTTACCTGATGGCAAAAAGTTACGATTATGCCATGCGAAGTACCGAAAAACGCTGCTTACAAAAATGGCGCAAAGAGCTGCTGGCTCAGGCCGATGGTGAGCTGTTAGAAATTGGAGCGGGAACCGGGGTCAACCTTCCCCACTACCCTGACAGAGTTTCTCAAATCATCCTGAGTGAACCAGATGCCCAGATGCGAAAACGTCTGCAGCGCAGGACGGGTCAATTGCAAAAAGAGCGATTTAATATTACCTCCTGGGGAGCAGAATCGATAAAGATGCCTGATGCCTCTTTTGATACAATTGTTTCTACCTTGGTTCTCTGTTCCGTCCCCAGTCTCGAAGTCAGTCTCAATGAGATCTACCGTTTATTGCGTCCAAATGGCATATTACTCTTTCTTGAGCATGTTATCTCGAATCATCCGGCAACCAGAACTTGGCAGCATCGGATTGAACCATTCTGGAGTCTCTGTGCTGGAAATTGCCGTCTAACTCGTGATACAGCTGCCGAAATCCATGCGAGCGGTCTCAAAATTGAACGGTTGACCGAAGCCCCAATGGTTGGGGCTCCAACCTTTGTTCGTGGAACAATTCGCGGAGTCGCAAGAAAGGTACCTGAACCCGGCTAACCCGACAGGATTCACCTCGCATTAAGAACGCTACGAAGCAAACAATTCGTTGCTTGATGTGTAAAACTACTCAAAATAAAAAGATTTCATTTCATTTGCAATCAAGATTATGGTCAGTTATTTTAACCAACCGCAACCCGATCCAATCTGAAATGGTACCTTCAGATTCAAACCACCCCCAAAAGGAGAGAAAAAACTATGGCAAAAGCAAGTGCGCGTCACATCCTGGTTCCTTCTGAAGATGATTGTAATAATCTCAAGGCAGAAATTGAAGCCGGTGCTGACTTCGAGAAAATTGCAGCAAAACATTCAAAATGTCCATCTGGAAAACAGGGGGGCGCTCTGGGTGAGTTTTCTCCAGGACAGATGGTCAAAGAATTTGATGAGGTGGTTTTCAGTGGCGAAGTTGGTAAAGTGCTCGGTCCGGTGAAAACTCAGTTTGGATATCACCTGATCGAAATCACCAACAGAACCGATTAACAGCTATAAACAAAAAGAACCCGCTCATTTTCTGGCGGGTTCTTCAGGAGTACGGTCCTTCGAATACATAGCAAACATCAATCCATCAGTTTATCCAGTTCCACCAGAATCTCTCTTTGTTCTTGAATTTTTTCATGGTAATAGTTCCAGACATGGTAACTCTGTAATCCTAAAATTGTTAATCCAACCACAAAAATTGCCCAGAAGTTCTCACTCAACCCCTCAGAAAAATGATAAAAAAGATAAAAAACCCCCAGATAGCCAAAGTGCCCTAACGCACCGCGCGGTTTTTTATCACTGGCCATCTGGGTCAGGATCAGAATAATCGCTGAAAATCCGTACATCACCAGAGCCCAGTTGATATATTTAACCGGGGGACCATCTCCTAAAGCACTACGAATACCTTCACTTAATGGTGGGAGAAAATCAAAATTATGGAACGCACCCATGCTAAGAACAGTAAACAGGGCAAGAATCCAAAGACCGGTGCTAGAGTGTAACTCCAGTCTTTTAATCTTCGCCTGAACCTGCTTCCGCAGTGGATTGATATCCGGCAGGGGAGCTTCTGTTTCTTGAGTCATCGAGAGCCATCGTCTACGTTTCTATCCAGGTTTCCCATAGCCTTCAAATCCTCCAAGGCCTGATCCCGTTGTTTGACTAACAGGCGAAAATCTTTATTCAGTTTTCCAAGTTTGTGATCAGATTTTGGCAGATCATACTCAGCAACACCTTGAGCCGCCTGTTCAGCATTGTAGGTCAGCCGGAGAATTGGCAGAAAAAGATTCATCCTCAGCAAAGCAGTCACACCACCAATGGTCAAAAACAACACCATGATGCTGAAAATTATCATTCGGTATCTGAGTACTGCAAGCGTTTTTTCTAGCTGAGTACTGGTTATACCGATACTTAAAAAGCCAAGAGTCTGCTCGCCCTCTGAGTGAACATGACAAGCGGCGGTAAAACATTTCGGTTCATTCAAAATCGGCACGGTCACAGCAATATAACCATTTTCATGATCAACCCGCTGCTGGATATTTTCCCGCCCCGGATAACCGCTCTGCATAAAGGTCTTGGCCCAGGTATCCACCTTGGCCGCAACCGAGCCAGGCTCTGTTATACCTTCCAGATCGGAAAACTTCGGGTGACCGGTTTGATCGTAAATTCTGACCCGTTCAACGCTATCCAGGCTATCAACGTTGGCGACAATATTACGGAGCGCATCCCGGTCATCCTCCATCATGGAATAATGGGTGGACTTAACGACGGTTTCAACCAAACTATCGGCATAGCGCACAGCATCAGCCGTCATGTCGGCCTTAATGAAGGAATAGAGCAACAGGCAGCCAAAGATAACAAATCCTGTGACCGCGATAGTGACGGGGATAATAGCTCTGGCGATCAGATTATCAAACATACTCCCTCTCTTTGGATAGTTGAATTTTAACAATAGTAAAATAAAAATCCCTGGCAGGCAAAGGATATCTCCACCTAACAGGGATTATTACTTAAACTTAAACACTTGCAGGAACTAATTGCCTTCTATTGAACTGAAACAATCCGTTCCTTCATTCCTCTGCCTGAGATCTAAACTTGTAGAGTATTGGCAAACGAGCCAGAATAAAGCGATAAGTCGCCACATAAATAGCGAAGATTGTAATCGCAATAACAAACTCAAGATAGTGTGGAATTTCCTGATACAACTGCCAGTTGAAGGTAATCAGGGCAGTATTCAAGCGGTTCAAGAGAATACCAAGAACTGTCAGAAAGGCGCCGATACGGCACAAACCGACCAGTTTATTGTGAATTCCATAAGACAAAATAACCAGCGGGAGAATAACAAATCCAAGAATTTCGAACCACCACCAAGCACCCCAACCAGTGAAAAAGTAGGCCCACTCATTGTCATGAGCAATAGCGATAAATTTCATGATAAGATAAGTGATCAAACCCATTGCGGAGCCTTTGGCTAAGGCAATTGTGATCCAATCAAGATTATCAATAAATCGCTTATCACAGCGCCACTTCATTGTATGGATAACAATAGTACTGACACAGATCACCATACAGAGACCAGCAGGGATTGATGAGATAAAAAAGAGGATCCACTGAAATGGTGCTGAATACCAGAGCGGATGAACCTTCCCCGGAGCATACAAAAACAGTGCTCCTAATGCCCCCTGGTGCAGAGTTGAAAGGATAATACCTGCAACCGTCAAACCAATGGTTCCTTTGCGGATGAAATCATAGCCGCGCTGGAAACCAATCCACTCAAAAAATGCGGTGGAAACTTCCGCAACCTGAACCGAAAGGTAGGTTGCCACGTGCCAGCCAACCAGAAACAATACTGCGGCAGGGCCAAAAGAGTAAACCATTGGATAGGACAGTCGCCAAGGTTGTCCAAGATCAACCAGCAGATAAACGACAGCAAAGAAGTAGCCAAGCAAACCATTTAACAAGGCAAGACGCTCAATTGGCTCAAAATCATGCCGACCAAAGACCTCGACTGTTGTTCCAAGCATAAAGCCGGAAGCGGACAGCGGAACCATACAGAACAGACCAAAACCAAGAAACAGTCCCCAAGGATAATCATAAGAGGCATGGGTGACCGCTCCCAAACTGAAAATAAAACGATAAATAATAACCGGAATCCCGATGGCAAAAATAATTGCAAAAAACCAGTTAAGTTTATTGCGAATAGCTTGACCAATATATTGATCCAAGGTCAAACCGAGGAGTAGCTTTTCCATTATTGACCACTTTTCCCCATCGGCCTTCAGTGATGCATCATGCGGCTTAATGCCGAAAGTTTCTAATTTTTTCATTGTTAGTGGCCCTCCTGCTCGTCGTGGCTGTGGTCATCTCCATGACCGTGTGATTTTCCTTTGGTTGCAAGCAGGTGAAAACCTGTAAACAGAGCCGGCCAGACAGTTAAAACGACAGGAACTATGGCGAGGAAATCCTTGACATTGTCAATAATCGGTTTCTTTGGCAGGTGAACATCAAATCCGGCCTCTTCAAACGGAGCACTGGAAATGTAAAACCAACCCGTTCCACCAACTTCTTTTTCACCATAAACATGGTCAATATATTTATCTGGATTCTTTTTGATCCGCTCGTGAGCAATCACCATCAGATCCTTCCGCTTACCAAAGGTCATCACCTGTTGTGGACAGCTCTCAACACATGCCGGAGGTCGACCCTCTTTCAAACGAGTGTCATAACAGAAGATACACTTCTTGATCACTGGATTCAGAACCGAATGGTAAGTGTATGCAGGAATATGGAATGGACAAGCAATCATACAATTCCGGCAACCAACACAGACGTGGGAATTATAGATAACTGCACCTTCTGGTGTTTTTGTGTACGCATTAACAAAACAGGACGTCAAGCAGGCAGGCTCGTTACAATGATTACACTGTATCTTACGGTACAGTGGTTCATCGGAATCTTTAAGATCATAGCGATTGACAATAGTATAAGCTTTATCTGTAGTACGACGCTTTTGGTTGCCATGATGGATCTCATCAAACACTGAATAGTCATCAAACGGCAAAGCTGGTTCAGGAAGTTTCTGCTCTTTATTACAAGCAGCTTCACAGGTGCGACAGCCGACACAACGGGTCAAATCAACCAACACCCCCATCCCGTCGGGAAAACCCTCAAATGAACCGGCAGCAAATGCTTTTTTTGTGGGAGCCATCATTATGGCAGTCCCCCCTGCAGCACTTGCGGCTAAAAATTTTCTGCGTGTTATTTTACTCATAACGAAATCTCCTTATTATTATTCCCCTGAGACAAAACGTGACATCATTCGTGTTCTGCCCCATGCTGAGCATCTTCCTTGGGAGCAAACTCTCCAGAATGATAGAACTTATCACCAGCTTCTGTTTTGGCATGGCAATCTTCACAGCCGGTTGGACCATCAACTTCCCGATGACAACCTAAGCATTTTAAATGGTAAGCGGCTTTTAAGTTCGGCTGATCGTTATGGTAAGAATAGCCTGGTTTTGGGTTGTGCAGATTTTCTGGGGAAACAGGGTCAGCTGAGTGACAGTCCTGACACGCCACCACGTCCATTTCAACATCACCCGTATGACATTTAGCACAATACGCGTTCAAAACGGGGGTACCTGTCGTATGGTGATGACACTCAGCACACCCCTCTGTTGCATCAACATGCATCGCATGATCAAAAATAACTGGCTCATACAAATTAGCCAGAGAATCAATTTCAACCTCTTCTGGATAATCCATTGCGTAACAACTCACTGACAGGACAGAAAACAGCAGCAATACTCCCAGTCCTGTTATAAGTTGCTTACTGGCATTTACCATAACCTCTACTCCTTAGTCCCTGATTCTGCCCACAGCAAATTGCCGTAAACAAAGCAATTAAAATACGGTCTGTTAACCCCTGGTCTGATTAATCCTCATCTCCACCATGAATGTAACGATAAAACATCGGGAAAAAAGTAAAAAACAGCAGACAAAGCAGATATTCCAGTCCTTTGATGTAGGTATAATAATCTACAACAGTATAAATCTGCTCAACATGACCAACATTCATGAAAAAATCCAACATCGCAAATACCTCTCAAATAAATAATTCAGTGTTTCTTTGCCGATGCGGCAAGTCTTTTACCGGATGTCCTTTTGGCAGCTTCTTTGGTCATTCCAAAAAGTGCCAAAACAGCTGGCACCAATTGAGCCACAATCAACAGGGCGCAGAATCCAACAAACAAGAGAACCAGAATTCCGCTGTTATAGGTTTTGCTGGTATCAACAGCCAGAGCTGGTGAAACAGCCATAAGCATCAGAACCAGGGCAGTTAATACTGTTTTGACTCTTCGCATTGAAGCCTCCTTTATAATAAATTAGTCAGATATGAATTCGGCGCATAAATAACCCTGTTTGGCACTTCAATCGCCGTACTATACGTGCGAATTCTTCACATTGGAACAATTTTCTTTCAGATCTAGGCGTAAGAACAAACCATGAACATAACCTCAATCCCGGGGAAAGAAATGCAGAGGTCATGCCAGCCAGGTGATATCTTTCGATAAAAGCACAACCGACTGTTTTCACAGTATTTATCTGCAGAAGATACCTTATTTTGTTCAGATTAACTG
Organism: Desulfuromusa sp.; assembly: GCA_021647765.1. Lineage (GTDB taxonomy): Bacteria > Desulfobacterota > Desulfuromonadia > Desulfuromonadales > Geopsychrobacteraceae > Desulfuromusa. Next base: position 1,306 of record JAKIUD010000056.1, on the reverse strand, counting down.
TATAATAAATCTATACATACCAGAACAGCATAAAGCTAAAATCCTGCGAAAAAAGGTGGATAACTTATTGAGAAATATCGTTATTATAAACGCATAAAAATTGTATACAGTATACCGCAAACTGAATATTTTTTATATATAACTTTGGAGGAGATAACAAGCCGTAAAGAAAAAAGATCCCAGAAAAAGGATCTTTTTATAGAAAAATATAATTTTATTGATTCATTACTTCCAATATCGAAAAAGAGTCAACTATCAGAATCAGGACAAGGACGCTGTTGCGTCCTGCATGAGAACCTTTCTGCCAAAAAACTTGCGCCCAATATTTTGTTGCGCATGGTAATTTTCAAAGGCACAGCTCACAACCTGACGAATTTCATCCCAACTTTCATCCGCAATTGGCTTTAACGCATGGTAGAAGATCCCTTCTCTACGAACTCTACGCAATAATTCCAGAGGAATTTCATCGGAAACCAGAATAATCGACAAGTTCTTATTACACTTTTTCAGCAATGGGACAAATTTCACAATCTGCTGTTCATCAAACACTCCGCTCAGGATAACCACTTGAATTGATTTATTAAGAATACCCTCAAGAGAATTGAGCACCGAATCAGCGGTCTCAACCTGGTAATCGTCCTGTTGAAATATGCTGGCCATTTTCTCCCTGGCTACCTTATCTTTATTTGCGATCAAGAGACCATTCATGAGTTCACCTCGCTTATATACCACCAACTATCAATCAAATTTATCGGTTGGAACTTTTCTGCTCAATTCCATGCTTTTTCGAAAACAATCCTTTCAGGGTACCAAAAAACAACAAACAGGCCGGCACCAACTGAAAAACTACGATCAAAGCAAAAAAACCGATAAACAAAGTCAGCAACAACGATCCACCCTGACCAGATGTTTCCGTTGCGGCAATAACGGGAGAAACTGCCGCTCCGACACATATCAAAGTAACCATCATGCTACGAATTATATTTTTCATCACAACCTCCTGGACATTTAACTATTTAATTATTGGAAAGACTAACCGATTACATATACAGAAGTTGTGCCAACATCCCACCACGAATTATTATTATTCGCAACCACCTGCTATAACGTTATTATTTCTCAATTCTGAAAATTATTTTTTGAATTCTTCTCCATGTGGTGAATATCTTTTTCATACAGTTATAAAAAACTCGGCCGCAAGCGACAGAGTTTTAAAGGCAAAATCCTAAAACAGCTCCAGTTGCTTTCCGTGGACTTCCTTTTTATCTAATTCGACCAATTGGTTTTGCACGTACTTACAAATATT
>JAKIUD010000055.1 GCA_021647765.1 Desulfuromusa sp. | reverse complement strand
GCCTTCATCGGGAAACCTATCGCGAAACTGATTTAGATTCATGGATATACCTCCTTGTGGAGCTATTATCCATCACAACAATGTCAGACTATGTCACATCCACCTTTGTTTGGTGGATAGAACCGATAAAAAAAGGTTTCTCAGTACCTCTGTAGCTCAGTGGTAAACCAAAAATTACTTTTTTACGAGAACATTAAATTTATGTTGCCTGAAAAATCTGTTGCAATTGTCGGGGTCGGTGGAATGTTTCCCAATTCACCGACCCTGGATCGTTTCTGGGGAAATATCGTTGCTAACGTCAACACGGCACGTCAACCACCGAAGGGACGTTGGCTCCTTTCGCCTGAAGAAGTTTATGATCCGCGGGTCGGTTCAGCGGATAAAATCTATTCTAAAAAAGCCTGTTTCCTGGATGATGAAACAGATATGGAACATATCCCCGGGTTGGATATTGATTCCGACTTTCTTGTCAAGCTTGATCCGATGTTTCGCCTGTTATTGCGCGTTGGGCAACAGACGTTTAATTCAGTTGCGAAAGAGAAGATTGATCGCAGTCGTACCGGGATTATTATTGGTAACCTGGCTCTTCCGAGCGAAAAATCTTCTGCTCTGGCGAGAAACTACCTTGGCCGCACATTTATAGAGAAGCTTTCTGATCAAAATCTGTCGCTTGATGAGCCATCCATCGCACCTGTCAATCACTATGTCGCCGGACTTCCCGCCGGTTTGCTTGCTAAAGCCCTTGGTTTTGAGGGAACCTGTTTTACCGTTGATGCTGCCTGTGCTTCATCTCTCTACGCCATTAAACTTGCTGTCGATGAACTTCAGTCCGGTCGAGCCGATGCCATGCTTGCTGGTGGCTTATCACGCCCTGATTCACTCTATACCCAGATGGGATTTTCACAATTACGTGCTCTTTCGCCAACTGGCACCTGCTCTCCTTTTGATGAGAATGGAAATGGACTTGTTGTTGGTGAAGGATGCGGTCTGGTGTTATTGAAACGGACTGCAGACGCGATTCGTGATGGTGATCATATTCATGCTGTTATCCGTGGTATCGGTTTGTCAAACGATCTGGGTGGTAGCTTGTTGGCTCCTGCTTCCGAAGGACAATTGCGCGCGATGCGTGCAGCATATAAGCAGGCTGGCTGGTCGCCTACCGATGTTGATCTGATTGAATGTCACGCAACCGGAACCCCGGTTGGTGATGCAGTAGAATTTACCAGTTTACAACAGCTCTGGGATGAGAGTGGCTGGCGACGGGGACAATGCGTGATTGGCTCAGTTAAAGCCAATGTCGGTCATTTGCTGACAGCTGCTGGATCTGCGGCAATGATCAAAACTTTGTTGGCAATGGAAAAGCAAACTTTGCCGCCGATGGTTAATTTTAAGCATCCTGCAAGTGGGATTGAACTTAATAAGAGTCCTTTCCGGATTCTCGATCAGGCGAGTCGCTGGGATGCCCGTAAAGGTAAGCTGCCACGCCGTGCAGCCGTCAGTGCTTTCGGTTTTGGTGGTATCAATGCTCATCTGTTGTTGGAAGAGTGGGTTCCAGAAAAAAAGGCAAGGAGACCAGTCAGATTACATCCCTCTTCCCGGCAGAGGAATCAGCCCGTTGCTATCGTCGGTATGGGAGCTCACTTTGGCTCCTGGAAAAACCTTGATCAGTTTCAACAGCGTGTCTTTGGTGCTGTGGATGATGTTCAGGCAGAAACGCCGAAGAATTGGTGGGGTGTCCAACAAAGTCGCTGGTATAAAGAGGTAGGACTGGATAGAAGCAATTTTCGAGGATTTTTTGTGCCGGAAGTATTTTCCAGACCGGGAGATTTCAGGATTCCACCCAAAGAACAGGAAGAGATGCTGCCACGCCAGTTGCTGATGTTGATGGTTGCTGCAGCAGCGTTGCAGGATGCTCAATTGACCGATAGTGATCTTCTCTTTGCTGGTGTCTATATTGGCAGCGGTCTCGATCTTAACGCGACAAACTTCAGTTTTCGCTGGGGGCTGCAAAAATACGCTCGACGATGGGTCGATGATCTGGGTCTGCAGCTGAACGAAGAACAGTTTTCAGCCTGGCTGGCAGAGTTACGTACAGCAGCTGGTCCGGCACTGACAGCTAATCGCACTATGGGTGCCCTCGGCAGTGTTGTTGCTAGCCGGATTGCCAAGGAATTTCGCATTGGTGGCCCCAGTTTCACTCTTTCAAGTGAAGAGAACTCTGGTCTCAGGGCTCTGGAGGTGGGAATTCATTCCCTTCAGGAAGGATCAATCAATCGTGCTATTGTTGGTGCAGTTGACCTTGCCGGAGATCTACGCTCGGTGCTTAGCCGTCACAGCAATAACCCTTTTTCCGCCAGTGGAACAAGTCGTCCTTTTGATCGCGACAGAGACGGTAGTTTGATCGGTGAGGGTGCGGCCGCAGTCGTTTTAAAGCGACTGGATGATGCGCGGCAGGATGGTGATCGAATCTATGCTGTTATCAATGGTATCGGCACCGCAATTGGTGGACAAATAGAGAGTTGTATTCCTGGGCAAGAAATCTATTCTAAAGCCGTTGAGTTAGCTTGCCAGAATGGCAATGTTTTACCCGAATCTATCTCTTATCTTGAAGCTGATGGTAGTGGGGTTCCGTCTGTCGATCAGTTGGAAGCGCAAGTTCTCGGGAAGGTGATCGGTCGCAAAGCAGGTAGCCGTAGCATTAAAATTGGCACTGTCAAGGCTGATATCGGTCATGCCGGAACTGCCGCTGGCTTGGCTTCACTGATCAAAGCGGCACTCTGTCTGCGCCATAAAATTTTACCGCCGCTGCGCAATTTACACTCTTTAAGTCCAGAGTGGGTTCACGCAAAAGGTCAATTTATCGCTCCCTCTGCCCCACAATATTGGTTGAATAATCGTGCTGATGGTTCAAGACGAGTACTGGTCAGCGGAATTGGCAGTGATAGCTCTTGTTCCCACGTTGTTCTGGAAGAGTTCTCAGGGACAGATTCATTGAAAAAAAATGCAACAAGTTGCCGCACTTTGGGGGCATTACCGGAAGGGCTGTTTGTTGTTGAAGCGACAACGCCAGAAGGTCTTCTTGCTGAAATAGATAAGTTACGGCAATTTTCTTCTGCGTATGAAGATTATCCCATTGATGATCTGGCACGTTTGTGGTTTGGGGAGAACCAACTTGACCCCGCATTGCAATATTGCTTGAGTCTTGTCGCAAGTAACTACGATGAACTGTTGACTCAGCTTGACCATGCTCAATGGTCGATCTCTGCGAACCCACATCAGTCTATTGGTCTGGACAGAGAGCTGCAACTTGCTCCTGCTCTGCGTGATCGCCTTTTTTATTCTGCTCAACCCTTTGGTGGTGAAGGGAAGATTGCCTTCGTGTTTCCAGGGTCTGGCAACCATTTTGCTGGAATGGGGCGAGAGCTGTCGGCTCACTGGCCAGAAATCTATCGGCAGCAGGAACAGCACAGTGAATATCTGGCGGATCAATATCTTCCTGACCAGTTCTGGAGAGAGGAACTTTCTGAGTCGATTCAGGATGACCACAATGCTCTGGTGATCTCTCATGTTGCTCAATGTACTGCTTTGAGTGATCTGGTGTCCCATTTTGGGATCAAACCGCAGATGATCAGCGGGTACAGTTTGGGGGAATCTGCCGGGCTGTTTTCTTCGGGTGCCTGGCAGGATCGGGATGGCATGCTGCAGCGGCTTGAGCAGTCGCCTCTGTTTACCAGTGAACTGGCAGGAGAATGTCGGGCAGCGAAACGAATCTGGGGGTTGAAGTCAAATCAGCAGGTAGACTGGGTTCTGGGGATGGTGAATCTGCCAGCTGACAAGGTCAGACAACATTTACACGGGATGAAGCAAGTTTACCTGCTGATTGTCAATACTCACCATGAATCTGTTATTGGTGGAAATCGTTCACAGATCGAGAAACTGGTTGCGGAACTTGGTTGCCATTTTATCCCCCTGCATGGGGTGACAACAGTCCACTGTGAAGTGACAAAGGCGGTCTCTGACGCCTATCGTAAACTGCATCTTTTTGATGTGACTCCACCGCGTGGAATTGATTTTTATAGTTGTGCCCTGGGTAAAAAATATCCACTCACCTCCAGTAATGCTGCTGATGTTATTCTTGCTCAAGCCCTCGACACTATCGATTATCCGCGAGTGATTGAACAGCTCTATGCTGACGGCGCACGGATTTTTCTTGAAGTCGGTCCTGGCACCTCCTGTAATCGGATGATTCACAGTATTCTTGCAGATCAACCCCATTTGACCCGATCTGTTTGTGCCCCTGGACTGGATGCTACTACACAACTCCTCCGTTTGATGGGGAGTTGTCTTGCCGAACGTGTCCCGGTTGACCTGAACGTCCTTTATCCCCCTTCAGCGAAAAGATCTTTGCAAGTAGATCAGAATAAGCCTCGGATCAATACAATGATCGGTGGAAAACCTTTTGATCTTGAAACTATCAAAGAGAAAATAGTTGCTATTAAAACAGTTGGTTCTGAAGAACAAATTAATGTGAAAGATGAAGAAAAAATAGCCACACAACAGCTACCGAAACAGATGAGAAAGGGGGCTACCTCAGTTCCTGTTATCACTCAGTTTAATCAGTCCTTAGCTGCAGGAGTTGACGCACATGAAGCTTTTCTCGGTTTTTCCCAGACCATGTCACAGGCCTTGGCGGATAACATTTCCCTGCAAACGTCGTTGTTACAGCAACTGGTTGGTCATGGTGAGGAGATTCCAGCTCTGACCCCCGTTGCTAAATCCTTTCGTCATTCTGATTCATCAGCCAAAGTTGCTTCAACAATCCCGGAGGTGACCGCTCCGGTGCAGTCGGTTGCTTTTGATCGTTCCATGTGTATGGAATTTGCTATTGGTTCGGTCGGGAAAATGCTTGGTTCCGACTTTACCGAAGTTGACACCTATCCGACTCGGGTAAGGCTGCCTGATGGCCCGTTGATGCTGGTTGATAGAATTATTGAGGTTGAAGGGGTGCCACGCTCTATGACCCATGGTCGAGTTGTTACTGAACATGATGTGACTGCTGATCGCTGGTATCTCGACGGCGGCCGAATCCCGACTTGTATCGCGGTGGAAGCGGGGCAAGCTGACCTGTTCCTTTCCGGTTATCTGGGGATCGACTTTATCACCAAAGGTAAAGCGGTCTACCGCCTGCTCGATGCGGTTGTAACCTTCCATCGTGGACTGCCAGTGGTTGGTGATACAATTCATTATGATATCAGGATTGAAGAATTCTTCCGTCAGGATCAAACCTATCTGTTCCGATTCAATTTTGAGGGAACAGTGAATGGAGAACCGCTTCTTTCAATGCGCAATGGGTGTGCCGGGTTCTTTACTGCCGAAGACCTTTCCGCCGGGAAGGGGATAGTCCAGACCAAACTTGATTTAGCCCCTCAATCGGGCAAACTGCCAGCCGATTGGCAAGAACTGCTACCTCTGCAAGTAGAAGCGTATAACGATAAACAAATTGCTGCTCTCTATCGAGGTGATTTGCAGGCCTGTTTCGGCAAGCAGTTTGCTACGTTGCCGTTCAAGCCCTACACCTTGCCAGGCGATAAATTGAAACTGGTTGACCGGGTGATTGAACTCGATCCGCAGGGTGGACGATATGGTATTGGTCAGATCACTGCTGAAATGGATGTCCACCCCGATGACTGGTTTTTAACCTGCCACTTTATTGACGATCAGGTGATGCCCGGCACCTTGATGTACGAATGTTGTATGCATACGTTGCGAATCTTTTTGTTGCGGATGGGGTGGGTCGGCGCTGAGGGAGAAACCTGGTGTGAGCCGGTTCCCGGAATCGGTAGCGGTTTGAAGTGTCGTGGTCAGGTGGTAGCAACGACCAGAACGGTCACTTATCGGGTCAGTATCAAGGAACTGGGTTATCGCCCCGAACCATTTGCGATTGTCGATGCGCTGATGTTTGCTGATGGTCATCCAGTCGTCGAAATTCCCGATATGTCGGTACGTTTGGCGGGATTAGACCGCCAACAGGTTGAAACGCTCTGGTCAGGGACTGTCCCCGCAGAGGGACTGTCCCCATCCGGGGACAGTCCCCGACAGATACTTTACGATACTGACCGGATCACCGCTTTTGCCATTGGTAAGCCATCACAAGCTTTTGGTGAACCGTATCGGATTTTTGATCAGGAACGCAACATCGCCCGGTTACCGGGCCCGCCGTTTCAGTTTTTGGATCGAATTATTGCCATCAATGGGGAGCCGTGGAAACTTGTAGAAGGGGTGACGGTTACCGCTGAATACGATGTACCTGCTGCTGCCTGGTACTTCAGTGCTAATCGACAAGCTCGGATGCCGTTCAGTGTGCTGTTGGAAATTGGCTTGCAACCATGTGGCTGGCTGGCCGCATATCTGGGATCGGCACTGGCCAGCGAAACCGATCTATCGTTCCGTAATCTCGATGGTAATGCGGTGCAGCATCGTCCGGTGACAGCGCAATCTGGAACTTTAACTACCGAGGTTAAAATTACCCGGATTGCCAGCAGTGGCGGGATGATTATCCAGGGCTACGATTTTGTTGTCAGCGATGGCAAAGGGGTGGTTTACAGTGGTGATACCGTGTTCGGTTTCTTTTCCAAAGAATCTCTTGCGCAACAGGTTGGGGTGCAAGGTGCATCCCTCCATCAACCAACAGAAATTGAGCTTGCCAGTGCTGAGCAGTTTACTTATCCTCACGAATTACCATATCCAGACACCCAAATGTGCATGGTAGATGAAATCGAAGTATTCGTCCCACAAGGTGGTTCCCACAGTTTAGGTTATATCCGTGGCATCAAAATAGTCGATCCTGAAGAGTGGTTTTTTAAGGCGCACTTTTATCAAGATCCTGTCTGTCCTGGTTCCCTCGGCCTGGAATCGTTTCTGCAACTTCTTAAGGTTGTTGCCGCTAAAAAGTGGGGAGTTAACCACGGGTCACAGTTTGAAACGGTTGTGTGCGGCGAAAAGCACAGCTGGAATTATCGTGGTCAAATAATTCCAACCAATAAAAAGGTGCATGTCGAGGCAGTGGTGTCCAGGGTTGATGATGAAAACAGGATGCTGAAAGCTGATGGTTACTTATCGGTCGATGGAAAAATAATTTACCAACTTAAAGATTTTTCGATTAAAATATTGTGATAAGGGTCAATATCGTTGTGACCTGTATAAGGAGAGATAGATGGAAATCTGTGAGGTTGAATATGCCATTATAGGTGCTGGGACTGCTGGACTGGGTGCTTTCAGTCGGATTCGCAAACAGACCGACAGTGTCTTATTAATTCAGCATGGCCCCTACGGCACCACCTGTGCCAGGGTGGGTTGCATGCCGAGTAAAATGTTGATTGCAGCTGGAGATCTGGCTCATTCCATAAAAGAGGGAGCATACTTTGGTATCGATGGGCACAATCAGGTGAACGGAAAACGCGTATTTGAGCGGATAAAAGAGGATCGAACCGAAAAGTTTGTTGGTAGTGTGTTGAAATATGTCAGCAGTATCAGGGATCAATTCAAGACTGAAGGGAAGGCGACATTTATTGATCAGCATACAATCGATGTTGATGGTAAGTTGCGAGTCAAAGCCGATAAGATAATTCTTACTTGCGGTTCCACCCCGTATGTTTCGCCGGTGTTTGAATCCCTGCGGCATGAACTCGATACCAGTGATACTATTTTTGAGCTTGAAGATCTTCCCAAATCTCTGGCAGTTGTTGGTCTCGGGGTCATCGCTTTAGAACTGGGGCAGGCGTTTCACCGCCTCGGGGTTGAGACTACCCTTTATGGTCGTAGCGGTCGGATTGGTTCTTTCACCCACCCCGACATGCAGCGCGAAGTGCTGCAAACCTTGCAGCAGGAACTCAATATTATTCCGCAGGGAAATTTTACCCACGCGACCAAAGTTGCTGACGGTTATGAGCTGACCTATCGTACCGATGAGGGTGAAATTATAACCAAAACTTATGAGCGGGTGCTGCTTGCCAGCGGCAGAACTTCCAATCTGCATACTATGAAGCTTGAAAATGCCGATCTCACTCTCGATTCGAGAGGTCTGCCTCAGTATGATTTACAGACAATGCAATGTGGCGACGCTGCGGTGTTTATTGCCGGGGATGCGACCGAAGATCTGCCGCTATGGCATGAGGCCTATATTGAAGGTCGTATTGCCGCCACCAGTGCTATCAACTTTCCTGCTCGTAAAGAGGGTAAAAGAGTTCCCCGCATGGGTGTTTATTATACTGATCCGCAAATGGCTACTGTCGGAGTTGATTACAAATCACTCAATCCGGAACAGACCATCATCGGGCGGGCACGGATGGCGCACGGCCCCCGTCACGAAATTTATAATGATAAGCGCGGGATGATCCAGGTCTATGTCAATAAAGATACCGGCTCTCTGCTGGGGGCAGAAATATTTGGCCGCGGAGCTGAACATATGGCACAAACTCTGGTCTTGGCACTTGAACACAAAATGACTGTCGATGAAATCCTCCAGATGCCAGTCTATCATCCCTCCTTGGAGGAGGTGATGAAGGAAGCACTGAACAAGGCGTTGTTTCAATTGAAATAGAGAATCAGTTGCCTGGTCTGCGTATTGACTGTAGCCATTGTTGCGGTACTTCACCTGTTCTGGCTTTTATGTTACAAGATCATCCTGACATTATTACCATTTTTGGAATTGACGAAAAGATCAGATGAAATATTCAAGAGTTTACATAGAATCGGTTGGTTACGAGCTGGCACCAATAGTCATTACCTCTGCTGAGTTGGAGAGTCGGTTACGACCTATGTACGATACGTTGCATATAACGCCCGGCCAATTAGAGGCGTTAACGGGGATTCGTGAACGACGCTGGTGGAAGCCTAATACGCCAATTTCTTATGGCGCTATTGCTGCTGCTAAAAAGGCGCTGCAGGAACGTAGTATCTCTCCACAGGATATTGGTGCAGTAGTTTATGCCGGGGTGTGTCGTGAGCATTTTGAGCCAGCAACGGCTTGCCAGGTTGCGGCTGCTCTTGGTGTTCAGGGAGATGCCGCTATTTATGACACGTCCAATGCCTGTCTTGGAGTCTTGAACGGGGTTCTTGATATTGCCAACCGAATTGAGTTAGGACAGATCCGTGCTGGTCTGGTTGTGGCATGTGAAAGCTCCCGTGAAATCAATGAAATCATGATTCAGCAGATGCTGGATCATCCATCGATGGAGCTGTTTACCACTTCTCTGGCGACACTAACAGGTGGTTCAGGGGCTGCTGCAGTTTTATTGACCGATGGTTCTTTTTCCCCATCCCGTCGTCCGAAATTGCTCGGTGGGGTGAATATTGCTGAACCACAATTTCATGAACTTTGTCGCTGGGGAATTAATACCGAATCTCCCGAAAATCATGTTCCTTATATGCAGACCGATGCCGTTGCGGTGATGAAGCATGGTGTAGAGCTGGGTAAACGAACTTGGGCGGCTTTTTCGAAAGAACTTGGAATGACTGCTGACCGGATTGACAAGGTTATCTGTCATCAGGTTGGTGAAGCGCACCAGAAACTGATACTACAAACAATCGGGGTTGATCCAGCGAAAGATTTTCCTACCTTTGAGTTTCTCGGAAATATGGGAACGGTGTCTTTGCCGATTACTGCAGCGATTGCTAGAGAACGTGATGAGTTGCGTCCCGGTGAGCTGGTTGGTTTTTTGGGTATCGGGAGTGGGCTCAACTGTATCATGATGGCAATCCAATGGTAACTGATGGTAACTGATACTTTAGTAACTCGGGACTGTCCCCAGGGTCATCGGGGGCTGTCCCAAGAGTTGCGAGCCATGCAACTGTGAAGGTTAAAGCCTAGGACAGCCCCCATGCGGGGACAGTCCCGGTTTTGCTGAAGAGTCACATTCAAAATTTTTGCTTAGCAATTTTCTTGTGGGAATATTGATGGAAATAGATTCAGCTCTGTTCAAATCTGAATATCCCTTTAAAAATAATTATTTCGATCTGAACGGTTTGAAATACCATTATCTGGATGAAGGTCAGGGCGATCCGGTTGTCATGCTGCATGGCAATCCTTCCTGGTCTTTTTATTACCGTCATTTAGTGCGTGAGTTGCGGAGCGATTACCGTCTCATTGTCCCCGATCATATTGGTTGTGGACTCTCCGATAAACCTGTAGATTCTCAGTACTCATTTACCTTGGAACAGCGGGTAGATGACCTTGATGCTCTGATAAAAAATCTTAAACTGAAGAAAAAAATCACTCTGGTTCTGCATGATTGGGGCGGTATGATCGGCATGGCTTGGGCAATTCGACATCCTGAGCGTATCGCCCGATTAGTTATTTTAAACACGGCAGCATTTCATTTGCCTGCTACAAAAAAAATTCCATTGGTGCTTAAAATCTGTCGAAATACCCAATTAGGTGCTTTTCTGATTCAGGGATTCAATCTGTTTGCCCGTGGCGCTGCATGGGTTGGCTGTCAACGTCAGCGGATGTCATCCGAATTGCGTAAAATTTATTGCAGTCCTTATGATAACTGGCAACATCGCGTTGCTACACTCCGTTTTGTGCAAAATATTCCACTGCAGAAAAATGATCCCGGTTATGATTTGATCAGTCAGGTTGAAGACGGACTAGCAAATTTTGCCGAACTTCCAATCTGTATATGCTGGGGCGAAAAAGACTTTGTTTTTGATCTTAATTTTCTTGCTGAATGGAAGAAACATTTTCCTCAAGCAGAAGTTCATTCATTTGCTGACTGTGGACATTATATCCTGGAGGATGCCAGGGAGGATATTTTGCCGATAATCAGAAACTTTTTGCAGGATAATCCGCTTCCAAAATCAGGTCGGTAAATTATGACCGGAGCTCAAAGTTACAATATCGCTGCCCATTTGCCCGCTATGGCGGCGAAACAACCTGCCACAGCAGCGGTTCACTTTCCCTATAAACACGACAATAATAAACAACCGATTTATCAGAGCTATACTTACGCTGAGCTTGACCAGCAGAGCAATCGGATTGCTGCTGGTTTGGAATCGATCGGTATTCATCGAGGTGTCCGCACCGTTCTTATGGTTCAACCCAGCCTCGATTTTTTTGCACTGACATTCGCCCTTTTTAAGGTTGGTGCGGTACCGATATTGATCGATCCCGGTATGGGAATTAAGAATCTTAAGGTCTGCCTCGCTGAAGCTGAGCCGGAAGCCTTTATCGGTATTCCCAAGGCGCAATTTGCCAGATTGCTGTTTGGTTGGGGAAAACAGAGCCTGAAAATTATTCTGACGGTTGGCTCACGTTTGTGCTGGGGGGGGACAACTCTGGCTAAATTGATCGAACCGATTGCTCACAATCACCATTTTGAAACTGTCTGCACAACAGCTGATGAAACTGCCGCGATTCTGTTTACCAGTGGCAGTACAGGTGTTCCCAAAGGGGCGGTTTACAGTCATGGGAACTTCATCGCGCAGGTTGATGCATTAAGAGATATCTATCAGATTGCACCCGGAGAGATCGACCTGCCGACATTTCCGTTATTTGCTCTGTTTGCTCCGGCATTAGGGATGACTTCAGTCATTCCTGAGATGGATTTTACCCGTCCCGGTTCTGTTGATCCCGAAAATATTATCACCGCGATTAAACGTTTCAATGTTACCACCATGTTTGGTTCCCCGGCACTGATTCGACGGGTGGGGCTGCATGGTGAAAAATATGGAGTGAAGCTTCCTTCGCTGAAGAGAGCCATTTCTGCGGGGGCACCGGTTCCAGCAGTAGTGCTGGAAAGATTTGTAAAAATGCTCAATCCCGGAATTCAGGTTTTCACCCCTTATGGCGCGACCGAGTCACTACCGGTTTGTTCCATTGGCAGTGAGACAATCCTTCAGGAGACCCGTTTTGCCACTGATCAAGGGGAAGGGGTCTGTGTCGGCTTTCCGGTTCCAAGTATTCAACTTGAAATTATTCAGATTGATGATCAGGAAATTTCTTCCTGGTGTGATGATTTGAAGGTCGCCAACGGAGAGATCGGCGAAATTGTAGTCAAAGGTCCGCAGGTGACACATAGCTATTTTAACCGTACCGAATCAACCCGGTTAGCAAAAATTAGGGTTTCTGATGGGGGTTTTTTTCACCGGATGGGGGATCTCGGCTATCGGGATGAGCAGGGACGGATCTGGTTTTGCGGGCGTAAGGTGCATCGGGTCGTCACTCCGCTGGAAACTCTGTTTACCATCCCCTGTGAAGCAATTTTTAATACTCATGCCGAAGTTTTTCGTACGGCGTTGGTTGGTATCGGTAAGGTCGATGAGCAACAGCCCGCAATCTGTGTTGAGTTGGAAAAGGGTCTTAATCAGCATGAACAGACCATTCTCCTGACCGAACTGAAGAACATTGCTCAGTCTCATGCTATGACAAAAAATATTGATCAATTTTTGATCCATCCCGCCTTTCCTGTTGATATTCGTCACAATGCAAAAATTTTTCGGGAGAAGCTGGCTGTCTGGGCTCAGGAGCAATTGCGATGAAAGTTCTTGTGACTGGTGGTGGTGGCTTTCTTGGTAAGGCGATTGTTAAGTTACTACTTGAACAGGGATATGATATCTGTTCTTTTTCACGCAATATTTACCCTCAACTAACGGCGCTTGGGGTTGAGCAGAGTGTGGGAGATTTAAACGACCTCTCTGCTGTTATCAAGGCAGCTGATGGTTGTGATCTGGTTTATCATGTCGCCGCCAGGGCTGGGGTATGGGGCAGATATGAAGAATTTTATCAACCGAATGTGATCGGGACTAAAAATATTATTCTGGCTTGTCGACAATGTGAGATTACACGTCTGGTCTATACCAGCTCTCCCAGTGTGGTTTTTGATGGTTCTGATATGGAAGGTATCGACGAATCAGTACCTTATCCCGATCATTATCTTTCACCATATCCGCAGACCAAGGCTGAAGCTGAACAGCTTGTTCTCGCCGCTAACGATGATTCCCTGGCAACTGTGGCACTGCGACCCCATCTGATCTGGGGCCCGGAGGATAATCATCTGGTGCCACGGATTCTTGAACGGGGCAGGACTGGAGAACTGCGTCGAATCGGTGATAAACCTTGTCTGGTTGATACCGTTTATATCGATAATGCCGCCATGGCTCACGTGCAGGTTGCGGAAAAACTTGTGGTCGGTTCGAGAGTTGCCGGTAAAGTTTATTTTATCTCTAATGATGAACCCTTGCCCTTGTGGGAAATTGTCAACCGGATTCTCGCCGCGGGTGGGCTTCCTGCTGTGACAAAAACAATTTCTCCTGCCATTGCGGTTACTGCTGGCAGGATATTGGAAATCTTTTATCGTATTTTTAAGTTGCCTGGAGAGCCACGCATGACCCGTTTTGTTGCGAAGGAGATGTCGACAGCACACTGGTTTAATCTTGCTGCAGCAAAGAACGATTTTGGTTACCAGCCAAAGGTTTCCATTGATGATGGTCTCCGTCGCTTACGATGTTGGTTGCAACAAGGATCCTGATGTGCATTCTGAAATGACAACCTGGCAATCTCCCCCTCGCAAACTAACTATCCGTGCGGGGGAGCTGCACCTCTGGCGCTTTGAGCTGGCTTGTTCAGCTGAAAAAAATCCAAATCAAGAAATCATATTATCTGCAGATGAATTAGCGAGAGCAGAGCGACTTTTTGACCCGCTGAAAAAACAAGGTTTCATTTTTGTAAGGAGTCATTTGCGTCGACTTCTTGGGGAATATCTTAAGATAGCACCCGATCTTATCCGGTTCCGTTATAATGAAGCTGGAAAACCCTTCCTGGCAGAAGAGCATAACTCCGTACTTTTTTTTAATCTGTCACATTCAGGTTCTTGGGCCGTTATTGCAGTCACTTCAGGGGCTGATGTCGGAATTGATCTCGAAAAGAATGATCCGGAACTTAACTTTCAACAACTTGCAGATCATTATTTCAATGTGACAGAGAAAACCCGATTGGAAAAATATTCACGAATCAGGCAACGCCGGGGATTCTACCGACTCTGGACAGAAAAAGAGGCAGTTTTGAAAATGGAGGGTTCGGGTTTCGCGGAACTTAAGCCAGGAAAACGATTATCTGCAATATCGGAACGCTGTTATCTGAAAAAAGTATTTTTAGCTCCTGCTTATGTCGCTACTGTAGCAACAAACACAGAAATCACATCAATTATTAAATCTAGCTTTTCTGTATAGCAGGTCTACAGATAGACCCTGCTCTACAGAATAATTGCTGTATTGCCATCCTGTGCTATTCTTGAGAATGAATCTGTTATTGATACACTCGAAAAAACTGATGAGATGGCTAAGTAAAAAAATTCGTCCCACCGCCATCATTAATAAATAACTATCAAGGCAGATATCGATGAAAAAAAAGCTTCTGCTTGCATTGGGGTCTCTTTTGTTGTTGTCAGGTTGGTTCAGTGCTTTTTTTCTGACCAGCTTGTCGCAGTATAGCAATCTTTACATTCTTGCTCCAACATTGTTGTTGGGTGCTGGGATGGGTCTTATGCACAAAACTGTTGGCGCTAAACTAACCGCTTTAACTTTGGCGTTTACGGCACTGGCGGCGATCTTAACTATGAATCAGCTGTTTCCCAATCACGGTGTCAGTATCTCTGCATTTAAGCAACGGATGCGGGATGGTGGTCAAATGGGACACTCTGTACCGATTATCACGCAAGACTCCGATCGCAACGGTATCTTTGCCAGTGAAAGGTCTCTCGAAGCTTTTGCTGATGTTGAGGTGCATCTATTTGCCAGGTTACCAGGACCGGTGCGGATGATGAGCTTTGATTCTACTGGTAATCTGTATGTCACTATCCCTCAACTGGGCGCAGTTTACCAACTTAAAGATGTTGATCATGATGGATATGCTGAGCAGCCAGTTCTTTTTCATGTTGGTATGGATCGACCCCATGGTTTGGTTTGGAAGAACAGAAAGCTGTATGTCGCTGAAACTTCACAGCTGCTGGAATTGCAGGATACTGATGAGGATAATCAGGTGGATCAGGTAAGAATTATTTTGGACGGACTGCCGGATGATGGTGGTCATTGGACCCGCTCTCTGGCTCTGGGAAAGGATGGTTTTCTTTATTTATCCATCGGCTCCCGATGTAACGCCTGTGAGGAAGATGATCCAATGCGCGCGACTGTTTTGAAAGTCGACCCCGTGACGGGAAAATCTTCAATTTTTGCTCGAGGTTTGCGAAACAGCGTAGGCTTATCCTTCTCTCCCGACGGGAAAAACCTCTGGGGCAGTGACAACGGTCGTGATCAGCTGGGAGATGACCTTCCCCCTGATGAAATTAACCAGATTTCTGCTGGAAACAATTATGGATGGCCCAACTGTTATGGCAAGCAGATTCCCGATCCTCAGCTTGGATCTTCCAATATTTGTCAGAAGACAGTTGCCAGTATAGTGGATTTGCCGGCTCATTCAGCACCTCTCGGGATAACCTTCGGCGAGCATCTGAACGCCCCGGAAGAATACCGCAACAGTCTCTATGTGGCTTTCCATGGCTCCTGGAATCGCAGTATGCCGACCGGCTACAAACTCATCAGAATTCCTTACAAAAACCACCAAATGAGCACTGCTGGAAAAGATTTTTTGCGTGGCTGGCTGGTGAATGGAAAAGCCTGGGGGAGACCGGTAGCACCCGTTGTCGGGCTTGATGGTAATCTTTATGTAAGTGATGATCGTGCCGAAGCAATTTATCGAATCAGCTGGAAACAAAAAGAATAATAACCATCCGGATTCAGAAAAAGTCTTTATCTGGAATAAAGGATTTCTCTTGACACTCACAGGCCGATTTGGTACTTCAATGCGCACGTTAAAGCAGCTTTTAACGGCCCCGTCGCCAAGTGGTAAGGCAGAGGTCTGCAACACCTTTATCAGCAGTTCGAATCTGCTCGGGGCCTCCAAATAACAGAGAGTGTCAGCCAATTGCGGTTGGCACTCTTTTTCGTTGCGCTGTCAGATATGTCGTGTGTAAGAACAATAACCTATGGATATTTTTTCACCACAAATAATCATACTAACTGCGATACTGGGTTCTTTTGCCGGATTTGCCGCTGGATTGCTGGGGATCGGCGGCGGTGTCATCCTGGTACCCCTTTTCCTCTGGTTATTCCCTATAGCTGGTTTCCCCCCCGACTTGATTGTTCATACTGCATTTGGAACCAGCCTCGCTATTATCCTTCCGACGTCAATCAGTAGCACTCTCGGCCATCGTAAGCGTGGCAATGTTGATTGGTATATGGTCGCTTTTTTGGCTCTTGGTGGCATCATTGGCTCTCTCATTGGCTCCTCCGTTGCAGCTATCATTCCCGGGGATAAGTTGAAAATGTTTTTTGGCTTGATGCAAATTGTGGTCAGCTTAAAATTGTTATTTTATAAGCCCTATATCCCACCCGAAAACCCTGAACAAACCAAAAGAATTTCACTGTTGTTAGTTGGGTTGGCCGGGGGCTTTTTCTCTGCATTCTTTGGCATTGGCGGTGGTGTCATTGCTGTGCCACTGATGTTAATATTGTTGCAACTGCCAATTCATCTGGCGGTTGGGAATTCCAGTGCGTTGATTGTTGTCTCCTCTTTTTCGGCAGTTAGTTGCTATATCTGGTTTGGCATGCAAAATCCCGATACTGCACCATTCTCAATCGGTTATGTTAACCTTTTAGTGGCGTTGTTGGTGGCTCCACTAACGATGATCTTTGCCAAAATTGGGGTTAAATTGGCCAGTCGTACCAGTCAAACAAAGTTAGTGAAGGCGTTTGCTATACTATTGTTGTTTATAGGTACAAAAATTCTACTCAATTTGTAGGAGGAACAGATGATTCGTCAGCCCGCAGTTGCCGGAAGTTTCTATCCCGCAGATCCCGAAGAGTTATCCAGTCAACTTGATTCTTTATTGAATGTTGGAGGTGGGGCAGATAAAGTTAAGGGGCTCATTGTTCCCCATGCCGGTTATATTTATTCCGGAACAGTTGCTGGTGAAGTATTTTCTGCAGCAGAAATTCCTCAGCAGGTTATTTTGATCGGTCCGAAACATCATAGCTTCGGGGCTAATATAGCGGTTAGTGGCGCTGATGCCTGGGCAACCCCTTTGGGTAATATTCCGATTACTGCCCCTCTGCGTGATAAATTAGCTCATACTATCCTGGAATTATCGGTTGATGACCAGGCGCATAGAGAGGAACATTCTCTGGAGGTGATGCTCCCATTCTTGTTGCGCCGCCAACCTGAGCTACAAATTGTGCCGATTGCGCTAGGTCAATTATCGTTAACCGATTGTCTTCAGTTGGGTGCTGAAATCGGGCAAATAGTCAACGGTTGGAAAGAAGAAGTTCTGCTTCTTGCCAGCACTGATATGAATCATTTCAGCTCAGCTGAAACGTCTGAGAAACTTGATTCTATGGCAATTGATGCCATGACTGCTTATAATCCACAGCGTCTTTATCAGGTTGTCAGAGAAAATCGAATCAGTATGTGCGGCGTGTTACCGACTGTTACGGTGATGCAGGCCGCCTATACGCTGGGTGCTAGAGAATGTCAGTTGATTCGCTATGCTCACTCAGGTCAGGTAAATGGTGATAATAGTCGGGTCGTTGGGTACGCGGGTTTACTCTTAAAGTGAAAATCCTTCTCCATGAGGGAGAAGGTGGCTGAAGGCCGGATGAGGGGAGTTCTCTGAAATCCGCAACATTTCCCCCCTCACCCTGAGCCTCTCCCTCAGGGAGAGGGAAATGCTTTTAAATTGAAGGAGTTTCCATGTCTGAATTACGGGTGCGTTTTGCCCCTAGCCCCACAGGATATCTACATATTGGCGGAGCCAGAACGGCTTTATTTAATTATCTCCTGGCCAAAAAAGAGGCAGGAAGATTTATCCTTCGAATCGAAGATACTGATGTTGCCCGATCAACTCAGGAATCAGTTGATGCTATTCTGGATGCTATGGAGTGGCTTGGTCTCTCTTGTGATGAAGGACCACTTTATCAATCGGATCGCTTTGAGTTGTATAAACAAAAAGTTCAGCAACTGCTTGACGAGGGCAAGGCCTACCGTTGTTACTGTACTGCGGAGGAACTTGATGCGAAGCGGGAGAAAGCCAGAGAGGAGGGGCGTAAACCCAAATATGATGGTACCTGTCGTAACCGAACCGATCAGCCTGATGAGCCCTATGTTGTCAGGTTCAAACTTCCAGAAGATCGGAACGAAATAACTTTTGTCGACAAAATCAAAGGGTCTATCAGTTTCCAAACTGAAGAATTGGATGATCTGATTATTCAGCGTAGCGATGGAACGCCGACCTATAATTTTGTTGTCGTGATTGATGATGCTGAAATGGGGATTAATCTGGTTATCCGCGGCGATGATCATATCAACAACACGCCACGTCAGATTCTCCTCTACGAAGCATTGGGCTATAACGTTCCCGATTTTGCCCATGTGCCGATGATTCTCGGAGCTGATAAAAAGCGCTTATCCAAACGGCATGGTGCAACTTCGGTGATGGCATATCAGAAAATGGGTTATCTTCCTGAAGCTCTGGTCAATTATCTGGTGCGCTTAGGTTGGTCATTCGGCGATGAAGAGATCTTCAGTATGGCTGATCTGATTGAAAAATTCAGCCTCGATCGTGTCGGCCGTTCGGCAGGGGTTTTTAATCCCGAGAAGCTTCTCTGGCTGAACGGACATTATATTAAAACTGGAAGTCCGGAAAAACTAGCTGAGTTACTCAAGCCGTTCCTGGAAGAAAAAGGGATCAGCATTAATAATGGACCTGATCTGGTTGCTGTGGTCAAAAGTTTACAGGAACGTTCTGCAACCCTGATTGAAATGGCGAATGGTGCAGTTTTCTATTTCGTCGATGTCGTTGAATATGACGAAAAGGCAAAAGCGAAATTTTTAAAACCGGATAAAAAAGATTTATTCGAGATTATCCTCAATAAATTGGGTCATTGTGAAGTATTTAGTGAGAAACAACTTGAAGCTGCATTCGCCGAAATCATGCAGGTGACCGAATTGAAATTCGGTAAAGTTGCCCAACCGTTACGGGTTGCTTTGACTGGGGGCGTACCAAGCCCTGGTATTTATGAAGTTCTTCAGGTGCTGGGTAGGGAGGTGTCCATGAAAAGGATTGAGCAGGCTCTAGATTCACTTGAAGGGTAGTTTGCATAGAGGAGGCTCAGCTTGGCACCTATCTGCTGAGCCTTTACTTTGGCAATTACAATTGTTCTTTGATCCAATCATCTAATTGATCAGACACGTCCTCAGGCATATCAATAAACTTCATTCCCATCCCAGGTTCAAAGGGGAGATGAGTCCCGTGCGGGCGTTTCCAGATTACCTCGCAGAGACAGCGAACAGTCCCTTTCAGTGGCACTGGAAGGGGAAATTCCAAGTTTATTTGTTCTCCAGGTTGTATCGGATTGGTTGTCGCAATAAACATCCCGCTTTTACTGATATTTTTGCTGTAGCCAAAAAAAGCAGGTCGCTCGCCATCAATGTGGACTTTTTGAATAATCAGTGGTGAGCGTAAACTTTTTCTTAAATCAGCTTTTGGTCGATCCGTTTCATTTGTCATATAGATCCTCTGATTAATAATGCCATACAAGATATTCCATCTGTCATCGTGATGCAATGGTGAAATTCACCAGGAGTTCATCCATTTTTTACTTCAGACTGCTGCAGTTAAGTTATTTGCAGAAAAAGGGTTCGAACAGACCAGTATTGAGGATATTGCAAAAGAAGCATCCACAGGAAAAACCACCGTTTATGGATAGTTTTCAACCAAAAATGATATATTTATCAACTATTGTAATGAAGAGTTGGATTGTGCTTTTAAACAGTTACAGTCAGATGACGGTGAAGAAAAGTCATTAATTGACCTACGGGTTGATTTTTTTATGATCAAATTTACCTTTGTAACAAGAAATCGGGAGTTTGGTCGTCAGATGTTGCGGGAGATGGTTTTCCCCAGGGAGATCAATGAAAAGGCTAAGGTTCATGATCAGCGCTACTTTGATATTTTAGAAGGTTATTTCAAGACAGCTCAGGAAAGAGGTGAGATTTCGACTGAACCTGAGATATTTTATCTTTCTGTCCCGATTTATCTGGGGCTTCTTGCTGGTTGGTATACCGGTTATCTGGGTTCATTAGCTGAGGCTGAAGAGGGGATGCGTACTCTGTTTAATCAGGCAATAGGAGGAATTGCAAAATGAGAAAAAAAATATTTTTTTTACTTTTGTTTCTCAGCGGTTTTTTTTCGACAGTTATTCAAGCGTCAGGCCAGAACCCGCAGACTATGCGTGAACTGATCGCTCTGGGGTTGGAAACGAACCTTGGATTACAGATTGAAAAGGTTAATGTTGCACAGGGGGCTGCTGCTATAGAAATAGAAAAATCGGTATTTGACAGTGAACTTTTTGCAGCGACCGGATATGACCGTTCATCAATACCTTTTGCCTCGAGTTTCAGTTCTGCAGATGCGAGTAACGCAGAAAAATTTTCTGGACAGGTGGGAATCAGCAAATATTTTGCAATAGGTCTTAGCACCTCATTGTCGCTAAGTTCAGAATGGGTTTCCGATAATGATTACAGTAACAATCTTGATCCTCACTACCGGACCGCTTTGCTGGTGGACTTGAATCAACCACTGTTACGCGATCTCGGCACCTCAATCAACACAACTAAACTGGAAATATCCCGCAATCAACAACGGCAGACATCGTTAGCTTATCTGCTGCGGGCGCAAAATCTAATTCTGCAACTGGAAGCTGCTGCACGACAGGTTGCTGGTGAGTCTGAAATCGTCCGCTTTCGTCAGGAAGCGCTGGAATTAGCGAACGATCTTTACACTGCTAATCAGAAGCGTTTTAACGCGGGAGTCATCCCTGTTTCAGAGGTGCAAGAAGCTGAAACAGCACAGGCGGATCGGTATCTCAACTTATCTTTAGCAATGCAAAGTAAGAACCTGTTACTAGAAGAACTGAACCGACAGCTCAATCATAACCTTTCGGATAGTTTTAAACCTGAAAGTCTGATTGATTCGAGCCTTGTTGTCGATGCGGTTAAATATCCTGACTTTGCACAACTCTTTGAATCTGCCCGGATGAAACGGTTGGAACTGAAAATCAATGCTTACGCAGTGAAAAACAGCTCCCTGCAACAAGACCATTTACGCAATCAATTAAAACCACAGCTTGATTTGAAATTTCAAGCCGGTATTAATGGCCTTTCCGGAAATGAGAGAGAGGCTGCTCCTGACAGTCGCTATTCAGGTTCCTGGTTAAATTCCTTCGGCAGTATGGGAGAAGCTGACGGATATCAATGGAGTGTCGGACTCAAATTTTCAATGCCTCTTGGCAATAAATCTGCTGAAGCAAGATACCGACAGTCAAAGCTACAATTGAAGCAAGATTATTACCATCACCAGGATCTAGAAGCTGTTTTGAAAAGCGATTTGTCGCAACAGCAGATTAATGTTACCTCTGCTTTCGAACAGTTTGAAATTGCTGAACGTTTTGTCGTACTGGCAAAAAAATCGCTCCGACAGGAACAACGTCGCCTGGAGGAAGGTCTATCCAACACCTTCAGAATGATCTCTTTCCAGAGCAAAATGATTGAGGCAAAAATAGGTCGAGTTAATGCTCTAACTCGCTACCATTTAGCACTTGCACAAATGGAATTTGCACGCGGCAATATTCTTGAGCGTCATGGGATTATCCTGACTAACAATGATGAGGAGTTGCACCTTGAAAATATATAAACTGCCGATCCTGATAATTCTCCTTGGATTATTAAGTTTCTATCTTCAGTCAGCTTGTAGTCGCCAGGAAGAGGGTGCTGCGCAGTCAACGACCAAGCCTGAAAAGGTCGTGCCGGTCACCATAGAACCGGTTGTCCTGACTGATTTAACAGAAACCTTTACCCTTCCGGCGAGCCTGGAAGCCTGGGAAGATCTATCTCTGGCTGCTGAGATTGCTGGGTCGGTTCAAAAGATTCATTTCAAAGAGGGCGACCGGATTCAGGCGCACGAAATTTTATTGGAAATCGATCCCGAAACGATCAAAAATTATCTGCATCGAGATCAGCAGAATGTTGAACTTATCAGCCGGAAATTTAAACGTTATCAGAAACTGGAAGCTGAAGGATTGGTCAGTACACAGGAACTGGATGATCTACAAAATGGTCTGACTGCGGCCAAAGCAGCATTGCAAACAACAAAATTGCAGTTGGAAAAAAGTTTTCCACGGGCACCAGTGAGCGGTATTGTTGATCGCCTCTATGTTGATCGTGGTGAATACGTCGATCCAGGAAAACCGTTATTGAGATTGGTTCAGGTCAAAAAACTTAAAGTTATCGGTTCTATCCACAATAAAAAGGCTGCGGTTGAGTAATACCGCCCCAAATAGTTCTTCGTAACTGAGTACCGACAGCATGTTGCAAAAGATTTTCGAATTGCTCCAGCACTGGTTTTGTTCGCATC
>JAKIUD010000135.1 GCA_021647765.1 Desulfuromusa sp. | reverse complement strand
CCAACCTGGCAGTTCCCAAATCCCTCAAGCAACTGCCTATTTTTGCAACAACAACAGGGCTCAGCTAACCCAGAGCCATTTGCTCGACAATTTTCTTGTGGGCTGTGCCACTATATGAAATATCCAGGGTTTGTTAAAAAGCTTGCTAAATTAATCAAATAGCGTTATAGAGAAAGGGATGGTCACGCAACGGGGTGTGATCCAAGGCGGTGGATGCTTGCATAGAAGATAACAATTCTTGCAGGCATTTTTTTGTGGAGCTGACTGTGTCCGAAGAAAAACAACGGGTGATTCAAGAGTATGTGCCGGGTAAACAGCTGACTTTGGCACATCTTATTGCGAACCCGCAGAAATCTATCTGTCAGAGCCTTGGTCTGGAAGATGAGACAACGGGTGCGATCGGTATATTGACGATTACCCCAGGAGAGGCAGCTATTATTGCCGCTGATGTTGCGACAAAGGCAGCTGACGTGGAGATTGGTTTTTTGGATCGATTTGGCGGGGCGGTCGTGATCGTCGGTGATGTTGCCAGTGTGGAATCATCAATCAACAGTGTTCTTGATGTTTTTGATACGGTTTTGCATTTTGCAACAACTGAGATCACCCGTTCGTAGTGAGATGCTGATGAAAAAAATTCTGCTGATCGGGAAAACAGGAAGTGGCAAAACGTCCCTCATTCAGGGGCTGCAAGAGCAGAAAATTGTGTATAAAAAAACTCAGGCAATCGTGTTTAATGGGGAGTTTGTCGATTCACCAGGTGAATTTTTAGAGAATCGACGCCTTCATCCTGCGTTGATGACCTCATCAGTTAAATGCAATATTATTGCTTTAGTGCAGGATTCTACAGTGATAAACAGCGTTTTCCCCCCTAAATTTGCCTCGATGTTTAAGAAAAGAATTATCGGGATTGTGACCAAAGTGGACAAAGATTCGAGTGATCCAGAACGGGCAGAAAAGTTTCTCAGGAGGGCTGGTGTGGAAGAAATTATCAGAACCAGTGCCATAGACAAAACGGGACTTGAATTACTAGGATCGTCTCTTCGCTAGGATAAATTGATGGCATACAAAATTGTAATAGCTGATGATGAGCCGATCACCCGACTCAATATGTACGAGATACTGGTTGGCGCGGGCTATGAGGTTGTCGGCGAAGCCGGGGATGGGTTTGATGCTTTGGATCTCTGTCGGACTCATCATCCCGATCTGGCATTGCTGGATATCAAGATGCCGCTGATTGATGGTTTAAAGGCTGCTCAACTGATCAAAGAGGAAAAATTAGCTGGGAGCATCCTGTTGCTGACCGCCTACAGTGGTAAGGAGTTTGTGAATCAAGCTAAGTTGGTCGGTGTTGAAGGCTATTTGGTAAAACCAGTTTCAGAAGATTCTCTCCTTCCAATGGTTGAGGTTGCTATTGCCAAGGGAATGGAAGTGGATCGGATGAGAGAGGATATTCTTAGAGCTCAGGACGAACTGGAGGCGAGGAAATTGATTGAAAGAGCAAAAGGAATATTGATGGCTCAAGAAAAGCTCTGTGAAGATGATGCCTATAAAAAAATCCGGAAAATAAGTATGGATAAAGGGCGACCAATGAAAGATATCGCTAAAGCTATACTACTGAATAGTGGTTGAGAAGCCTATGCTTGTTACTATTTGCCAGCAACATTCTGATCTCAATGATGCCGATATTCAGCAAATCAAAAAAAATGCTGAATGCCTGGACAGTATCGCCGAATTGATGCGCGCCGATATTTTTATAGATTGTTGCACCAGAGATCCTGATATGGCCATCGTGGTGGCTCAGGCTCGACCCTCTTCAGTAAAGTCTCTCTACTCAGGTTCGGTGGTTGGTAAGTTTGCTCACCGTAGCAATGAGCCTGCGGTTCTCAGAACATTAGAAATCGGTATGCCGACAATGGATATGAGTGGTGTGACTCAGGAAGATAGAAATGTCCGGCAAAGTGTGTCACCGATCAAGAATTCTTCGGGAGATGTCATTGGTGCACTGATTGCCGAAAAAGATGAGACCGAGAGAGTCAGGGCAGAAAAGAAACTTTCTGTTTTAACTCAAACAACGGGGCAATTGATCGAACGGGGAACCCGTCCCCAATCAAATGATAACAGTCTGCCCTATTATGTTACCGACGGTATTTTAATGTTCAACCGTTCTGGCATCTGTGCTTATGCGAATCCAGTGGCGGAAAGTATTTATAAGAATCTTGGTTATCTTGAGCAGCTGGAAGGCCTGAGCTTTTCAAACATGACTTTTCATGGGATAGAATTTGCGGATATCCTGGATAAAAAACAGATTATTCTTAATGATTTGGAAGTTGGTCGGTATATTTTTCATATCAAATATACTTATGTGCAAAATAAAAATGAAGATTTTTCCGGGGTCGTCATGTTGATCAATGACGTAACGGATGTGAAGAAAAAAGAGCGAGAATTGGTGCTTAAAACGGTGGCAATCAGCGAGATTCATCACCGGGTAAAAAATAATCTCCAAACAATTGCGAGTCTCTTAAAACTTCAGGCGCGCAGGATTGATGATCCTCTGGCCAAGAGCGCTTTTAATGAAAGTATCAACCAGGTTCTCAGTATTGCAGCAACCCACGAAATACTCGCCGAAGAAGATAGTGATGATGTCGATATTATGAGTATGTTGCAGAAAATCAAAAGTAACACCTTGAGGCATGGATTGCCTATTAACAAGGAGATTACCATTAATCTGAAAGGCGATAGCTTTTTCTGTGAATCGGACATGGCAACTTCAATCGCTTTGGTGGTCAATGAAGTCACTCAGAATTGTTTAAAATATGCTTTTATCGGCAGAGATTCAGGGACAATAGACATCGAAATCTGTAAGGGGGCTGTGTACTCAAATATTGCCATTATAGATGATGGAATTGGCTATGATGTCAAAACAGCATCAGCAGAAAAACTTGGTTTGGTGATCGTGCGGCGGATTGTTACAGAGAAACTACGGGGAAGCCTTACGATGGAGTCTGGCGGAAGCGGAACCAAAGTTCTCTTTGATTTTCCATTGTCGTCGTCGCGGAGCAAAATTATGTAGTTGGGACTTTTGCTGTAAGCCTGTTAAAATGAATTTTAAGCGAAAGATGAAATATTTCATGCGCAATGAAGTGCGTGAGTGAGGCATAGAGGCCTGAGTCTACGTCTGTTCTACGTAGTTTCGGGCTTTTTTTGTGACGGGGTCGCTGGTGGCAGAACAGGTCTTAAGCGTTGGAATTGATATCGGCACAACAACGACACAGCTGGTGTTTAGCAGACTGACTCTGGAGAATACTGCCTCACTGGTTTCGGCTCCGCGGATTGAAATTGTTGCAAAAGAGGTTATTTATCGGAGTGCAATCCATTTTACTCCACTGAAATCGCAGCGTGAGATTGATGACCAGAAAACCCGGGAGTTGATTGAGCAGGAATACCGGGCAGCTGGAGTGAGTCCGGAGCAGGTTCAGACCGGTGCAGTTATCATTACTGGAGAGGCCGCCAGGAAACAGAACGCTGAGACTGTTTTGCGGTCTCTTAGCGGGCTAGCTGGAGAATTTGTGGTTGCTACTGCCGGACCAGCTTTGGAAGGAATTATTGCTGGCAAAGGTGCTGGAGCTGAGCAGGAGTCCAAGCGGCGGGGTGCTACCATTGTCAATCGGGATATCGGTGGTGG
>JAKIUD010000134.1 GCA_021647765.1 Desulfuromusa sp. | reverse complement strand
GGCGATGATAATATGTTTTTATATTTAGAAAATTGGGGAACTCCTGCGCTGCAGATTCATTTAATAAGGATTCACCTTGACGGTGATGTTATGAGTTTCACTGAAGAATTAATCAGAGAAACGGGAACAAGATGACACAAGTATTTCTGATCAATAGATAAAATAAGGGATCAGATCGAAAGCGCCGGCGAAAATCACGCATTCATGACTTCTTTTTGATAATTTTTCATCCCTTCATCATGAACATTTTCAGGTCTTTTGCTCAGACTCATTTCATTTTGGAAAAGGCTCATCCTTTACTTTTAGAGAATAAAAGGGTAGTATTCAGATTACACACAGTAATGAGAGGGGGAACTCATGGAAAAACGTTTTTTACCAATCTTGTTTACACTTCTTCTATTGTCATTCACTTCCATCAACTGCTTTGCTGAGCAACAAACTGATCTTGCTGCAATCGTCGCCGCAGAAAAATTTGTGGAGACCCTTGATAAGGCAGAATTTTCAGTCGCGTGGAATCAAACCAGCATGGTCAACCAAAGCTATACGGGGCATCCAGACTGGTTTAAAAAAATCCTGGCTGCGCGGCCAAGTCTTGGGCAAGTCCACAGTCGCTCACTTGAAAAATTGAGTCGCCATGCCAGCTGGGTTGGCTTACCCGATGGGGATTATTTACGCATCAGCTTTACAACTGTATTCCAACACAAGAAGGACAGCCTGGAAACGGTTGTGCTGGTCAAAGAACGGGGAATGTGGATGGTCAGTTCCTACCATTTGCGCTGACAAAACGACCTATTTGCCCCCAGCCAGTAACAGTGGCCATAAAGCATCAATCTGCTTCAGAGTTTCAGCAACCGAGCCAGAGTTATCGATGACAAAGTCGGCTCGCTCAAGTTTTTTGTGTTGCGGCATCTGAGCCGACATGCGCTGCTGTGCAGCAACCTCACTCAACCCATCTCGGGCCATCAGGCGTTGAAGCTGCTCTTCAGGATCAATCCTGACCACCAGAACTTTATCAACCCGGTTTTCTGCCCCAACTTCGTATAATAATGGTGCTTCATAAACAATCAAAGGAATACCGGAATTTTTCTTTAATTCCTGAAGCCGTTCAACCGATTTTCTTGCAATTTCGGGATGGACAATACTGTTCAACATCGCACGAACTTTGACATCGGCAAAAACCATTTGTCCCAAGCGATCGCGATCAAGGTCACCATCCTTCTGGAGGATTTCCGTTCCAAATAGCTTGATCATTTTCTTTAATGCAGAGCTTCCAGACCCCACGACCTCGCGCGCCAGTTGGTCAGCATCCACAACAACCGCACCCCGGCGCACCAGTTCTTTTGAAACAGTACTTTTACCCGAAGCGATATTGCCGGTCATTCCAAGAATCAAAACATTCTCCCCCATCTTTAATACTCCCTCTTGACTTTATTGGTAACTGTTCAGCAAGATAGACTGATGTGCTACCCACGGAAAGGGCGAGCAGCAAACTATCAACACCTGACTATGTCATATGATGATCGTAACATCTATGGATCCATCTGAATACAATTTCCAACGCTGTAAACTCTGTGGAGACATGACAGCAGAACCAACTTACAATCTAATTGATAGTACTATTTACACCTGCCAGAATTGCGATTTTCACTTTCTGAACCAACTCGATGACAACTCCAAGAACTTTGACAATACAATTCAACTGAGTAACCA
Source organism: Desulfuromusa sp. (assembly GCA_021647765.1). Lineage (GTDB taxonomy): Bacteria > Desulfobacterota > Desulfuromonadia > Desulfuromonadales > Geopsychrobacteraceae > Desulfuromusa. The sequence goes on along the minus strand of JAKIUD010000134.1, from coordinate 1,978 downwards.
ACACCGCAACTACATAAAATCACGGATTGACGAAAATTCCAATCTCCACCTGAAACGGCTGAAATTCGTTCAGAGCCATATCACTATTTCAAATTGTAAAGCACTGGATGTTGGTGCAGGTCTGGGGCAATTTCAACGCTTACTGGAAACTCGAGGAGCTGAGACGAAAGGGATTGAGCCAAGTCCTATCCGTAGAGATTACGCACTGGAAAAATTTGGCATCAATCTCCACAGCAAACTGGTTGATGAAGAGTATTGGCAAGCAGGATTTACCCAGTATTTTGACCTAATTACCATGTGGGACGTGATTGAGCATGTCAATTTTCCAAAAGAAACCCTGGAATCTGCCATTAAACTCCTGAAACCTGGCGGGATGCTGTTTCTGGATACACCTTCGCGAGAAGTTTTATCTTACCGCTTGAGCCAGCAGTTTTACCGATTTATCCCTGGGGAAATGGGCCTTTTTCTGCCGAGTTTTTATTCAACCGCCCCGTTTGGCCATAAACAAATCTTTACATTGACGCAGTTAAGAGGATTGTTTCAAAAATCAGGAGTGGAAATTGTCTATAAAGCAAAATCCTACCGTAACAATCCGGAACGGAAAAATAAAATCATTCTGGCGGGGAAAAAAAGATAATCTGCAATCAGGTTGCTTCCGGTGGAAGTGGGGATCCATGGAGACCATCGGATGGCGCCAAGAGCCTGCAATTTATAAATACTTGGCAATCTTGCCAAACCCTCTCAAGTTGCTGGGTAGGATAGATACTCTCTCCCCAGAACACTCATAATTACCTCCTCCGCAGAATCTGTGGGTAGGTGCATATTCCGGTGTCATCCGACCACCCATTCCGATCCAAACTGGGCCACCTGTTCCGGAGCAAACTGGACCAGTCATTCCGGTGCAAAGTGGGTCACTGATTCCGATCCAAAGTGGACCACTTTGCACCGATTGACACACTACCGCCACACTCTGGAAAATCTGGGGAACGAAAAGGGCTTGCTCGGACTGATTTTCAATAAATCACAAAACAAATTTCAAGATCCAGCTAAACTGCGCCGCTTGATTGTTGATCTGGTCGGCAATGAAAACTGGTCGGTGATGAGTGCTGATGTCAAAGGTGATGCCTACGAAGGGTTGCTGAAAAAAATGCTCAGGATACCAAAAGTGGGGCCGGGCAGTATTTTACCCCACACCTGCTGATTCAGGCGATCGTCGCTGTTATCGACCCAAAGCCGGGTGAAACGATCTGTGATCCGGCGTGTGGAACCGGGGGGTTTTTACTGGCCGCCCACGACAGGCTGGTCGATAACTATCCCCACATGACCAAAGATGAGCGGAAAAAGCTCAAGGACGGCACATTTAAAGGGTGGGAACTAGTCCAGTCGACTGCACGGCTCTGCGCCATGAACCTGATGCTACATGGGATCAGCAGTGATGACAGCAACTTACCATTAGTCGTTAGTGATTCTTAGGCTGCTGATCCGGGTGACCGTTTTGATATCATCCTCACCAATCCCCCTTTCGGTAAGAAGAGTAGCACCACTATTGTTACCGAAAATGGCAAGGTCGCCAAAGAGAAGGAAACTGTCGAGCGGGACGACTTTTGGGCGACCACTTCGAACAAACAGCTCAATTTCATCCAACATGTTAAAACGCTACTCAAGCAGCATGGTCGCGCTGCTGTGGTGGTGCCGGATAACGTGCTGTTTGAAGGTGGGGCAGGAGAGACGATCCGCCGTAAGTTGTTGCACGAATGCGACGTCCACACTATCCTTATCCTGCGACTGCCGACCGGTTTATTTTACGCACAAGGGGTCAAGGCAAACGTCATCTTCTTTGACCGTAAACCTGCTGTTGATTGCCACATTGTTTTGACAAGCATTCCGTGATTATTTGGTACAGTTCGCAATATTTTCATATTTAATGGTCTTTTGATGATCGGGGACAATTTGCATTGCCCCCGAAGTTCTTCAGAAA
>JAKIUD010000054.1 GCA_021647765.1 Desulfuromusa sp. | reverse complement strand
CAAGGGCTGTTTGCCCTACGAGACGGTTGGATTGCATTTCATCACGGTTGATGAACCGCCCTGTGCGGAGCCGCATGCAGGGTGGTGTGGGGGCTGGGGGAGAAAAACCCCCGGCTACCCGATTGTGCCATTTATTTATAGATATCGGTCGGTTAAATACATAATGTACTTTTCATGCCTTTCTCTAAATTTTGCAAGATTGATGATTAAATCTTGATAAGTAATGGCATGAAATTTAACACCGTCTTTGCGCGCCACCTCTGCAAAATGTCCTACCTCTTGATGGTGTTTGCAACCTGCTTCACCGAAGGTATCATACCAGAGATAAAGCAACCGATAAGCACCATGACCAAATTTTCGATTCAAGCCCAAAATATGCTTGATAAGTTGAGCAGCATGTAAATGAACAAATTGCGTATCATCTGGTGATATTGCCTTGGCTAATGATTTGATATTTGATAAATATTGCCATATTGGTGAGTTGTCCAAATACTTTTTATCAAGACCACCGTGCTCTCGTGATGAATATGCCTCTGTAAATTTGCACTCTATGGCGTATGCTTTAACTGATTTTTCAGTGGCAGGGTGAAGAACAACATCTATATTAGGTGAATATCGAAATTTATCATCAATAGGAAATTTTTCTTCAAAGTTGATAGTGCCTAGCATTTGCTGGTTATGACGGGTCAGACCACACGCCCATACAATGGATGAAATATCTGTGAAATTACGCCAGTAATCAAAAATATTTATGCAGAGTGCTGAGGATGAATGAAGGGCTTGAATTTTGGCAGGACGATTTGCTTTATTAAGTAGTTCAGAGCCATCACCGGCCAGTAGTTCAGACTTGGTTTGTGTGTTTAGTGGCTGAAATAAATTTTCCTCAACAGTCGTGGTATAAACCTTTCTGCCCTGATCTCCCTGACTGCCAATCAAATTTATTTTTTGATTTTTCGCCCATTCAATTTGCTTAGCAATAATAAATTCCCGGGGATTCACATTTTCATCCTTTTAGAGGCACAACGGTTCATGATAACCGGCGGCGACGCGAGACTGCGTGATCCACCGCAATTTGGTTTCGTTTATCAAAATAGCAGAGACGTATTTTCCGTCCGCGTTGATTAAGTGGTTGTACGGCCTTTATACAGAGACGATCTGATTCAAATCTTACAGAGCCAATGACTTTGTCTTTGATGCCTTTGACCCAAATTGTCTTTTTCAGCATTTGACTGAAATTGCCTATTGGGTTTTCAAATTCCGATGATCATTTTCTTGATTGCTAAAATGTTCAGCACACAAACGCAAATTCTTGATTCGACATTTATGCCTTTAATTCATTTAAGCCGTACGACCGAGATCACTTGCCCGCCTTGAATCTGGCAACCAACTTTATGCGTAGCGCAAATGCCTGAATAAACTCAGGAGAACGCACGTGCTCGCGGGTCAAGTGAATTGATTTGTTCGCTTTCGATTATCTCCATAAGTCTAGTGAAACCATAAATGGCTGGTCTTCGACCTTTAGAGGGTGAGATTGTGTTCACAATACCATTTTTTAGTAAATTTTTTAAAACCCTGGCGGCATGTGGCTTTGAGAGGGAAGCGTGTTGTGTGAAATCAGGTGTCTCAAACATTATTTTTGTAAAAAGGAAATCCTGTATCTCTATTGCACTCCGGGTTTTTGTTACAGTCTGAATTGTTGATTTCATTTCTTCGTAAAGTTTAGCAACTTGTTTGGCTCTTTGGGTATTAATTTCAGCTTGCCTGACAATTGCCAAAAGAAAATATTCTATCCACTGTGTCCATGCATTGCTTTCTGTTATGTGACGTAGTTTTTGGTAATAGTCTTCCCTGTTTTTTTCAAAAAATTCACTGACATATAATGCTGGATATTTAAGCAACCTTTTTTCGTAGAGAAATAGAGGGATAAGTATTCTCCCAAGCCTGCCATTACCATCAAGAAATGGATGGATGATTTCAAATTGAGCATGAATGATAGCAAGTTGAACCAACCTATCACGATCTTCGTAGTGGCAATATTTTTCCCAGTTTGAAAGACTCCCCAAAAGTATTTCGGGGGATGGTGGAACAAATGATGCTGTTTCTATTGATGAGCCTGGTGGGCCAATCCAATTCTGAATTTTTCTAAACTCGCCTCTGGCTTTGTTTTGCCCTCTGACTCCTTTTAGGAGAATGGAATGGATGTCTTTTACGAGATTCAGGCATATAGGCCTGTTTTCTAGTTCTTTTTCTGCATATTGAAGAGCATCACGATAATTGATAACTTCTTCTATGTCGTTGTAATTGTCCTTTTTTCTTTTTGGGGATGCTTCATATTCAAGTATGTCATTGAGAGAAGCCTGAGTACCTTCTATACGAGATGATAAAACTGCCTCTTGTGTCATTAATGGGCTAAGAAACAGGAGTGGGTTCTGGATATTCTCCAAAAGTCCATCGAATCTTGCCAATGTGGAGTTAGCTTTAATGATGCTGGGCAAGAGTGATTCCCAAGCAACATCATCAAGGGGTAATTTTTGAGGAGTAAATGATTTTGGCATATTGTATCGTATCCTTTCTACTTAAAATAAGATACGTAACTGTTTTTGTCAATCATTTACGATACGCAAATATTTGGCACTGTATTAAAAGCGAATCGGCGGAGCTGAGCGGCGAAGGTATTTTTCGCGTTGCAAGTTTACTTGCACAAGCGGAAATGCCGCAGTCCGACTCCAGTGACTTGTTCATGACGTGAAGCGGCGTGCACAAGTTGCTGGAGTCGGACTCAGCTCCGCCGATTCAAGCCGCGCAGCGGCTTGAACGCCATGGATCCACGGTACTGAAAAAGGCGCGCCTTTTTCAGTACCGTGGATCCTCTTGTTCGCCATTTTCTTTCAGGTAATTCGATATTACGGCCTCGGTTGTTCCTCTTCTGTGCTTGGCCGAGGAGGCAAGGCGACTGAACCGATCCACTGTCATACGTTGCCAGTAACTCGCACCGTACAGTTCATGAATACAGGGGTGGTCAGCATTGGATATGAGAATACTGACTCCTCGCCTAGCAGCCTCCGCGAGGCATACTGCAAGACGTTTCTGATCAGCCCACGAAAAAATATGCTCATTGTATTTCAAGAAATTATTGTTGTTATGACGTACGGTATAGGGAGGGTCGATATATAGAAAATCACCGCTCTTTGCTTGGCGTATTGTGTCGGCAAAATCGCATGATACGAGAGCTGTTGCTTGCAAGAGGGCAGAGACGTTCTCAAAATCATCGGACGGAAGAATGACCTTTTCTTTTGTCCCCTTTGGAACATTAAACACTCCCTTTAGATTCACCCGATAAAGTCCATTGAAACATGTGCGATTCAAGTAGATGAACCTTGCCGCCTGCGTGGCCGCTGTGCGCGGGGCTTGTTGTCGAACATGGTAGTAGTGATCAATGCTATGCATTCGGTGATGTGCTAAGAGGTGCCGCCTCACCTTGAGGGGCGTATCTCGAAGAGCTTGGTAGGTAGCCACTAATTCAGCATTGATGTCAGATAAGATTGCGGACGTTGGCTGCATGTGAAAGAACACTGCTCCGCTACCGAGGAATGGCTCGATGTACCTCTTTGCATTGTTCCGCAACCAAGCATCATGCTGTGAGACTAGCCAACGTTTACCTCCTGCCCACTTCAAGAACGGTGTCATTCTGCACCCTCTCGACCTATGCTTGTGATGTCAATAGTGCTGAGGCGGCTCATAAATTCTTCATAGACATACTCAATGTAATTAAAATCACTTGCCTTGTAGTTGCGTTTCTCGGTTGCGTGAGCCGGAATCCTTCGCAGTTCATTAACGCGCTCCATCCATCGCACGTTTTTCGTATACCCCTTCTCGCCTGGTTCAGGGATATCAAAGAATGGCTTGAATAGTTTCCAATGCTCCTTGTTCTCAACGATCTTCTTATACTCGATGAAATCAAGGTAGTTCTCCAACGGCAAATCTGCGTCCTCATCTTCGAGTGATTTCTCGTATGCCCGCGCCTTGATCTTCTTGTCGGTAACGCCTTTCTTCCAGTAGGCATTCCCATCTGCCCCATACACTTGCTTGAGTATGTCGAATATCGTTTTTTGCACTTGAATATTGAGGCCCTTAAGTTTTTTGTCAGCATCGTCAACAAGTTCCTCTGATTGCCCCTTTGCCCATTCATCCATACCCTCTGGGGCGAAATCTGAGAATGACGCACGAATCTTCTGGCAGAGTCGATAGAAATACTCTCGCGGACCACCCGAACCAAATTGCACCTTAAAATGCTTCTCCATTTGGATGGCAGATGCTTCACCAAGCCAACGCAGGATGGGATCCATGTACTCTTCAATCTCGGAAATCAGATCGTTAGGTTCCAGTTCCCTTGCCGACAACCCCTTATTTGATTCCATGTAGCTGACTATCGAACTAAACAGTAGCAGGTATGCTTGCAATGCAACATTCGTGCACAGATAGCCTTGGCGACCGGATTCCCACTGCGTTGTGTTGGCACTTGCCAAGAGTTGGAAGTAACTGTTCAGGGCTGAGCGAGCGCGGTCCAGTGTCGCCGTGTCGTTGGTTCCGCAGAGTACCCCGGGTGCAAACTCCTTTTTATTGAGGATTGCCTCACCAACCAAACCAGATCTGCGTAGGCCGTCTTTGATGGCTGGTACTGTTAAGCACGTCTTTTCTGTCGGTGAGATCCCCTGTTGAGTAACACGACCGTAGAGAGGTTCGCCGATATCGTTGTTTAGTAGTCCAATGAGCCTCGCGCTCACAGCCCCGATTCTCTCGGTTGGGCGATCTGACCCCCACTTCAATTCCCCTTCTAAATCGTCCAGCAGGGTTTTGGGAACAGATTTCTGCTCATGATTGATGGTTACAAAGAGGTTTGCTTCCTCTTCCTTTTTTAGGCTCTCAAAGGCAACGACCATAATGTTCTGATTGAGAAATTTCTCCGACAATGGAGCATATCCGTAGAGCCTATGTTGTCCGTCGATAATCCATGCAGATCTGTATCGGCATGGTAAATAGAGATTCCCAAATACGACGTTCGTTTCATCATCCTTGGCGACATGCTCGAATCGACATTTGCTTGAGAAATTAACAAGAATATTCGTAGGAAAGAATCCTCCGTCATAAATAAACCGTGAGATTTGACGGAGCCGTGTTCTGCTAACAAGTCGCTGATAGGATGGTGCGCCAGCGGGGTCGTTCAGGGAGCGGTGGTTTACGAATGCAATCTTAAGCATTTGTTTTGGCGTTGAAACGAATGAGTAGAATGTCTTTCCTCCGAGTTTGCCTTTGACGGCAGGGACATGGACACCATTCATTTCGGGAATCTTCTGATCTTTCAGAAACTCGGCGAGAAATTGGAACCTTGCTGCTGCTCGCAGATGATCGGCAATCTGCAAATAATATTTCAGTTCCTTCTCGGTTACGATATTGATATGTGCTCCAGCAGCACGCTGTCTATCTGGCTGCGACCATGCGATGTTACTTGTCACAAACAGCCAGATAATTTTGGGCTTAAAGCCAGCCCCGTAGTGTTTCTTTATTGCGTTTGCGATAGGCCCCTTGAGGTTCGCGAATTCCTCTATATCCTTCTGTAGACTTCGGCGAGTGATACGAGCGGATGATTTGCATTCCGTAACAATAACCGTCTCGTCGTCCTTTGCTAACACGTCAATCTGTTTCTTGTAGGGGTCAGCACCTTTGCGTTTGATTGTGATTTGGAAGTTTCGTCCAGAACTGATCTCGGGGTATCCAAGAAGATAGAACAGATACCAGACTCTGTTTTCCAATCTTTCATCATGTGACCACGGCTTCCGTATGCGGGTCTTGATTTTGAGTTCTCTATCGACTTCCCATCCGGCGTCAAGATGTTCCTGTACGGCAGATTTCAATACAGAAAGCTCTTGATAGGCTTTTCTTCGCTTGGCTGCTTCACGCTTAAGCTTCTTGGCCTCTGTGCTGATTGGGTCTAGCCATTCCGTATCAGGCATATCGTTAATCTCCTTTATCCTCTGGAGAACGCTTTGCTCACCGGCGATTTAAAGTGGCACGTTTTTGCTGCTTTTTTAGCAAAACAAGTGTCACTTTGAATTGTCCGGTGCAGCTATTTGTTATGTCTGGTTAAACTATTGAACTTTCAATAAAATTCAACATTTCCCAATACAAACGCAGTTCTGCCTTACCTATATCCGTATTAAAATATTCAACTCCATCAATCTTCGATTCTTTTACATATTCTAGATGAAGTTCCAATTTAACAACAGGGATAATATAATCATTGTTATTTACATCAGATGCTTTATTTGTTTTGAATATGGCTTCTATTTTCTCCATAACTTCTTCAACAGTTACATCTATGTAATCAGTAGTCGCCAAAAAATTACTAAATGTTCCCTTTAGTTTTTCATTGATATCATTTTCATCATCATACGGAACGAAAATTCCAATATTTAAGTGATGAGAAGAAAACCTATGATTTCCGGTCAGATTTGAAAAATCTTTAGTTGATGGAAATATGATGCCGGTATAATTTTCTTGTAAAAGCACAGAGGTTAACAACTGTGGGATTACATATTCCGAAATAAAGCTTCCTTTAACTAAAACTGGAAATGTACATATATTCATGAGCACAGTTTCGTGAATATCTTTTGCTATAGTTGCTTGATTTGGGTTTATATCATTTTGATAATATGAAATATTTAAATCTGTCGTCAAAATCCCAGGTAACGTATTCTCAATAGAATTATTTAAGTGGTTTTGTAAATCAAATATTTTTGAATGATAATATTTTGAATAATCTGGAAGAAAACCAGCTATAGCAAGATTTTCGACACTACTTTCTAACTCTTTGGTTATTGCCAATACTGAACTGGAAAAATACAGCATCGGCTGACCGCTAACACTGAAACGCTGATTCCCTACAAGTTGGCGTATTGAAAAGGGAATGTGGAAATAGTTATTAACATCGTTTTCATTAAAATTACTTTTTACCCGTCCTCGAAAAAGTAATTTTGTATACGATATAGGGTGTTCGTTTCGTGACACTAGATTTTTTTCATTAAGGTATTCCCACAAACTATCCGATGCAACTTTCTGACTTTTTATAATAAAATCGTCGTAAATTGATATAATGCTATCAAATGCTTCATTTATTATCTGAACCGAGGTTTTCAGCTCATTAAGAAATGCGTCAGTCCATTCAATTAATTCAGCGTTATCATATGTAGATATACAAGTACAATTCGATAAACTATCCATTTTATGTATTCCATCAATAAATATTTCCTTATATTTACGCAGTCTATTTTCGAACCTGACATTCGTGAAGGTGCTTGTTTTCAATTTCTTTTGATGTTCTTCGCGAAAAAAGCAAACTGGACAGCTCATAGATATCCTCTATGTAATATTATTAAGACATAACAAGTAATTATACGATTCCGGTCATCATACTGCTCAAACACGGTTCGCGCTGCCGAAACCACCTCTAACATAATTTTCCTAGCCGTATATCATCACTATTTTTGTAGATAACGGAAATCCCTTAACTCCCAAAAACAAAAACCACCGCCCGGCAAAACTGACTTCCTGACAGTGGTTTATTTGTTCTGATTTCATTGTCCCCTCCTTGAAATACAAAATATCCGTTCAAAATAGTGGCAAACCCAGCTTGTGTCAAATAATCTTCAAAGGGTGTACTGCAAACGTCCGGGATAGTCTCAAAAGCTAAAACTGAATCTGATCAGAGCAAATCTTTCCGCTGTGCTTCTGTACCTTGCACCCGCCTTGCCCGCGAAGTCGGTATCTACCGTGAATTCCAGATACAACGTATTCACCTGCCAATGATCCGAATCGGAAATTTTGCCAATTGATAATGGTGGGATTAGTCGATTTGTTTCAATCGGTTACATTTTCTTTAGAAATAACCATCTCTACTTCTTCAATCCGCCGGTCTTCCATCCGCCGCACCCGAAACACAAGGTTTCCCTCTTCACAAGAATCACCCTCAACAGGGATCTTTCCCATAATCTGCAACAGGTGTCCAGCCAAGGTCGTGACATGCTCCTCGGGAAGATTCAGATTAAACCGGCGATTCACTTCACGCAGAGGCATGGCCGCATCGACCAAATAGTGTCCATCTCCAAGCTCTCGAAAATCAAGCTCTTCAATATCATACTCATCATGAATTTCACCGACGATCTCTTCGACAACATCCTCAAGAGTGACAATTCCTTCCATGCCGCCATATTCATCAACAACAATTGCCAAGTGTTCCCGTTTTTTACGGAAGCTCTGCAATAAAACAGCGATCCGTTTGGATTCTGGCACATAATATGGGGGGCGACTCAACTCCTTCAGGTCAAAATGTTCAGTCTGACCAACATAATCAAGAATGTCTTTCGAGTGAATCACTCCGACAATATTATCGAGATTTTCACCAAACACCGGAAAGCGTGAGTGGCGAGTTTGCCGAGCCGTTGATAGAACTTCCTTAAAAGTGGCAGACTGGTCAATGCCTGTCACTTCTGTTCGAGGTATCATAATATCGCGAACCCGGGTTTCTGATAGATCGAAAATTCCATGCAACATTTTCCGTTGTTCGGTGGCAACAACCCCCGACTCCTCTCCCATCTCAATTATTGCTCTTATTTCGCCTTCGGACACAGACAAACTCTCTGCATCCTTTTTCCGTAAAAAGCTGGTTAAAAGGTTAGAAATTGAGGAGACAACGATAATAACCGGAGTCAGAACCCAAACAACCAAACGGATTGGCTTCAACACCAAAAAAGACATTTTTTCCGGATATTGTGCCGCGTAGGTTTTTGGGCAGATTTCAGAAAAAATCAGCAGGATCGGGGTTAAAATCAAGACGGTTAACCATTCCCCCGTTTCACCAAAGTAACTGACAAATAATCCCGTGGCAATAACTGAAGCAGCAATATTGACCAGATTGTTGCCAACTAGAATCCCGCTGAGAAGACGATCAGGATTATTGAGTAAATTGGCTAATTTGTCAGCATTGGGGTGCTGTTTCTGTTGGAGAAAACGTACCCGCAACTTATCGAGGGAAAGCAAAGCCGTTTCTGATCCAGAGAAGAAGCCGGAAAGCCCCAGCAATACCAGTAACCCCAACAATCGCCAAACTATTTCATCGGACATTGATACTCCAAAAAGGGAAATAATTGAGCCTCTTGCAAAAGTCGTCATCCTCGTGAAAACGGGGATCTAATTTTTGATAAACCCAAGAAACCTCTGGGTTCCCGCCTGCGCGGGAATGACGGCCACTGAATTTTAAAGACTTTTGCAAAGGGCTTAATAGGCTCAATTTTTAAGAAGGCTGTTGGGCTTTGTGAACTCTAATAAGAAATCGGCCGTTCGCGGGCAGATTTCCGGTAGATCCTTCTAAGATCCAACAACCTCCTGATATCGACCTACTTGATGGCGGAGTTTAGCGCAAACCTCACCAAAGGGAAAGTGCTTGCTTTGCACCAATTTGATCAGCATGATATAAGCCGATTAAATTAAATTGCAGAGAGAATATTATAAATGACTTCCGATCAATACGATAAAGCCCAACGCGAGCATCACAGTCTTGCACAACAACTCCACTATCATAACTATCTCTATCATGCCCTTGATCAACCAGAGATCACTGATGCTGAATATGATCGTTTAATGCAGAGACTTCTCACGTTAGAAGAGCAATTTCCAGAGCTCATTACTCCCGATTCGCCTACACAGCGGGTTGGCAGCGCCCCTTTAAGCAGCTTTCCTGCCGTCACCCATGCTAGCCCAATGCTATCACTTGAAAATGCGTTCAATGAATCAGATCTGCACAATTTTGATACCAGGATCAAACGATTTCTTTCTCGATCAGAGGATTTGGAATACATCTGTGAACCAAAATTAGATGGTGTTGCTGTTGCTCTGACCTATCAGCAGGGCAAACTGATCAGAGGAGCAACCCGAGGAGATGGGACAACGGGAGAAGATATCACTCAGAATATTCGTACTATTGGAGCAATCCCTCTACAGTTGCAAGACGACTACCCGGAGCAATTGGAAGTGCGCGGTGAAATATATATGGAGCTGAAAGGTTTTCGCAAGCTGAACCAGCAGCGTCGGGAAGAGGGAGAACCAACCTTTGCCAATCCACGCAATCTGACTGCAGGAAGCCTGCGCCAACTTGATGCTAAATTGACAGCCACCCGTCCGTTAACAATCAGTTGCTACGGTAGTGGTCATATCTCTGGAGCCACCCCGGAAACTCACATGCAACTTCTGGAAGCCTTCCGCAATTGGGGGCTCAAAGTTAATCTGGAAACAGTTCATATTGCAAAAAATATTGATGAAGTGATTTCACGGTACAAGGAATTACAAAACTTGCGCGACCAACTTCCCTATGAAATTGACGGGATGGTGGTCAAAATAAACAGTCGCGCGCTGCAGCGGGAGTTGGGTGAAAAAAGCCGCACCCCGCGCTGGGCCATCGCCTGTAAATTCCCCGCCCGACAAGAGCAGACAGTACTCGAATCGGTACGATTACAGGTCGGTCGAACCGGAGCAATCACTCCGGTTGCCAATTTACGACCTGTCAATGTCAGTGGTGTCACTGTCTCCAGCGCCAGCTTGCATAATTGGGATGAGATAGCCAGGCTTGACGTTATGATCGGAGATACCGTTGTGGTTGAACGCGCTGGCGATGTCATTCCGGATATCGTTCAGGTCGTCAAGGAAAAACGCACTGGCAATGAACAACCCATCCCTGAACCGACCCATTGTCCGATCTGTCATTCTCCGGTAACTCGTGAAAAGGGAGAAGTCATCCCCCGCTGTCAGGGGATCAATTGTCCAGCTAAGCTGAAAGAATCGCTCAAACATTTCTGTTCCCGTGGCGCCATGGATATTGAAGGGCTTGGTGATCGTCTCATCGATCAACTATTGCGACTGAAACTGGTTAATAGTCTTTCCGATATTTATCATTTGACCCGGGAAGAGCTGTTTCAATTTGATCGGATGGGCGACAAGTTGGCTGACAATCTGTTACAGGCAATTGCAGCAAGTAAGCAGCGTCCCCTTGAAAACTTTATCTTTGCCCTCGGCATCCGTCACGTTGGCAGCCACCTGGCAAAAGTCCTCGCTCGTCAGTTTGGCAGCTTAGAAGCGCTGGCTGCTGCCAAAAGCGAAGACCTGCTCTCAATTCATGAAATTGGCCCACAGGTCAGTGAAAGTCTGATCCGCTTTTTCAATGATGAAAACAATAAAAAGCTCATCGAAGAATTTATCAGATTGGGAATCAATCCAAAAAGCACTGAACCAATCACGGGAAATAGCTTACAGGGTAAGATTTTTGTATTTACCGGCGCGCTGAAACAGTTCAGCCGAAAAGAGGGAGAAGCACTCGTAGAGGCTCAAGGTGGTCGCGCCAGTGGCTCGGTCAGTAAAAAAACTGACTATGTCGTTGCCGGATCGGGAGCAGGTAGTAAACTGACAAAAGCAGAACAATTGGGGATAAAAGTCCTCAGTGAAAGTGATTTTCTCGAACTGATCAAAGAAGAGCTGTAATATGACAAACATCAGAGCAAAAATACGTGTCACCGGTCTGGTTCAGGGGGTCTGGTTCCGCCAGAGCACCAAAAATACGGCGAATCAGTATGAGGTCTACGGTTGGTGTCGCAACAATCCCGACGGTTCCGTTACTGCTGTATTCGAAGGAGAAGAAACTGCCGTCAAAGCAGTTGTTGACTGGTGCAAAAGTGGTTCCGATATGGCACGGGTGGATGACCTGCAAGTGAAATGGCAAATGCCGACTGGCGAATTTGATAGTTTCCAGATTCGCTGACAGAAAGGATCACATCTTAAAGTCGCGGCAGGAACGCCGGTTACCCAGCGCCCCCCGCACAGATCCCGGCGTGAGGAACTACCGCACCGGGCTCCTGCCTCAGGTCAAACGCAGAGGCGTTGATTCGGGTATGGGTGTCGCACTATTGCTCGGGGTATCCATTTCTCCATCCAGCTCTGCAAGCGTTGCCAAGTTAAACCTCTTCCTTTTTGGCTCCGTCTGCGCAGTGCGCGCAACATGCATGACCGATTTGAGTGCGGAAGGCTTCCAGTGCCTTGCGGTTGCCGGAAACACCGTAGTAATTATAGTGCCCTTGGATCATCCGCCGCAGCCATCGTCCCTGTTCTCGCACCGAACGATGTCGGTTTCGTATCAGGGTCTCGCGCACGTTTTTTATCTTCTTCTATAGACGCTTGCCGATGGTTTTACGGTGCAATGTGAACCCTCCATCTTTCCGCTTCCGTGCGCAGATATGCGTGAAACCGAGAAAGTCGAAGGTTTCCGGCTTTCCCTCGCCGCTACAAACGTGAGGGGAAATATCACCCGTTCAAGATGAGATGGTGAACGCCATGGCAAGCTCTACCGACAAGGCAACCGCATTAACCGTTCACTACGCCAGACACAGACAATACGGAGACGACTTTTGTCGCGATGATAAACAATTCGAAAGGGGGGATGAATTAACTCTCTAAGCTGGGGACGGTTGAATTCAGGCACAATCCTTCCACGGTCTGGGTGAACAGGTAACTCTACGACCGAAGAGATAATTTCTTCCAGAAAGCGATCACCAACCTCAGGCAACTGCTGCTCTAGATAATAATCACGAATATCCTCTAAGTCCTGAACCGCTGATTCGGCAAATAGAATGGGGAGCAACTGGGACATCCTTTATTTCAACTTGGATCCGTGAGTAAACAGTGGATGAAGAGTGCAAGTGCTTGGGTTGAATAAGCGATTCAAAAAATCTTAGCCCCACCCAAAGGTTCGGCGGTGATTTTGGGGATCTATTCGCCGCGGGTTACTCATGGATTCAGGTTTAAACCAAGCCGAATTTTTGTTGTCGCTAAATCAACCTCTCTATTATTTTCCAGATCGCTAAGGCCTTCTACAACAGCTCGCATAAAAAACTTTTCCTCTTCGGCTTGCTCGAAATCCTCCAGGGACTGCATAACAGCGACACCACGCCCGCGACTGGTCAATAAAATTGGACGGTGTGACTCTTTTGTACGACGTACCACTCTACCCGGATTCACTTTAATATCTGTTAGCGGAACGATATCTTCAGAAAATTTCACACCCATAATGCTTTCCTCCTATTGACCACTTAATAGCACCTACTAATGGTACTGTCAAGAGCACTTGAAAATGTCTGAAAAATGAGTATTACTTCCCTGTCGTTACATTTCGAAACGGTCGATACAGCGGATCGCCAACCAAAATCATCTGCCAGGACAAGTATGGCATACTGAGAAAATAACTTTCTGCCAACGTATAGTAGCCATCGAGCAGAAAACCGAAAAACAGTTCTGGCAAGGGAAACCCTTGCACATAAGGTTCAGCTACAGGACCGACGGTTGCTGCGACCCCCTCTTCCAACATCCGCTTGCACCAGACCTGACTTCCGGGTTTTTTCAACGTTGTGCACTCACCGCTGGCAATATGATAACCCACCGCACCACGTTGCCAGTCAAAAGCATCGACATATCTTCCAAGGCTGTACCAGCCACAATAGAGTGCTGCCTGCGGTGCTTCACCTGGCTGGAGCAAACGCTCCTGCTGATCCAGATGTACCGGTAAAGAACTGAGTTTTTCAGTTATCGCCGCCGCGTTATGAATCGATGCATCATATAGGGCATAACCCGTTAAATTCTTCTTTTCAGGCAGTAGCCAGCGTGCATCAAAATAAGCCTGCCCCTGCAATCCATTCTTCTCCGCATATAAGCTGTCATCAATCATCCGCCGCACAATTTCAGGGGTTGACCCATCAAGACGGGAAACGAACAGCACCTGATCTTTGTTAAATAATAATTTATCCTGCTGTTTTTTAAAGCCAATAAAAAATGGATTTGGTTGCCATTTATCCAGAGGGTAAGCTTCATTCAACATCAAGGCAATTTCCGAATCGACAGCGGCACGTTGGCCTGTCAGTCGTAATTTATTGATCTGTGCTGCAAGTTGCTTTGATTTCTGCACTCTTTTCCGAGTCTGTTCTTTTGTCAGTTGACGATTTTCCAGCTGCCAGTCAATTTGTTTCCTGGTGTGTTTCAGGTCCTCCAGTTCCTGCCATTGCGGTTGGGACAATTCGGGTGCAGCAACACGTAAGGGGATTCCGTAGAATAGCAGGAGACAACGGATTTTAGTTCCTTGGTGGTGAGTAAAAAACTTGCGCAGTGGCTCAAGTAACTGCCGCTGATATTCCTCGCGGCTGCAATCTTCCTGATCGCTCATATTAACTGTAAGAAGATTCTCTGCTGGAATTTGGCGTTTTTTGCTGTAATATTTTGCCAACTCAATGCTGGAAGAGAGGTTCCGGTTGGCAATAAGAAGGATTTCTTCGGCTTGCAGGGCGAAGCAGATTCGAACTTTGCCGAGGCAGAGCAGAAAAATTAAGAGGATAAGAAGGGATTTACAGTTCATCGACCTTCCTCAGCAAACGGGTTTACTGTTCCTGACGCAACTCCAATGATTCTTTGTAAACCACACTGCCGGACTGACCAAACTCTTTGGCAACCAGTTTGACGATTTCCTTCCAGCTCAGATCGGTCTCTTCTCGCAACCGCAACAGTGCATCTCTGACGGTTCCCTCTGGTTGCCGTTGCAAGGCCGAGCCAAGCAGGATCACCAGTTCACCTTTGACCGAACCCTGGGCAAAATATTCGAGAGCTGCGCCAGCAGTTCCACTGAACAATTCTTCATGCCGTTTGGTCAGCTCGCGGGCAATTGCGATAGGTCGATCAGCTCCACAAATTTCAATAATATCGGCAAGGCTGGATAATAAACGGTGGGGAGCTTCATAGCAGGCAACGGTTTGTTGTACATTTTTGATCTGCTCAAGGAATTGACAGCGACCGTGTTTTTTGGCAGGAAGAAAGCCGACAAAACGAAAAGCATCGGTCGGCAATCCTGAAATCGAAAGAGCTGCCACCAGTGCCGATGGGCCGGGAACTGCAATAACCGGAATCCCTTCCTGACGACAACAGAAAACCAGACGATAGCCGGGATCGGCAATACAGGGGGTTCCCGCATCACTGATCAACGCAATCGACTCCCCGTTCTGTAGCTTTGCAATCAATTGAGCCGATCGAAATTCTTCATTGTGTTCGTGGTAAGAGATAAGTGACGTATTAATACTGTAATGAGTCAGCAATTTACGGCTGTGGCGGGTATCTTCCGCGGCAATTAATGCGACTTCTTGCAGAACCCGCACAGCGCGATAAGTCATATCCTCCAAGTTACCAATCGGGGTGGCCACCACATAGAGGGTTCCGTTCACTCCAAACCCTCCAGCTGACTCAACCAGAGTGTGGCTGCAACATCACTCGGCATCCGCCAATCTCCCCGGGGAGAAAGGGCTACAGTGCCAACTTTAGGGCCATCCGGAAGACAGGATCGTTTGAATTGTTGACTGAAAAAGCGCTGATAAAACTGGCGCAGCCATTTAAGTAATTCGCTCCGGGAATATTCAGCAGCAAAAGCTTGTTCTGCCAACATCAGTATCTTCTTTGGTGCAAAGTGCATCCGCACAACCTGATAAAGGAAAAAATCGTGTAACTCGTATGGACCGATAACCTGTTCGGTCAATTGATTGATATTCCCGTCAACACCGGGCGGCAACAATTCCGGGGAAACAGGTGTAGCGCAAACATCCTCCAGTACCGCAGATATGCGCCCACTGAATTCTTCTTTAGCACACCAGTCAACCAGATAGCGCACCAGAGTTTTCGGCACGCCGCAATTCACCGCGTACATCGACATATGATCACCGTTATAGGTACACCAACCAAGTGCCAATTCCGACAGATCGCCAGTGCCAATCACTAAACCACCAACCTGATTAGCAACATCCATCAGAATCTGAGTACGTTCCCTGGCCTGGCTGTTTTCATAAGTCACATCATGCAGCTCTGGAGCATGACCAATATCGCGGAAATGCTGTAGCACCGCCTTATCAATCGAGATAATTCTTAGTTCTGTGCCAAGTTGTTCGGCCAGTTCCTCAGCATTACCACGGGTTCGCTCGGTTGTGCCGAATCCGGGCATGGTGAGAGAAATGATCCCCTTCCGATCCAGACCCAATCGGTCAAAAGCTTTCACTGCCACTAACAGCGCCAAGGTTGAATCAAGTCCACCTGACAGACCAATAACCAATTTTTGGCTGCCAGTATGACGCAACCGTGTCATCAGACCGCTGGTCTGCAATTGAAAGATTTCATGACATCGCACTGCCCGCTCAGCATCATCTGGCGGTACAAAGGGTCTCTTTGCAACCTGACGACGTAATTTCGTAACGGCTAGCGGGCGTAGCTGAAAGGATTGAATTCTGAAATCATGTTCGGGAGCTCCCGAGCCAAAAGTACTGTTGCGCTGACGCTCTCCCAGCAGACGTTCCAGATCGATATCGGCCAACGCTAACTGGCTTTCAAATTGAAACCGGTCAGTCTCAGCCAGAATTTGACCATTCTCAGCAATCAGGGAATGACCTGAAAATACCAGGTCGGTACTCGATTCGTTCGGTCCTGCCGATGAATAGGCATAAGCAGCTAGGCACCGGGCAGATTGGGATACCACCAAGGCACGTCGGTAAGCGTGTTTACCAAGAATCTCCGGACTCGCCGACAAGTTCAGTAACAGCGTTGCCCCAGCCAATGCCTGCGAACTGCTCGGTGGAGCAACCGACCAGGCATCCTCACAAATTTCGATGCCAATCAGCGCACTGGGAAAATCTTCAGCCTGAAATAACAGGTCAGTACCAAAGGGAATTTGCGATGAACCAATCTGCACATAATTGGAATCATTCTCAAAAGACGAACAAAACCAACGCTGTTCGTAAAATTCACCACTGTTTGGCAAAAACGATTTTGGAACCAGACCACAGATTTCTCCCCCCGAGATGAATGCAGCACAATTATACAAGCGTCCCGAAATCGCAACAGGGACACCAACAACCAGAGTCATATCTTCCGCAGCAGACAATTGCGCTAATTCCAGAAGAGCTGCTGCAACTTTTTGCTGTAATTGCTGTTGAAAAAACAGATCGGCACAGGTATATCCGGTCAGGCACAATTCCGGATAAAGGACTAAGCGGCATTTTTTTCGATGGGCAAGACGGGCAATTTTGCGAATTTCTGCAACGTTGAAATCGATGTCAGCGACTTTCATCTCCGGAGTAGCTACTCCGATGCGTAAAAAACCAAAATCGGCAAGATTAAGAGATGTTTGTCCAATCTGGTTAGCCATATTCACTCCAACACGATGAGATTCTTCAATCCGACAGGGAAAAAGCATCAGAAATATGCGTTATCTGCACTCTGTCATCACTCTGACACAGAATCGCAACAACATCAAACCGGGGTTGCAATCTAGTGTTTTTATGATTCTGCAAGTACCAATGAGCCGTACGGATAATCTGTCGCTGTTTACGTGCTCCAACCGCCTCTTGGGGCGTCCCGAAAGCGTTGCTGCGACGTGTTTTGACTTCGATAAAGACCAACCAGGATTTATATCTGGCGATGATGTCAATTTCACCAACCGGGGTGGTGAAATTACGCTCTAAAACTTTCATCCCCTGCTGGCGCAAATATTCTGTTGCCCGTTCTTCCCCCCAGGCTCCGAGAGTTAGCCGCGCGTCAGTCAACGACCGGCTCCAGATATTCCTTAACCCCGGAAAAGGTTTTCCGATGGAGGCCGCTCGGACCGAATTGAGCTATTGCCTGTCGATGCTGCCGGGTTCCATAACCTTTGTGTTTTGCAAAGCCATAAACGGGTAACTGCTTGGAAAAACTATACATAATTCGATCTCTAACAACTTTTGCAATAACTGAAGCGGCAGCAATTGAAAGCGAACGACTGTCCCCTTTTATTATGGTCTGTTGAGATATTTGCAGTGGCAATGGAGTCATTCCATCAATCAACAAATGATCGGGAACTTGGGATAATCGTGAAATTGCCCGCTGCATGGCCAACAGAGTCGCCTGCAATATATTAATCTTGTCGATTTCCAAAACTGAAGCGACCCCAATACCGACAGCGGTTGCCTGCTGACGAATTTGAGGATAGAAGCGGTTCCGTTGTTTTTCGGTCAATTTTTTTGAGTCGGTCAACCCCGGCAGATCAAAGCTATCCGACAGAATAACTGCGGCAGCAACAACCGGACCAGCCAGCGGACCGCGACCTGCCTCATCGATTCCCGCAACAAAGTCAAACCCGCGTCGTTTTGCAAGTTCCTCAAAATAGAGAGTAGAGACATCACCTTTGTCAAATAATTTCAGGTTATTCATAAATCAGCACCAAACCAAAAAAAGCCCCCAACGCAACCGTTGGGGGCTTATCTTAGCGAATCTATTCTGATCAGACCATCCGTTTTTCAGAAATTCGTGCTGCTTTACCACGCAGGTTACGCAGGTAATAGAGTTTGGCACGACGTACCTGACCGACACGAACAACTTCAATTTTGTCGATACTTGGTGAATGAAGCGGAAAAATCCGTTCCACACCAATATTACCAGACATCTTACGCACAGTGTAAGAAGAGCCAAGACCACGGTTAAGGCGCTTGATGCAAACACCCTGGAAAATCTGAATCCGCTGCTTCTCACCTTCAGTTATTTTTACGTGAACTTTAATTGTATCACCCGCTTTAAAACGTGGGATATCCTTTTTAATCTGTTCCATTTCTAGTCGATCGATGATGTTCATCTTCATTCCTCCTTGATTTATCTATCTAGTTTCACTTAAAAGCTTTGAAATTGCAAACAGAACAATAGGTCAGTTTGATAATTATTGAACCTTTGAGATTGACTCTATATCTTTGCGTAGTCGCTCGAGGATCTTTGCATCATCAGCACTCAAAACAACATTTTCCAGCAGCTCTGGTCGGCGTTGCAAAGTACGTAAAAGTTGTTGTTCTCGTCGCCACTTGGCGATTTTACCATGATCCCCGGAAAGCAACACATCTGGCACCGACATCCCGTTAAAAACTGCGGGGCGCGTATACTGCGGATACTCCAACAAGGCATCGACGAACGAATCGGTTTCCGCACTTCCACTGGAGCCAAGAACCCCAGGAAGATGACGGGAAATTGCATCAATCATCACCATTGCCGGTAGCTCCCCACCAGTCAACACAAAATCTCCAATTGAAAATTCTGTATCGACCAACGCTTGACGAGTCCGCTCATCGAAACCCTCATAGCGACCACAGAGAAAAATCAACCCTGACTCACCAGCCAGTTCCCGAGCATGCTGTTGCTTAAAAGGGATCCCCTGCGGGGTCATCAACAGTACCTTTGCGTCGGGCGATTTCAACTTCAACTCAGCAACTGCACGAGCAATTGGTTCTGGCTTCATCACCATGCCATCGCCACCCCCGTAGGGAGCATCATCGGTGCTCAGATGCTTACCCGCAGCCCAATCACGCAGGTTATGAGTTCGCACCTGCAGCAATTTTTGTTTGATCGCCCGCCCGAGGATACTCTCCTGCAGCGGGGAAACAAACATACCGGGAAACAAAGTCAATACGTCAAAGATCATTGTTCATCTGGAATCAATCCCTCTGGAAGCTCAACCTGCATAATCCGCTCTTCCAGATCGATTCCCAATATAAACTGTTGGACTGCCGGAATCATAACATCCCCGAAACGTCCTCTCACAACATATGTATCATGGGCAGCGCTACTTAACAATTCTTGAAGCTGTCCGATAGCGCCTCGCTCCCGGTCGACAACCTGCAACCCTTCCAACTGTCCCCAGTAGTACTCATTATCACTAAGTTCTGGCAACAGATCTTCTGTTATGAGGACCTGACTGCCAACCAGCGGTTCAACCCGATCAATCGAATCAAGTCCCTTAAAATGCAACAATACCTGACCTTTATGCAAAACCTGACGACTAATATTCACACTCAAAGACTCACCTGTCGGCAAGCACAATTCAATCTGTTTTAATGTCAGCAGAAGTTCAGGGTCTCCTGAGTTCAATCGCACTTTAAGATCACCACGCAAACCGTGAGTTCTAACAATTTTTCCGATATTCAGCAAAGATTCAGCCATCCAGACAAACCATTTAAAAGCCAGCCAAACCCGAACCTACTCCATGATTTGCAATGAAGCGTGTCGATTTTCACGAGTTGCTTTGGCATTCAGCAAGGTTCGCATCGCCTTGGCATTGCGCCCCTGTTTACCAATAATTCGCCCCATATCTTCCTGTGCCGCTGCAAGTTTAACCAATAGACTGCCGTCCCCTGCTACCTCCTCGGAGACAACTATTTCATCAGGCTTTTCAACCAGAGACTTTGCAATATATTCGATCAGATCTTTCATAGGTCATCCTCCGGGTGGGTGGGGCCGTTGCCCCGGATTCGGACCAAATTCAGGTATCAGGATTCAACAGCAGCCTGTGCCTTAAACTTGGCCCAGACACCGGCATGTCGCAAAAGGCGGCGTACGGTATCGGTCGGCTGAGCACCTTTATTGAGCCATTCCATAGCTCGATCTTCTTTAAAATCCAATAAAACTTCTTCCAAGCGGGGATTATACTGTCCCAGAACCTCGATAAACCGACCATCCCTTGGGAAACGCTCATCGGCCACAACGACCCGATAGACTGGCTTCTTTTTTGCGCCACCACGGGCGAGTCTGATTTTTACTGACATACTGTCTTTCCTCCTGGTGTTTCTTGTTTGTTGTCTGACTATCGAACAGGATACTGTTTATCTCTATTCGCTAAGTTCAAAATGGAAGCTGGCCACCTCGACCCATCATCCCTTTGAGCCCTTTAGGACCCATTTTCTGCATTTTTTTCATCATCTTTTGCGCTTCAACAAAGCGTTTCAACAACTGATTGACATCTTGAACGCGGGTTCCGCTACCCTTGGCAATCCGCATCCGTCGAGAGCCATTAAGAATCTTATGATTTAATCGTTCTTGAGATGTCATAGAACGAATAATTGCCTCAATTTTTTTCAACTCATCTTCAGGCAGCTGCATTCCCTGAGCCTTTTTGAGAGCTTTCCCGGCTCCGGGAATCATTTTCAACAGCGAGTCTATGGAACCCATTTTCTTGATCATCTGCATCTGCTCAAGAAAAGTTTCGAGAGTAAAGCCACCCTTGCGCAACTGCTGTTCCATCGCCGTAGCATCAGCAGTACTAACCGCTTCTTGAGCCTTCTCGATCAGGCTGAGGACATCCCCCATACCGAGGATACGCTGTGCCATGCGATCTGGATGAAATTGCTCAAGAGCATCGAGCTTCTCACCCATACCAACCAACTTGATTGGCTTCCCGGTGACCGCCCGAATAGAAAGAGCCGCGCCACCACGAGCATCTCCATCCAGCTTGGTCAGAATCACCCCGGTCAGAGGTAATTGTTCATCAAAACTTGCAGCAACAGTCACCGCATCCTGCCCGGTCATCGCATCAGCAACAAACAAGATCTCTTGCGGTGCAACTTTACTTACAATCTGCTTGAGCTCGCCCATCAACTCTGAGTCAATATGCAACCGACCAGCAGTATCAATAATGATGGTATCAAAACCGTTGAGTTCCGCATAACTTAAAGCACGTGAACAGATATCTACCGGATTCTGTCCAACTTGAGAATCAAAAACTTCAACATCAAGCTGGCGACCCAAAGTTTTAAGTTGGGCAATTGCCGCTGGACGATAAACATCAGCAGGAACCAGCAATGGATTACGCTTTTCGCGGCGTAATTTCAGCGCCAGCTTGCCACAAGTTGTTGTTTTACCTGCCCCCTGCAATCCGCAAAGCATGAGCGGGACGGGTGGCTTAACAGCCAGATTGAGGGAATTATCTTCCCCTTCACCCATCAATTCAGCTAGTTCTTCTCGAACAACCTTAATGACCTGCTGTGCCGGGGTCAGACTTTTGAGAACATCCTGTCCCACTGCACGTTCGCTGACCTTAGCAATAAAATCCTTAACGACACGAAAATTGACATCAGCTTCAAGAAGAACCAGACGGATCTCCCGCATCGTCTCTTTTATGTGCTGTTCAGTCAGACGTCCATGCCCACGCAGCTTCTTAAAAACTGAATCAAGTTTATCAGAAAGTGTGTCAAACATATCAGTCTATTAACAAAGTCCTCAAAAGGGTAAATATAAAAAACAGCGTTCTCTGTTGTCAAGCAAAAAGCTTCGACAAAACAGGATGTTTCATCCTAAAAGGTGATATTTTTCAGCTTGCATCACCCAGACTTCAGCCGCTGGCAATGAACCTTCTGCCAAGGCTTGCTGAACTTGAGGGTGGCATTCTTGGGCATACTTGATCGCCATGCCACAATCGGCACTCAACTGCCGGGGCACAGGAACCAACAAAATATCCAGTCGCCGTGCATTGAGAATTTTTTCCGCCTTCATCACCCGGTGAACCGAATGAAATATTGCGACACAATCCCCTTCATCAACCACCATACCTATCCTAACCTCAGAGCACAGCCGCGCATAATGCCATGTTTACAGATGGCATGCAAGCGCTATTCGTTAAGAAAATTGACAGTTATCCTATGCAAAGAGTACAGTAACCATGCTTTGATACTGACTATCAAAAACTTAGAGCAACCCCGATCTTTTTGATTGGTTGCCTGAATGGGACTAGTTTAAATAAATTTGTAGTAATCTCGGGACTGTCCCCAGCTCTATTGGGGAGTTTACGAGCCATGGAACCGCAGCGGGTCGCACCGCAAAAGCCTGGGACAGCCCCCGATAAGACTGGGGACAGTCCCGTATATGGTCTCCCCCTTAATTGCAAGGTTTTTTTGTCAATGATAACAGGGACAGGATTGCTGCCGTATATCCGGTCTCTTTATGAGAGATTTTATGATCTCTCGGACCTCGA
>JAKIUD010000053.1 GCA_021647765.1 Desulfuromusa sp. | reverse complement strand
ATCCCAATGGAGGTTAAATCCAGTCTGGCTTCGGCTGCATTACTCAATGGGATCCCGGAGGATTCTTTTCAATCAGGGCAGCCTCTCACCGTGACTGATCACCTGCTGCTACGCTTGTCTAAAAGCCAGGGAATCAGCTGTCATCCGTTTCTCAGTGAGGGTCAAGCTTTGGGAGTCGTGATTCTTGGTATTGATTCGATACAGGGATTAGAAGCGTTGCAATCGTTAAAAATCAAGATGTTTGGTCAGGTGGTTAGTGCCGCTCTGCTAAGGATAATGACGAATGTTCAGGATCGGCTTGGCGAAGGAAACAGTTTGCTGCGGCGGGTCAGTCATGAGGTTAATAGCCCGCTGACAATTATTGGCAATTATGCTGAAGTTTTGCATCATCTCCTGACGGATAAAAAAAATCAGGATTTGACGGAATCGATTAAAAGCGAAGTTCGACGGATTGATGATATTATTAATTACTATCTTAACCAACAGGAAATTCCTGACTTTCCTGAACACAGTATTCATTTGAATCAGTTGGTGCGGGATACGGTTAATGCTATAAATGATGCGGAGTTTAAACCACGACAAATTGTGACTAAGTTTGACCTGCAGAGTGATCTGGACAAGGTGGCGACCAATCCTGTTTTAGTCCGGCAGATTCTGGTCAATCTGCTTAAAAACGCTGCGGAAGCTGTCGGTGAGGGTGGTATTATTCAACTCATTACACGTGATGGCTATGCCGCTGATAGCGGCCGCTATGTTGAAATTATCGTGCGGGATAACGGTTCAGGAATCGCTCCTCAGTTGCAGGAAAAATTATTTCAGCCAGTTGTGAGTACTAAGGGGGCTGGACACTCTGGGGTTGGTTTGAGCATTGTTAAGGGGATGGCTGAAGATCTTGGCGGGCGGATCAGTTGCCATAGTTCAGCCGAATCTGGAACAAGCTTCTACTTGCAGATTCCCCGTAGAGATGATCACCCCGTTGATTCCCAGGAGTAGTCGTGCAAGATGGAATTGCTGAAAACATCCGAGTTGCTAAAAAGACTGATCAGCCCGATATTTTGATTGTTGATGATCAGCTCTCATTATTGCTCAGCCTGCAGGCTTTGTTGCAGATTAACGGCTATCGGGTGGAACTGGCGGAAGGTGGGAGTGAGGCGATCACAAAGCTCCAGGATGCTGATTATCAGTTGCTTCTTTTAGATTTGCAGATGCCGGGTATTGATGGGCTTGAGGTGCTTGACTTTGTCCGGCAAGCTAAACTCGACTTGGAAACGATCGTTGTCAGTGGCGAAACTTCTTTTACCTCCATAAAGGATGCCATGCGGCTCGGTGCTTACGATTTTATTCGTAAGCCCTACAATCCTGAAGAGTTATTGACAACAGTCAGTCGGGGGATCGAACATTACCGGGAGACGAGGCGGGGGCTGCAAACCGAGCACTCTTTGGGGGAGTCGGAACAGCTACATCGGTTTATCGTCAACAACTCTCCAGATTTTATTTACATGCTTGACGCTCAAGGTGTTTTTACTTATGTCAATAATATTGTAGAGGATTTATTAGGATATAAATCTAATGAATTACTCGGTCGACATTTCTCTTCGATAATTCATCCCCACAATGCGACTGAAATGCATAACTTCTTCAGTGAGCAGCGAGCTGGAGACCGGGCTACTCGAAGTATTGAGATTCGGTTGTTGGTGAATCAATCGAGTGAGCGTGTACAATCTCTTGACAGTTCTGAATTGATTGTTGAACTGAATGCCATGGGGATCTACGAGGAAAACGAAGCTGGTGAAAAAATATTTGTCGGGACTTTGGGAAGTGCCAGGGATATTGCTGAACGTAAAAGTTCTGAGGAACATATCAGTCATCAGGCCTATCATGATTTATTGACCCAGTTGCCCAATCGTACCTTGTTTGATGACAGAATGAAGCAGATATTTGCCCATGCGAGCAGAAATCAACAGAAATTTGCCATGCTGTTTATGGATCTGGATCGTTTCAAGTTGATTAATGACACTCTTGGCCATGTTATGGGTGATTTGGTTCTACAGCAGGTTTCTGAGCGTATACTCGGTTGCCTGCGGGCAGAAGATACCCTGTCCCGGTTTGGTGGTGATGAGTTTTGCCTGCTGTTGCCCGATATCCCCAGCAAAGAGAGTGTCGCTGCGGTTGCAGAGAAAATTCTCAAAGCGGTACGACAACCTTTCAGTATCAATAATCACGAACTCTATTTGAGCTTGAGTCTGGGCATTGCGATTTATCCGGACGCAGGAAAAACCGGGGAAGACTTGCTGCAAAGTGCTGATATCGCCATGTATCATGTAAAAGAAAAGGGGAAGGATGGTTATTGCTTTTACACCGATAGCATGAATTATAACTCCAATTTTTTGTCGGTTGAGCGAGATATTCACTCTGCTCTGGAGAAAAAGCAGTTTCAGGTCTTTTTTCAACCCAAGGTCGATCCTTACAGCCATATGATTGTCGGGATGGAGGCATTGTTGCGCTGGCAGCACCCTGAACGGGGATTTCTCTATCCTGAAGATTTTCTTGATGTGGCAGAGACATCCCGGTTGATGGTTCCTATTGGTTCCTGGGTTTTACGTCGAGTTTGCGAAGAGATTGTGCGCTGGCAAAAACAGGGGTTACCGGCAATAAAAGTTTCTTTGAATGTCTCTCCGATACAGCTTAAACAGGCCGATTTTGTCGAGAGTTTTATCCGAACTCTGCAGGAATTCAAACTTCAAGCCAACCATTTTGTTATTGAAATTACCGAGTTCAGTTTAAATAGTGGGGAACAAGGTGTGATAAAAAGGCTCAGAGAATTGAGTAATTATGGGGTATCTGTCACCATTGATGGCTTTGGGCGAGGTCCTTCCTCTCTCAGTTATTTGCAGGATATTCCCGTTGATACGTTGAAGATTGATCGATCATTTGTTCGCGAGATTGAGGAAGGTCAGAATCGAACCTGTATTGCTGATGGTATTGCGATGATGGCAAAAGGATTGAATCTGAATGTCGTAGGTACGGGAGTTGAAAATCTTCACCAACTGGATTATCTGCGTAATCTGGGATGCCACGAAGTTCAGGGTTATCTTTACAGTGAAGCCATCTCAGCTCAAGAGACATTGAGTTTACTGAAAAATCGACCGAATGAGGGTCCACATTTTATCCTGCCCAATTAAGTTTCATCTCTTCTTGGATATTTCCACCCCTTTTTTTCCTCTAATCTCAAATCACCAGTTCCATTTCGGCTGTATCACACGGGAATTGCTGAATTATAATTTTAAATTAGTTGTTGTGAAATATCTATTAGTCCTTTATAATTCTCGTCGATTTAGATGCAGAAGGGCGTTGATCTTTGTGCAATTTTGGGGAAAGGCTCAGTGTTGAGCAACTTAAAGAACTTTTAATGATGGGGAGGTAGTAAAAAAACATGCAAAAGCGATTATGGTATCACAGCTTATTGGCTATGGTGTTGGTGTTTGGGCTTGGAATCTCGACGGTTTATGCTGCGCCAAGTCAATTTACTCAAGATTATTATGGTGACAACGGCAGTTCCTATGTCAATGTTATTGGCACAACACATTCTACCCCAGAATTGACTTTGAGCGGTGGAACCCTCGGGGTTGATTGGACGCAGCTAAGGGATTATGATGCCGATGGCTATGGAGTATTCTTCGAATACATAGATTCAGACCCAGCCACAGAGGCCAATATCACACTAACCGGTGGGGCAAAAATCAGTTTAATCTCTGTTGGCGATTTTGAGTATCTTGATTTGATGGGGGTTTATACCGATAATTTTGCAGAATCCCATGTAACGTTGTTGGGCAATTCAAGCATTTTCGTCTCTGTACAAGGCGAGAGTAGTATTTATAGCGGTGGAGTTGCTCTTTACAATATCTATGCGGTGGGGACTGCTGCCGTCACCCTTGATGATGGCTCAACGATTACTGCCAATGCGGCTGCCATTAGTGATCAGGAGGGCTCTGATGCTATGGCAATAGGGGTTTCCCTGAGTGATGATGTGCATGCCAAGGTAACCCTCGATAATGGTTCAGCCATTATCGCTGAAGCATCCGCCCAATACACCGGCAGCGAATTTGCAGACCTAGATAATACTGAGGCAACTGCTTATGGCATTGATGCAGATTCATCAACTCAAGTTGATGTCTCCTTAAGTGGTGCATCTGAAGTGACTGCCAAAGCAACAGCAGCAACCACCGATGAAGAGATTGATGGGTATACCGGGGCAACAGCTACCGGAATTTATGCCTATGGGGATACGATTACTGTTGATTTAGCCGAAGCCTCCATGGTTGCCGCACAGGCGACTGCTGCTGATGCCCAAAGTTATGGTATTCAAATTGAGGCTGTTGACCACGGTGAAGTTAACCTTGATGGTGCCTCAAGCGTCAGCTCAGTTGCGACCTCAACGGGGAATGATGGCTTTGCTCAAGGGATAGGTGTCTCTATCGAGGCGCAGTATCCTGATACGGCAATATTGAGCTTACATCATGATTCAAGTATCGATACTGCTGCCAGTGGGGCAGTCGCTTTGACTATTGGCGGTCTGATTCAATCTTCACCCCATGGGGTTGCAACTATCGACGGTGGTTCGACCATTACAGCAACTTCCACTGCTGCCTCTAACAGTACGACCGGCGAAGCATTTTCTGTCGCTGGGGCTACTGCATTTGCCACGTATAATGTGGCTGAAGTGGAACTGACTCTCAACGATGCTCAATTAACCAGTACTATGACAGCGACGGCGACAGATACGGCCACTGATGATATTGGAGGGTATCAGGCTGATGCTCTTATTGCTGGAGAAGCAACTCCTGGTGGAATTTTGATTTCTGATTATACGACAGCAGATGTCAATCTCACCGATGCGACAATTTCCGTTACGGCTGAAGCGACTGCCAGCTCAATTACTGGTGACAGCAGAGCCATGAGTTTTGATGATGACTCGGATAATCCAACTTGGGCAAGTGGGCTTCAAGTGATGGGGAGGACTTCGGGGGGTAACGCTGCGATCAACTTGTTGCGTTCTGATATCAATGTTAACGTAAAGACGACCGCTGGTGATGTGGCCAGCACTCTCGCTAGTGGCATTACAATGTATAATGACAGCGGACAGGATCATGTCTCGCTAAGTTTGCAAGATTCGAATATCTCAGTCGTCACAACAGCGGCAACCACAGCTGAAGGTGGTGCGGTTATTGTTGAGGCACTCGGCATCTATACAGAGAGTGTAGATGGAGATATTTCCTTCGACAATACCATTCTGAATGTTAAAGCTTTGTCACCAACCGTTGGTGCCCAAGGGATTGCGGGAGGGGTTGTCATCGAAAATAGTAGTGCGTCGACGCTTGCACTGCAAAACTATAGTCAAATCATTGCAACTCAGTCAGCGGGGTTAACGGCTGCTGAAGGGCTTAATGGATCTGTCGGAGTTTATGCTGATAATACGGCTATCACAGTCGATTCTACCTCGTCCATTAGCGCAGATTGGGCTGTTTATAGTGCTGGTGAAGTTAGTGTCGAGAACTCTGGTCTGTTAGCTGGACGCTTGCAGGTTGGAGATCTTAACAACGCCTCCAGTGGTGTATTACAAGCTACCTTTGGTCGTGAGGATGGGTTCGCCTACCCCGAGGCAGGAGAGGATTATTATTTCAA
This sequence comes from Desulfuromusa sp., assembly GCA_021647765.1. Taxonomy (GTDB): domain Bacteria; phylum Desulfobacterota; class Desulfuromonadia; order Desulfuromonadales; family Geopsychrobacteraceae; genus Desulfuromusa. The sequence continues at coordinate 17,260 of JAKIUD010000053.1, read as the reverse complement.
TGTCACCAGTGGCGCAACATTGGACAATGGCACCACTTTTCGCATTGTCCCGACAGATAATTTAGGTTTCACCGTTTTTGGTGATACGCAAAAGTATGCATTACTTAATTCAGACAGTGGCACTTGGACACAAACTGAACTCAATCTAACCACCCAATCACCCCTCCTTGGGTTGAGTTGGGCAGAAGAGTCTGACCCAAACAATCTTATTATAACTGCCACATTGCTTAGTCCTGAGGATAGTGGCATCTCTGGAAACGCTCAAGGAGCGTACCGCGCGGCTATGGATGATGGGGTATTTGATATCGCATCAGATCCCGAAAAGTGGGTACCAAACGTCAGTGGTGCCTTCTTAAGCGGGATGATTCAAACCCTTGGCTCTTCCCATGTCAATATTGGTAACCGTCTTGGTGTCTTAATGGGGATGAACAGCGGTGACGAAGTTGCTGCCAGCAACGGTATGTGGTTCTGCATTCGCTACACTGAAGCCGACCAAAGCCGTCGTGATGGTATTGATGGTTTCGATGCTGATACGACTGGACTTAGCCTTGGCTTTGATCGTGAAATTGGCAATGCTATTATTGGTATCGCCTATACCCATGGCAACACCGATGCCGATGCTGACGACAATAGTGCTACCTTTGACATGACCGATGACTTATTTAGCCTTTATGGCAGCTATGATGGTGGCAACTGGTATACCGAAGCTATATTCTCCATTGGTTTCGGCGATGTGGATAGTGTTCGTTATGATACCGATCAACTCCTCCATGGTGACTACGACAGTGACAGCTACAATGCCAAGGTCGATGTCGGCATGAAACTCAATGCTGGTGGAGTTCAAGTGAATCCGCTGTTCGCTATGGAATATTCAACTAAAGATTATGACAGCTACACCGAAGATGGTGGGAGTCGCGCTTTGCACATCGAATCCCAAGACTACGAACTCTTCAAAGTGGGAGCCGGTGTCAATGCCAGTAAGGAATTCCAACGCAACTGGGGGATTATCACCCCAGAAGTGAGCGCCATGCTCAACTATGATGTGACGAATGACCGCGTGGTCACCACTGCGAACTTTGTTGGTGGTAGCACCTCCTTTGTTGCTAGAGGGATCGAGCCGGCAGACACCAGCTGGGATCTCGGCGCCGCCGTAACCATTACTGGACTGGGGAACAAAAACGTCAGTTTCCGTCTTGGTTATGATTATTCAGGTCGGGCAGATTTCGACGCTCATAGCTTTATCGGCAAGCTGCGCTTTGAATTTTAACTTGGCGTAACAACTAGCAAGTAGTACCAAAACCCCGTCAAACTTTGAGTCTGGCGGGGTTTTGATATGTCTTCTCCCTGAGGGAGAGGGGATGATTTTGGTTGCCATGAATTGACGGAGGTTTGTTCTTGAGTTGGCGTTTAGCTAGCGGTTTATTGTTTTGTTTGCTGTGTGCATTGGCTTGCACTGCACCAAGGGTGCAAATGTCGCTACCGGCAGTGAGTACATTGAGTGCTGCGCATGGTTGCACCGTGACAATTATTGCCGGAGATCAGTTTCCCTTGCTGACGGTTGCCCCGCAGGCAACCACTGCGTCCCACTCCAAGGTCTTACGCGTGTACATTGAAGGGGATGGTTTAGCATGGCGCACACGCCGTCATTTATCTACCGATCCGACCCCGGTTGATCCGCTTGCACTGCGTTTAATGTTGGCAGATAGTACGGGGGATAAATTGTATGTTGCCCGCCCGTGCCAGTATATCCAGTCGCCGAGCTGCGCTCCCCGTTTTTGGTCTAGTGACCGCTATGGTGCCGAGGTTGTCAACGCGTTATCTGAAGCATTAGATCGAGTGAAATTGACTAAAGGTTATAGGCAGCTTGAACTGGTCGGTTATTCAGGTGGTGCAAGTATCGCTTTGTTGCTGGCAGCGCAGCGTAGTGATGTGCTTTCGGTGCGCACCGTTGCCGGTAATCTAGATCCTGATGCCTTTTGTCGTCTGCATCGAGTTACCCCGTTAACCGGGTCACTGAATCCGGTTAATTTTGCCGATAAATTACAGTATATCCCCCAACTGCATTTTATTGGCAAAGAGGACTCCATTGTTCCGGTGGATATCTTCAATTCATATCGAGATCATTTTGCCGATCAGCACAATATTCATACGTATATTGTGCCAGACATGAGTCACTCTGCTGGCTGGGTTGAGCGTTGGTCCGATCTTGTGAAGACTCCATTCTGAAGTCCTCTGCAGGAAATTAGGAACACTCCCCCTATTTAAATGCGCGTAAAATCCGGATCGATGCAGAAGAAGCTTGGGTGCTGCCGAAAGCAGCAAAGTCGGTCTCGGTCGTGAAGAGGAAAAAGATTGTTCTCTTTGTGCAGGTTATGGGCTCAAGTGGCAACTTGCGTGCTCCGACCTATCGGACAGAAGATGATTTTGTGCTCGGCTTCGATGTGGATCTTTTTACTGGTTGTTGAAGTGATCGATCTCTATTCAGTGGAGCGATGAAAAACCGGCCTGCTCCACTAAAAAACTACTACACCCTGTATATTGAGATTTTACTTAGCCATTTTTTTGTGAGCGGATCATTTTTGTTTCTGCTAATCCGGGGTCGCTTCCCCTAGAAGTTCACTTAGATGTAGTACCGGTTGTGCCATATCTGCTTCGCGTAACCCCCAGTCCAATTGCAGGTGACAACCTGGGTTTGAGGTCACCAGAACTTCCGCTTTGGTATTCTTGACGTTCTCCAGCTTACGATCCAGAATCTTCTGACTGGCCTCGGTGAATTTTAAGCTGAAAGTTGCCGCCGAGCCACAACACCAGTTTGCCTCTTTCATTTCACGGAATTCTACTCCCGGGATTGATTTAATTATGTCACGTGGTTGTTTGCTGATCCCCTGGGCATGACAAAGGTGGCAGGGCTCGTGGTAAGTGACGATTTTATTGACCGGTTTTAACCCCTCGGTGCGGATTCCAACTTCAATCAGAAATTCACTGATATCCTTGATTTTGCTGTGAAATATTTGCAGGCGTTGATGGTCTTCCCGCTCAGAAAGCATCTCCTCATATTCTTTCAGTGCCGCACCACAGCCGGCGCAGTCGGTGACAATAGCATCGACATCCAGATCGAGAAATAGATCCAGGTTGTGGCTGGCGAGTTGCCGTGCTGTTTCTGGATCACCTTCGCTTAAGTGGGGTGCTCCGCAACATTTTTGGGTTTTGGGGGTGATGACATCGAAGCCCTGATGGTTAAGAACCCTGACCGTCTGGCGGGAGACTTCAGCATACATCAGGGTCATGACACAACCGAGAAAGAAAGCAACGGTGCCACGTTTTTCACCCTTGGCAGGGCTGAACTCTGGCAGTTGTTTACGTAACGGCTGATGCAGCTCTGGCATCATCCCTTCTGCCTTGTCGATCCATTTGGGTCCAAGTTTCAACAGCTTGCTGTGCCGTACCAGCCATTGTATCCCGAGTTTCTGGTAGAGTTGTGCCGGGAGCATTGATGTTTCCAATAAATCCGGATTCGGCAACATTTTTTTCAGGATAAAATCACGGAACCCCGCTTGCCATTTTGGCAGAGGCTGCTGTTGACTTGCCTGGGCGCGACAGATTTCCATTAATGATCCGGCCTGAACCCCTGAAGGACAAGCAGTGGTGCAGGCGCGACAATCGAGGCAGAAGAAGGCTTCTTCTTTCATCGCCTGATTGAATTCCAGTTTTCCTTCGGCAACCGCACGAGCCAGAGCAACTCGCCCGCGTGGACTGGAGCGTTCCCGTCCCGTCAGAGCGAAGGTCGGGCAAGTCGGCAGGCAGAATCCACAGCGCATGCATTGCAGGATATCCTCATATTTTGGAGCATCATTGGCGGTGAAATTGCCTAGTTTTTCTATGTTCATATATGAATGCCTTTGTAGGGGCGATCCTTGTGATCGCCCTGGGTGAATACAAGATTTACCCCTACATTTTATAATTCAATCATCCGCGAAAATTTTACCCGGATTAAGTATCCCTTCAGGATCAAAGGCTTTCTTAATCCGTTTCATCACCTCTACCCCGCCCGAACCTATCTGGCGAGCCAAGTAGTCTTTTTTCGCCATCCCGATTCCATGCTCACCTGAAACTGTACCTCCCCATTCGAGAACCTTGGTATAAAGATCATCAAAAAAGGCATGGGCACGTTTCATCTGATCAGCATCACGTTCGTCACATAGAACGGTTGGGTGTAGATTTCCATCACCAGCATGGCCAAAAGTTCCAACCGTGAGATCATATTTTTTGGCAAGCCTTTGGATCTCAGCAAACGTTTGAGCCATATGGGAGCGAGGAACAGTTGCATCTTCCATGAGTGTTGAGGGGGAAACCCGAGCCATGGCAGAGAGAGCCATACGGCGTGCGGTGGCAAGTTCAAGTGCTTCCTCGTCGTTGGCAGCAATATGGATTTCAGTCGCGTTCACTTCTTTCAGAACCCTTTGTACCCCGTCACTCTCTTCCGCGACAACAGCAGGATGGCCGTCAACTTCAATCAGCAATAGAGCGGCTGTTTCACGCGGTAGTCCAATCTTGACATAATCTTCGACACAGTTAATGGTCGTTTTATCCATAATTTCCATGGTTGATGGGATGATCTTTGCTGCAATGATCTCAGATACGGCTTTTCCGGCAGTTTCAATCTTGTCAAAATAGGCCAGCATGGTTTGCTTCGCCTGTGGTGGCGGGATCAGGCGCATTGTTACTTCAGTGATGATGGCAAGAGTTCCTTCACTGCTGATTAAAAGATCCTTGAATGAATAGCCAGCAACATCTTTGACACTTTTACCACCAGTGGTGATGATACTTCCATCAGGAAGAACACATTTCAGTGCCATCACATAATCGCCAGTGACGCCGTATTTTAAACAGCGCAATCCGCCAGCGTCTTCCATCACGTTGCCACCAATAGTAGAAATTTTCTGTGAGGCTGGGTCGGGAGGATAATATAAGCCTTTTTCTGCGACTGCATTTGCCAAATTCAAGGTGATGACACCAGTTTCCGCCGTAACAGTCAGATTCTCCGCGTCGATTTCAAGAATTTTATCCATCCGATTCAAGCAGAGAACCATTCCCCCATGGGCTGGAATACTGCCGCCAGCCAATCCGCTACCGCTGCCCCGTGGTGTGATCGGCAACTTTTCCTCCCGGGCTATCTGCATGGCAGCCTGAACTTCTTCAGTGCTGGTCGGGTAAACAACAACATCTGGAGCATGATGTAACCCAGGGGTGGCATCGTAACCGAGAACCAGAAGATCTTCCTTCTCAGATATGACATTTTCTTTTCCCAATTTCAGGCAAAGACGGTTCAATATATTTTTAGCGACCATAAACAGTTCCTTTTTTATCGTCTTTCTTTATTGAGCAAAGGTTTTCAGCAACGATATTCCGTTGCCTGGCAGTCTCATTCCCTGACTCATCAGTTCCCAAAGAAAAGGTCCGGCAGGTAAGTGATAATCTGCGGAAAGAAGATCAATGTAGCGAGTGCAACAATTTGGATCATAACAAAAGGGATAATCCCTCGGTAGACATCGCCCATGGAATATTCTGGTGGTGCAACTCCTTTAAAGTAGAAAAGAGAGTAGCCAAAAGGTGGTGTCAGAAAAGAGGTTTGCAGGTTGATACAGATCATCATGGCAAACCATAGCGGGTTAAAATCCAGATCCATAGCAATTGGAGTGAAAATTGGGACAACAACCAGCAAAATAGCGGCCCAGTCGATAAACATCCCCATAAAAAAAACGACAGCCATCATGATTGTAAAGACCACGAAGCGGTTGACATCCATGCCGAGCAGAACATCTGCAACGACATCGCCCCCGCCCATACTCAGAAAGACAACAGAAAAGAATTTGCCACCGAGAAACAGAGCCATAATCATTGCTGTGGTGCGGGCGGTTGAGATGCTGGCTTGGGTGATGACGTTCCAGTTGAGCTTGTGAGTCATCAAAGCCAAAAGCAAGGCACCGATACATCCCAGAGCTGCAGCTTCCGTTGGTGTGGCAACTCCAGCCAGAATTGTTCCCATAACTGCGAGAATCAGGCCAAACGGGGGCACAAAATTCTTCAGGGTCATGGAGATTTTTTGTGAGAGAGTTGCGGTGCGATCTTCCACTGGGATTGGTGGGCCGAGATTGGGCTTCAGGTAGCAACGAATGGCAACATAAAGAAGATACATCCCTGAGAGCAATAGACCAGGCATGATGGCTGCAGCAAACAGGTTGCCAACTGAGGTCTCTTTTTGTCCCGTTAAGCCGCCATAGACAACGAGCATGATCGATGGCGGGATCAGGATGCCTAGTGTTCCCGATGAACAGATGATCCCGGCAGAAAGTGATTTGTCGTAGCCGCGGCGCAACAGGGCTGGCCCAGCCATTAGCCCCATGGCGACAACGGAGGCGCCGACGATGCCGGTTGTTGCGGCAAAAACGGTTGAGACAACAATAACAGCCATTCCCAGTCCACCACGCAATCCACCTAAAACAATATACATGGCGTCAAATAGCCCTTCAGAAACCTTGGAACGGTCAAGGATCTGAGCCATGAAAATAAACAGCGGGACGGCAACTAGAGTATAATTGAGGAAGATGCCCCAGGCATTGTTGGCAAACAGGCCAATCAGACCTGAGAGATTGAATCCGTTATCAATCAAGCCGAAGATCGTTGCAACGGCTGTCAGGGTGACTGCCAAAGGGTGACCCAGGGCGATTGAGGCCATCAGGGTGAGGAACATGAGTATGGTTAGAATTTCTACGCTCATTGGTTTTTCTCCAGGTTCAAACCGATTCTAGCGGGTCTCTTTTAGGGTGCGAATATCTTGGATAAGTTTGGCGACTCCTTGTAGAAAAAAAAGGATGAAGCCGATCGCCATGAGCGTTTTTAATGGGTAGATGGCGGGTGCCCAGGAACTGGAAGCATGTTCCCACTGCTGCCACGAACTGGCGGCCATGGCGCACAGATAATAGGTCAGCAGTCCGATTGATGGGATAAATAATACTGCGTTAGTGACAATCCGCAGGATGATCCGGGGCTTTGCCGGTAATCGCGATTCAAAGACATCAATAGCAACGTGGGTGTTGTGTTTGTGCGCATATGCCAAGGCAAAACAAAAATGAACCCCATAAAAGAAAACGGTTAGTTCAAAGGCCCAGGTGGTCGGACTATTAAAGCCGTAGCGCATAATGACTTCCCATACGACCACGCCTATCAACGGCAGTATCAGATATGCGGCATAAAAGCCAATTTTTTCATTGAGAGCGTCAATCGCTTTAGCAAGTTTAAGCATAGAAACCCCTTGATTACGGCATTCATTTGTCTGTGGCAGGGTATTGTGGGGGGGGCTCGCAGCCCCCCCCACAATGCTTTGTCTTATTGTTTGTGCTTACCTTTTACAAATTGCTCGTAAGGCCATGGAGTAACCCCGCCACGTTCTTCGCGCCAGTCTGCAAAATCAGCCTTGAATTGATCCTGAGAATCCATAACTTTTTTCACATCAGGGTACTTTGCTTTCAAGCTTTCGATATATTCATGAGAGGCCTTGGCAAAAGAATTGATCGTTGCCTCGTCCATGCGCACGAATTCGACCTTTTCTTTAAACATTTTGACCGCTTCTGCATTGAGGTTCTCCTGCCAGGCCGTTGACCAGAGCTGAGTTTCTTTCGCCGCAATGTCGATGATCCACTTCAGATCGGCAGGTAGCTTGTTGTAAGAATCTTGATTGATGAAGAACGCACTCTGGCAAGATGGTTGGTGGACGCCGGGCTGGATAACGTACTTGGTGATGTCATCAAAGCCCATGGGATAGTTAATCGCAGGGGTACTGAACTCAGCAGCATCAATAACACCACGCTCCAGAGCGAGGTAAACTTCGCCACCCGGAAGAGGAGTAACGCTGGCGCCAAGATTGGTCATGATGTCCATGTACCAGCCTGGAGTTCTAATTCGCATCCCTTTGAAATCTTCCATTTTGGTGGCTTTTTTGTTGGAGAACAAACCCAGCTCTTGACCAACATTGCCGCCGGGAAGAGCAAACAGGTTGTAGCGACCATATAGTTCTTGCATCATTTCCAGCCCACCACGTTCGTATAGCCAGATATTATAACCTTCAGTGTCTAAGCCAAAAGGAACAGAAGCGAAGGCAACAAAGGCTTCGTTCTTACCTTTCCAGTAGCCAGGCCAATCATGGCCGATATCAGCTTGTCCTTTGCTGACGGCATCAAAACTTTCCATAGCACCGACCAGTTCACCAGCAGAAAACAGTTTGATGTCAAGACGTCCGCCAGAAGCAAGCTTTACTGAATCAGCAAAATGTTGAGCCACATCATAAAACAACAGCCCTTTGGACCATGGCATAACCATTTTCCATCTGAATTTTTCTGTGGAGGTTTTGATCGTGCGCATTTCCTTTTTGACTTCTGAATGGCGTTTGTCAGCGCCAAATTTCTCCCGCTTGGCAGCAAAGGCATTAGGTGCCAGTGCCAGGGTCAGGACTAGAACCAGACCGATTAGTAATCTCAGCTTTTTCATTCTTTCCTCCTTGGTCAAAGTTGATTGGTGCGTATGGTGGCAGATCCACCGACTTTATGTGGCAGAATAATTGTATGTCCATTTAACTTATTAAATGGTATTACCATTTAATTCTGTGTACTCTAGTTTTGTCCTTGAGTCCTGTCAAGTAAAATAAAACATTGTTACTTGTCAGCTGATTACTGAAGTGGATACAGGAGAATAAAAACCCGGTATTTACTGATGTTTCTTGTGGAATAAGTCGATATTATTTTCTTTTAAAACTTTCAATTTGCGGGCAACACTGGCCTGACTGATCCCCAATGCAACAGCGATTCTCCGTGTTGTCCGAAATTGTTCCTCAGCCTGTAGCAGTATTTCCTGCTCCCGTTCAGCCAGCATCTCTTTCAGCCCTACCCCGTTGGGGATAAGTGTTTCTATTCCCGGAATCTGTACCTTCTCCCAGCTGATGAAATCTCCTTGCGTAGTGACGATACTGCGCTCGATGACATTTTCCAGTTCACGGATATTTCCTTTCCAGGGCATGCCGACCATCTGGTTAATCAGATTTTCGGAGAATTTTTTGTAACAGTTGTATTTACGATTGTATTTATCAGTAAAATGTTGAATCAGGGTCGGAATGTCTTCTTTGCGTTCCCGGAGTGGAGGGAGGACGATAGGGACAACATTTAGGCGGTAATAAAGATCCTCACGAAATTGCCCCTCGCTGACGAGCTTGATTAAGTCCTTGTTGGTTGCGGCTATCAGACGTATATCGGTTTGCTGAGCTTCTCGTCCACCGACTCGGTAAAATTCTTTGTCTTGAATGACACCAAGAAGTTTTGATTGTAAGTGCAAGGGGAGTTCTGAGATTTCATCGAGGAAAACAGTTCCTCCCTTGGCCATTTCTAGTAGGCCAGCTTTTCCTCCTTTGTCGGCACCGGTAAATGAACCCCCTTCATAACCAAAAAGTTCTGATTCTATTAACGACTCTGGAATTGCAGCACAGTTGATTTTCATCAGCACTTTTTGTTTACGTTCGCTGGAAAGATGGATGGTTTTTGCCAACAGGCTTTTCCCTACTCCTGATTCACCTGTAAGTAAAATGGTTGAATCTGTTCCTGCAACCCGTAGAGCCAGATCAATCACGGATGACATCTTTTCGCTGCAGGTGACTAAATCCTCTTCATTTAAAAGCTGACTTCTGACTGTGTCGGCATCAATCTGTTGATTATAATGGACGATAGTCAGATCCCAGATCGTATTGATGATGTATTCGATCTCACCTTGAGGGTTAAAGATCGGTCGTCCTTTGACTAAAAATTTACGGTTGGTGCTGGTTGAATAAGTTGCAGTAACAGGACATTTACGTTCCAGAACTAAGAGGCTGGCGGATCCGGAAAAGTAGTTATTCGAGCCAACCAGATCGTAGAGACTTCGTCCAACTAGTTCCTGATTTGTGAATCCGGACATCTCTTCAAAGGTTTTATTGACTCCAATGGTGATACCCTTTCCATCAACGATATAGATGCCGTTGTAAAGGTTGTCAAAAATAATTTCGAGAAGTTTTTTATCCATAATATCCAACTGAATTTTTGGTTTTCCACCTGAATTATCCGGGTGGAGAGAGGGACTGACTGTCTATCCCCGGACAAGTGGGAGACTGAATATAAATTCAGTCCCTGAATATCTTCAGAAACATATTGTTCTAGCCGGCCGTCCAGCCGCAGTCAATGGTCAGCATCGAGCCGGTAATGCATGCTGCTGAATCGGAGCAGAGGTAGACTACAAGATCACCAATTTCATCTGGTTCAATAAGTCGTTTCACCGCCGCTTTTTTCAGCATAATCGTATTGATGACTTCTTCGCGTGGAATACCGTGGTTTTCCGCCTGAGAATCAATCTGTTTGTCAACCAGTGGTGTGCGAACATAGGCCGGGCAGATGGAGTTGACAGTGATGCCCTGCGAACCCCCTTCAAGCGCTGCGGTCTTGGTTAATCCAGCCACACCGTGCTTGGCACTGATATAGGCCGATTTGAACTCAGAGGCTCGTAAACCATGAGCCGAATTGATGTTGATAATCCGACCCCAGCCATTTTCGCGCATCGCTGGCCAGAAGTATTTGCAGAGTAAAAACGGAGCAGTCAGCATCAGATTGATAATGAAGTTCCATTTTTCCTCAGGGAATTCTTCGATTGGTGCGACATGCTGGATTCCAGCGTTGTTAATAAGAATATCGCAACGACCATATGTGTGCAGCACGGTATCGGCGAGTGACCGACATCCCTGCTGTGTGCTCAGATCGGCTTTAACAAACAGGCCACCAATTTCTTCCGCTTCCTTTGTCCCGGTTTTTTCATTGACATCAGCCAGAACAACTTTGTCTCCCTTGGCTGCCAGGGCTTGTGCTATGGCCAGACCAATACCACTGGAAGCTCCAGTGACAACTGCAATACGTTCAGACATTTAATTTCTCCTTGTGCTGACTATTTAAGTGTCGCAGCAATATTGAAAGGACAGGCGGTTTTCTCTTTTATCATTTCCAGATCTGCACCTGGTGCCAGTTCTGTCAGGGTCAGACCGGTTTTTTCATCAACACTAAATACGGCCAGATCTGTAACAATCAAATCAACCACATTTTTACCGGTCAGCGGCAGAGTACAGTTTTCCATTAATTTAGAAGATCCATCCTTGGCACAATGATCCATCATGATGACAATTTTTTTGACTCCGGAGACAAGATCCATTGCACCACCTGGTCCTTTGATCATGGATCCGGGGATCATCCAGTTGGCAAGATCACCGAATTGGGAAACCTGCATGGCGCCGAGTACCGAGAGATCAATATGTCCGCCACGAACCATGGCAAATGATTCGGTGCTGTCAAAAAAAGCTGATCCGGGAAGCCAGGTAATGGTCTGTTTCCCGGCATTGATTAAGTCGGGATGTTCTTTTCCCTCCTCCGGGAAGGGGCCGACACCAAGGAGACCGTTCTCGGCGTGGAGTGTGACAGTTATTTCTTCAGGGATATAGTTGGCGACCAGGGTCGGCATGCCGATTCCCAGATTGGCGTACATTCCGTCTTTAAATTCCTGACTGATTCGTTTGGCTTGCCATTTGCGGGCAGGAGAAAAGCCTTTGATATCCGTTTTCCCTGCCAGAGTGCGTTGCTCGATTGGTTTTTCAAAATGATCAGAGACAACAATGCGATCAACATAGTTACCGGGCAGATGAATGTGGTGGGGATCGAGTTCGCCAATTTCGACAATTTCTTCAACTTCAGCAATGGTGATTCTCCCTGCTTTGGCGCAAGCTGCGTTGAAATTGTTGGCGGTAAAATGGAAGATCAGGTTTCCTGCTTTGTCAGCTTTCCAGGCTTTGACCAGCGCGATATCAGTGGTAATGCTCTCTTCCTGAACATATTCTTTGCCGTTGAATGTTTGTACCGGTTTATTTTCAGCTAATACTGTGCCGTAGCCGGTACGGGTAAAAAATGCTGGAATACCGGCACCACCGGCACGTAGTTTCTCAGCCAGCGTTCCCTGTGGAGTGAGTTCAAGCTCAAGCTCACCATTAAGGAATTGTTGTTCAAAAATGGCATTTTCACCCACATAGGATGAAATCATTTTTTTGATCTGACGGGTTTGTAGCAGCAGCCCGAGGCCGAACTCATCAATTCCAGCATTGTTGCTGACGATGGTAAGATTTTTTACGCCGCTATCACGCAGGGCCGTAATCAGATTTTCGGGAATACCGCAGAGACCAAAGCCACCAGCAGAAATTGTGATGTTGTCTTTGATCAGCCCTTCCAGGGCTTTGGCGGGGTCGGTAAAAATTGGTTTCATTTTGTTCTCCTGTGAGAATTATTACTAAATATTTTCACCACTGAAGCACTTAAATAACCTTACGGTCATTTGGTTGCTGCTCTCATAATTTTGAGCTTCTCTGTGCTTCAGTGTCTCTATGGGTAAGCTGTGGTTTTAAACAAGTTCAAAAATACTGGCAACCGCCTCACCGCCACCAATACAGAGGGTTGCCAGGCCATATTTAACCTTGCGGACTCGCATTTCACGAAGCAGGGTAGCAACCAAGCGTCCACCACTGGCACCTACGGGATGACCGATAGATACAGCTCCACCATTGACATTGACAATTTCTGGATTCAGGTCAAGTTGCTTAATAGCAACCAGCGGCACCGCAGCGAAAGCCTCATTGATTTCGAATAGGCCGATGTCGCTGAGTTTTAGATTGGCTTTTGAGCAGCATTTTCGGATGGCATCAACCGGAGCTTCAGCAAATAGATCCGGGTGAATGCTGTTGGTGGCACTTGCAACCATTCTAGCAATTGGTTTCAAATCATGTTTGATGACGGCTGCTTCTTCCGCCAGCAGGGCTAGGGCGGCACCGTCATTGATGGTTGAAGCATTACCTGCAGTGACCGTCCCGGTTTTACTAAAGGCAGGGCGCAGGTCTGGCAATTTGTCGATGTTGCCGCGGAATGGCTCCTCATCCTCTACAGTGGTGATGACCCCTTTGCGGGATTTTTTGATAACTGAGATCAATTCATCAGCAAAAGTTCCACTTTTTACTGCCGCCAGAGACAATGTGTAAGAGCGAGCAGCATAGGTATCCTGTTCCTCGCGGGACAAACTTTGCTGATTAACCCAATCTTCGGTGATTTCTCCCATATGGCGCTTTGAATAGGGATCGAGTAGGGCGTCATAGATGAGCAGATCGACCAGTTCGCTATTACCAAGTCGCTGGCCAAAGCGAGCTTTTGGCAGGGCATAGGGAGCTTGGGACATGTTTTCCATGCCACCAGCAATGACAATCTGAGCATCACCGAGTCGGATTGAATCGGCAGCCAGCATTATAGCTTTCAGGCCGCTGCCACAGACCTTATTGATGGTCATGGCGTGAACGCTGTCTGGTAGACCAGCCATACGCATGGCTTGTCGGGCTGGAGCTTGAGCCGATCCGCCCTGGATGACCTGGCCGATGATCACTTCATCAACCTGTTCCCCGGGGAGGGCGGTACGTCTGATAAGTTCACTGATGACTTGGGAGGCAAGCTTCGGTGCTGTGACGTCAGCCAGTGTGCCACCGAATGAACCGAAGGGGGTGCGGAGTGCGGATACGATAAAAATATTTTTCATTGTGGATCTCCTGTGGTGGGGGAAATATGTTGTTCATTAACAGCAAGGACTGTTCCAAAATATAAAAACGTTATATATTCAAGGCCTTGTTTGATTATAGTTTCCGAAGGAAGATCTTATATTGATTCAATTTTAAGTCAAAAAGATAGTTTATAGGCTAACTATATGGAAATACTAAAATAAAAAACGATCCATAAAGTAATCAAAAAGTGTCATCCTCGTGAAAGCGGGGATCCATTCTTTTGCTGAAGCCAGGAAACCTCTGGATTTCCGCTTACGCAGGAATGACGATTACTGGACTTTAAAGGGTTTTGCAAGAGGCTCAGTTGATTGATAATTTTATCATGTTATAGACACGGAACAATGATATTTTATAAATTGACATTTAAAATGTAGCTATGTAGGGTAAATGGTAAGACCAATTAACTTGAAAAATGGAAGGTGTTATGTCAACGAATCAACTTGTAGATCAATTTTCTAAGGCAGCTACCAACGTTGGAGCGGAAGTTATTTCGGTCGATTCTGTTGCTGCGGCAGCGGACTATATCGCTGGTAAAATTGAAGGCTTTGTGCTGGTTCCGTCATTTTCATCTGGAGCTCGCTTTAAATTGAAAGCTGCTTTAAAAAAAGCCGGAGTTGCTATTGAGATTGATCGTTTACGGGCGGTTGCTGCAGATGCAGAAGCTGGAATTACCGGGGTGAATTTCGCGATTGCCGATACTGGAACTCTAGTTCTGGAAAGCACTGCAGAGGATATTCGTCTGGCAACAACGTTGCCGCCAAAGCAGTTTGCTCTGCTTGATCCGAGCAAAATTGTTGCTGATGGTCTGGACGCGGTGAAACCTCTGCGGCAAATGCATCAACGTGATTCCCGTAATTATATTGCTTATGTGACCGGGCCGAGTCGAACTGCCGATATTGAACGGGTTTTGACCATCGGTGTGCATGGGTCGAAAGAGTTATTTATTTTACTGGTGCCGGGGATTTCTGCCGATTTTATGGAGATGTAAGTCAAAATCTATTTAACGGAGAGCCACTGAGATGGAGAGAGAACTGCAGAGAAAATCAAAACCGTATCGATAGCCACTAAGACGCTAAGGCTCCAAGACAGCCAAAGTCAAAAAAGTTTTTAAGGTTTTAAAACCAAAAAGAAGGGTTTGATTTTTCTCTCCAACTCTCCACCTTTGCGCCTCTCCGTTAAAATACGTTTTTCAAGTGATTATAGATTTATAAAAGGATAATTTGATGAATAAACAGCAGCGCAGTAAAGATTATCGCAGCCGGATTGATAAGGCTCTGGCAACACCAAAGTTGCAGGAAGCACTTCATCAGTTTGGTGATGCTTTTCTGATTTCACGGGAGAAGGCGTTTTCTGGACTCGATTTTGAATCTTTGCGTGGCCAGATTGCGACGATGAAAACCGGGGTGCGGGAAAATCACAATGCGCTGTTGGAACAATTCATCAAAAATGCTGAAGCTGCAGGTACCATTATTTATCAGGCTAAAACGGCTGCTGATGCCAATCGTTACATTGTTGAACTGGCAAAGAAAAAAGGGGCGAAACTGGCGGTCAAAAGTAAAAGTATGGTCAGCGAAGAGACCCATTTGAGTGCAGCACTGGAGAAAGGTGGAATCCAAGCTTTGGAAACTGATCTTGGCGAGTGGATTGTGCAACTGGCTGGGCAACGTCCCAGTCACATGGTGCTGCCGGCGATCCATATGTTTAAAGAAGAGATCGCCGAACTGTTCAGCAAAGAAACTGGCAAGCAGGAACCGGCAGAGATTGAGCATCTGGTCGAAGTTGCTCGAAATCAACTCCGGCAAAGTTATCTGGATGCTGATATTGGTATCACCGGAGCCAACATCGCTATTGCTGAAACTGGCGGAATTGCTTTGGTCACCAATGAAGGGAACGCTCGACTTGCTTCAACCATGCCGAAGGTGCATGTTGCTCTGGTCGGGATTGAAAAACTGGTTCCAACCCTGGAAGATGCTGCCCGGATTATCCAGATTCTGCCGAAAAATGCCACTGGTCAGCTGCTGACGTCCTATGTCACCTGGATTCGTGGTGCAGTTCCCTGTGCTGGAGATGAAAAGGAATTCCATATTGTACTGCTCGATAATGGGCGCAGTGCGCTGGCAGAATCCCCTCAGTGTCGCGATGCTCTCAACTGTATCCGCTGTGGCGCCTGTGCCAATGTCTGCCCGGTCTATCAGACGGTTGGGGGGCATGTTTTTGGTCATATTTACATTGGTGCAATTGGCATTATTCTGACCGCATTTTATCATGGACTGGATAATGCCGCTGAACTGATTAAGGCTTGTATCGGCTGTCGCTCCTGCGTTGCTGTTTGTCCAAGCAATATTGATCTGGAAGACATCATCCTCCATCTGCGTGAAACGGTTGGTGATGAGGAGGGTATCGGAGTTGGAAAAGCTCTGATCTTCCGTAAGGTGATGCAGAACCGTAAATTATTTCATACTATGATCAAGGCTGCCAGCTTGCTGCAGAAGCCGGTGACGCGGGGTGAGCGGACGATTCGTCATCTCCCCTTATTTTTCTCGCCACTGACTGAATGGCGAACTTTACCCGCAGTCGCGGACAAAGCCTTGCGTGACTCGTTCAAGGGAAAATCGCAAAAAATTGATAAACCACGCTACCGGGTTGCTTTGTTTGGCGGTTGTGCGAATGATTTTCTCTACCCTGAGCTGGGTCTGGATCTCATTGAGGTGATGAATGCTTTGAATGTTGAGGTTTTTTATCCTCAAGAGCAGAACTGTTGCGGTATCCCGGCCATCTATTCCGGGGAAAAAGAGACTGCCGTGGAATTGGCAAAGCAGAATATTGACGCCATGTTGGCTGGTAATCCTGATTATGTTCTGACCACTTGTCCAACCTGTGCCATGGCGCTGAAGCAGAATTTTGTCGAGTACCTGAAAGATAATCCCGCCTGGGCAGAACGTGCTGAGCGTTTGTCGAGTATTACGGTGGATGCGGCCAGTTTTGTGTCGAATCAGCTTGATGGTGCCGAACTGTTTACTGATTTTGCCAAAAATGAAAAAATAACCTATCATGATTCCTGTCACCTCAAACGTGGCATGAGAGTATGGCAAGAACCACGGCAGCTGATCAAGAAATTGGGGCATGAATTGGTCGAAATGGCTCACGCCGATCGCTGTTGTGGATTTGGCGGCTCCTATTCTCTTACCAGTCATCCCGATATCTCAAAGAAAATTCTGCAGGATAAGGTTGCCGATATCAAAGCTTCGGGAGCCACTTGTGTTGCGATGGATTGTCCCGGCTGTATGATGCAGATTCGCGGTGGTTTGGAAAAAGCCGCTGTTCCCATCAAAACTCAGCATACCATCGAACTGCTGGCGGAGGTGTTGCGGAACAAGAAATAGTCTTTATTTCTACTTGTTTAGGAGAGGACTCGAATCTGTCTCGCTTAACCCACGTTTAACAGAAATGTTGTTCTATTGTCGATTTTTCACGCATTTTGAAAATAAATACTCAATAATATTAATAGCTTACAGTTTTGGTACGCAATGTAGTGCCATACTAGTCATTTAATGTGTT
>JAKIUD010000052.1 GCA_021647765.1 Desulfuromusa sp. | reverse complement strand
CCGCTCGGTAGAATATGCGGAGCCAATGATTGTGCTGGTTAATCGTTTTAGCGCATCGGCCTCAGAAATTCTGGCGGGGGCACTGCAGGACTATGGTCGAGCCTTGATTGTTGGTGATGAACACACTCATGGCAAGGGAACTGTCCAGGCATTGCTTGATCTGGATCGGTTTGTCAATCTGCGTGGGATGGAGAAATATATGCCTCTTGGCGCAGTGAAAGTGACTATCCAGAAATTTTATCGAATTAGTGGTGAATCAACACAGGAGAAAGGGGTCACCCCTGATATCATATTACCCTCACGTCTGGATGGCTTGGAGAGCGGGGAAAAATATCTGGAGAATGCTTTGCCCTGGGATCACATTGCTTCGCTAACCTACCAACCTTGGGATCATTTAGCTGAAAAGATTCCTGTATTACAGCAGCACAGTGAAGCTCGGGTTAAACAGAATAAAGATTTTCAGGAAATCATTTCTGATACCAAGAGTGCCCAAAAAAGACGCAAAGAAACTCAGCAATCACTGTTACTGAAGGATATGCTGGCTGAACGTGATCAATTGTATGATGAAAGAAAAAGAATGGCACCACACGGGTTGATGGCCGATGGTGATGCGAAAAAGGAAAAATCCCTGGATGAGGAACTTTCTACTGATCCCTATGTAAAAGAGGGGGTCGCCTTACTGGAAGATCTGCTTGGGTCTGCCAATTAATTTATGCCTGATTAGTTGAGCCTCTTGCAATAGTCGCCATCCTCGTGAAAGCGGGGATCCAGTTGTTTGGCGGATCCAGGAAATCTCTGGATTCCCGCCTGCGCGGGAATGACAGTCACTGGACTTTAAAGAGTTTTTCAAGGGTCTTAATTGCTCAGATATTATTTAATCCAGCAGAAAGATTGTCTGCCAAGCGTTTCATCAGTTGAAAATAAGCTTCTGGCCCCTCGGGAAGATCCGCCCCGAGGGGATCAAGGATTCCGGTTTTTGCTCCGGTTCCTTCGATCACCGTTGCAATGAGTCGTGATTCAAACTGTGGTTCGCTGAACACGCAACGGGCACCCAGTTGATTAATTTTCTGGCGTATATCTTTAATTCTTTTTGCTCCCGGTTTCCTCTCAGGATCAATCGTAATTGAACCAATGGCATTTAATCCATAGGCCGATTCGAAATACTGATAAGCCGCATGAAAGACGATATATGGAATATCTTTGACTGGCGCGAGCTGTTTTTTTAAATCCCGGTCGAGTTGATCCAGTTTTTTCACCATGACCATCACATTGTTTTGATATTGAGAACGGTGGTCGGGATCAATTTCTGATAAATTTTGACCTGTCAGAATGACAATCTGTTTAGCCAGAGCGGGATCAAGCCAGAGGTGTAAATCAGCAGTTTGATGTTGTGTCTTGTTGTGCTCCGTATGTTTTTCTTCACTGGAGTGCTTCTGGGCAGGACTCTCCCAGGTTCCCCCCTGTCGTTTAACCAGAAGAGACCCTTTTAATTGTTCAGCCAACTCCAGCTGCCGGGCTTTGTCTCCAAGAGTTAATAAGGGCTTCTGTAGAAAACTTTCCAATTCATGCCCCACCCAGACAACTAATTGAGCTTTTGTCAGAGCACGTGCTTCAGAGGGACGTAAGACATATCCATGCGGTGACCCACCCCCTTTGACTAACAATACTGGCCTGCCCACTCCTTGCATGACTCCAGCCACCAATGAATGGAGAGGTTTAATGCTGACAACAACGTGTGGAACTGATGACTTTTCCGCCCAAGCAGGTGAAAACAGACAGCAAAGCAGCAAAAAGGTAAAATATACTTTTTTCATTATGTGACCTCACCGATTTATTCAACGCGAACAGGTTGCTTTATTTGTAATGTTATAATATAACAGTTAGTAAATCAAGCTTCTGAGGAAAATATTATGAGTTTCAACAAAAATCTCCATTTTATATCCGGGGAACATGATCATCAAAGTTGTCTTGATAGTGCGATAGCCAATGCAGAGCAGTTGTGTCAACAGCGGGGGAAACGTTTTACAGCCATTCGACGCCGTGTATTTGAGCTGATCTGGCAGCTGCATAAGCCGATTGGTGCCTACGAAGTTCTTGAAAGTCTACAAAAGGATGGTCGTGCCGCTCCACCAACTGTTTACCGTGCTCTCGATTTTTTACTTGATCTTGGTTTGGTTCACCGGATTAATTCATTGAATGCCTACGTTGGTTGTATCCATCCTGAATATCCTCATTTCGGACAGTTTCTGATCTGTCAATCTTGTAAAGCCTTTGCTGAGTTAGACTCTCCTCTGATTGCTGCTGCAATTGAGCAGTGTGCTGCAGATGCTGATTTTGAAGTTCATCAGCATACGGTAGAAATCATGGGACTCTGTCCACGTTGTCGAATCAAAGTTTGTCGTGAGGGTCATGATGAGTAATACTGGGCAACCACTCTTGGAGGTTTCCACCGCTAACCTCACCTTGGGGAAGCAATCCTTGTTGGAAAATATTAACCTCAAGATCGGGGCGGGTGAAATATTAACTATTATTGGACCCAATGGGGCAGGAAAAACAACCCTGTTGCGCATAGCTCTTGGTTTGCAGAAACCAACCTCCGGAACAGTTAAACGGCAACCAGGATTGACGATTGGATATATGCCGCAGCGACTCCATTTGGATCCGACATTTCCACTGACGGTTAAGCGTTTTTTGGCTCTTGCTTGTAAAAATGATTTTGCCAGGGTTATATCGTTGTTGTCCGAAGTTGGTGCTGCACATGTTGTTGACTCGGCCGTTCAGACTCTTTCCGGGGGGGAGTTGCAGCGGGTTCTGCTGGCTCGAGCTCTGGTGCGTGAACCTGATCTGTTGGTTCTTGATGAGCCCGTTCAAGGTGTCGATGTCCATGGCCAAGTTGAACTTTATAAGTTGATTTCACGGATCCGAGAACAGCGTGGCTGTGCGGTTTTGATGGTATCTCACGATTTACATCTGGTGATGGCCGCAACCGATCAGGTTCTTTGTTTGAATCGTCATATCTGCTGTAGTGGTACACCCGAATCGGTGACTAATGACCCGGCATTTGTTGAGCTGTTTGGTTCTGCAGCCGTTCAATATAT
Source organism: Desulfuromusa sp. (assembly GCA_021647765.1). GTDB lineage: Bacteria > Desulfobacterota > Desulfuromonadia > Desulfuromonadales > Geopsychrobacteraceae > Desulfuromusa. The sequence goes on along the minus strand of JAKIUD010000052.1, from coordinate 20,021 downwards.
GGCGATCTATGTTCATGATAAAAATCATCACCACGACCAATGTGCAAGCTGCGGCAGGGGATCAGCAAATGATAGATAATTTTTTATTGCGAGCTTTGCTCGGGGGACTGGGCGTCGCTCTAGTTGCTGGACCATTTGGGTCATTTGTTGTTTGGCGCCGCTTAGCCTATTTTGGGGATACTCTGTCTCATTCGGCACTGCTTGGGGTTGCTTTAGGTTTTATTCTGCATATCAATCTCACGGTTGGAATTATTGTTATCTGTCAACTCCTTGCCATCCTGTTGTTTTATAGTCAGCGGCAACGTCAATTGGCCAGCGATACCATGCTCGGCATCTTTGCCCATGGAGCGCTCTCTCTGGGGTTAGTGGCGCTGGCTTTTATGGAAGATGTCAGGATTGATCTGGTCGCCTATCTTTTTGGTGATATTCTGGCAATCAGTAACAGCGACCTGGGTTGGATTTTTGCTGGTGGGGGAATTGCATTAGCGTGCTTGATCCGGATTTGGAAACCATTGCTCGCCATTACCATTCATGAGGATCTGGCACGAGTTGAAGGGATTCCTGTTGATCAGGTTAACTGGATGTTTCTCGGTTTGATTGCCTTGATCGTTGCCGTAATGATGAAAGTGGTCGGAATGTTGTTGGTTACGGCACTATTGATAATTCCTGCCGCTACCGCTCGACGCTTTGCTGGAAACCCGGAAATGATGGCATTACTTGCCAGCCTCATTGGCTGTCTGTCTGTTTGTGCCGGACTGTATGGATCATTCCAATGGGATACCCCAACCGGCCCGACAATTGTTGTCGCAGCTTGCCTCATATTTATCATTGGGTTTCTGGTGCCGAAAGGGCTATTTCTAAAAGGTCAAGAGTCCTGATTCAGGTTTTTAAAACCCTATTTTAGATGAGCAGGTGCCAGTTAAAGACCTGTCCCGAAGTTTACGAACCACGAAAAACTGTGGCGGTTTGCGCCGCAAAAGCCTGGGACAGCCCCCATGCGGGGACAGTCCCGTTTTCGCTGGAATTTTCCTTAAACTAGCGCCATTCAGACCTGCCCCCCTTCTTCTGATTAGCGACCCATGTCCTGCGGGCGAATTTTCATAGAGTAACGATAGGGAAAACATATCGCTTCGCGATCACCCCTATCCCAACCTTCCCCCATCAAGCGGGGAAGGAGTTAATGTCCCCTCCCCCCGACTTGTGGGGGAGGGTTAGGGAGGAGGGAAGGTTTGAATCAAGCCCGGTATATTTCGAGAACGTCTCCGGCATTATGGAAAAATAAATTAAAGGCTTAACTGTTTTTTTACCCGACCAAAGGCTTCAATTGCAAACTCCAGATCCTCTGGAGTCAAGGCTGCCGACATCTGAGTACGAATGCGTGCCTTCCCCTTTGGTACCACCGGATATGAAAAAGCGACGACGAAGATACCCTGCGCCAGCATAGCATCGGCAAACTTTCCTGCAACCACGGCATCATGCAACATTACTGGAACTATCGGATGTTCTCCCGGCAGGAGATCAAAACCGTGTCTTTCTAATCCCTGACGAAATACTGCCGTATTTTCTCGCAACCGATCACGTAAAGTACTGGATTCACTGACAAGGTCGATGGCCTTCAATGCTCCGCCAACTGCCGGTGGAGCCACCGAGTTGGAGAAAAGATAGGGGCGAGAGCGCTGTCGCAGCAGGTCAACAATCTCTTTGTGCGCACTGGTAAATCCGCCACTGGCACCGCCCAGAGCTTTTCCCAAGGTTCCAGTTATAATATCCACCCGCTCCATACAACCCCGATACTCGGGGGTACCGCGACCCCCGGCTCCAATAAAACCAGTCGCATGAGAATCATCTACATGAACCAGGGCATTGTATTTTTCAGCCAGATTGCAGATTTCATCAACTCGGGCGATGTAGCCGTCCATGGAGAAAACCCCATCGGTGGTAATCAGTTTAAAACGGGCACCATTTTTATCGGCACTCTGTAACTGCTTTTCCAGATCATCCATATCACTGTTGTGATAGCGATAACGTTTGGCACTGCACAACCGGACTCCATCGATAATACTGGCGTGGTTAAGCTCATCGGAAATGACTGCATCTTCTTTTCCCAGCAGGGTTTCAAACAGACCACCGTTAGCATCAAAACAAGAGGGATAGAGAATCGTCTCCTCGGCGCCTAAAAACTTGCTGAGTTTATCTTCGAGTTTTTTGTGCAAAGTCTGGGTTCCACAGATAAACCGGACTGATGCCATACCGAAACCCCACTCCTTCAGGGCGAGTTGGGCAGCAGCGTTAACCTCCGGGTGCTGGGCGAGTCCAAGATAGTTATTGGCGCAGAGATTCAACATCTCACCGTGACCACTGACACCCACATGGGCACTTTGTGGCGTGGTGATGAAACGTTCGCCTTTATATAAACCGGCAGATTCAATCTCTTCCAGCTCGACACTTAGATAATCTTGGAATTTACCGTACACAGCTTTTCTCCCTAAAAAGACAAAGGTTAAAATTCGATGTGGTCACAAAAAATCATGGGTTGGCGACGCCCTCAAGATTCCCAGTTTAAGATAACTTTACTTGCCTCACCAGCATTCATCGCAGTAAAACCCTGCTCAAACTCGGTATAATTCAACCGGTGGGTGATGACTGGTGAAATGTCCAACCCCGACTCAATCATCACCGACATCTTGTACCAGGTTTCGTACATCTCACGACCGTAAATGCCCTTAAGTGTCAGCATATTGAAAATCACTGTATTCCAGTCGATGGCCACATCATCACCCGGGATCCCAAGTATTGCAACTTTTCCACCGTGACACATATTGGCTAACAGATCTTTAAACGCTGATGGATTGCCGGACATTTCCAGCCCCACATCAAAACCTTCCGCCATGCCCAGCTTTTTCTGCACTTCGGCAATGCTTTCCCGGGTGACATCCACAGTATAAGTTGCGCCCAACGTCTTGGCTAATTCCAGCCGTCGGGGATTAATATCGCTAATCACAATATGGCGGGCACCAGCATGACGACAGACTGCCGCAGCCATGGCACCGATAGATCCTGCACCAGTAATCAGGACATCTTCCCCAAGAAGATCGTATTTCAGGGCGGTATGCACCGCATTGCCAAATGGATCAAACAGGGCTGCTACATCCAGATCAATATCTGGGCGATGTTCCCAGACGTTGGACATTGGCAGAGCCAGGTATTCGGCAAAGGCTCCGGATCGGTTTACCCCGATACCGCTGGTATGGGCACAGAGGTGGCGCCGCCCGGCCATACAGTTGCGGCAGCGTCCACACACCACATGCCCCTCACCAGAAACAATCTGTCCTGCCTTGAAATCAATTACATTGGAACCGACCTCAACTATTTCCCCGACAAATTCGTGCCCTATAATCATCGGCACAGGGATGGTGTTTTGTGCCCATGTATCCCAGTTATAGATATGCAAATCAGTTCCACAGATAGCAGTTCGTTTGATCTTAATCAGGACATCGTTGATACCAATTTCAGGTTCCGGCTGTTCTTCCAGCCAGAGGCCAGGTGCAGATTCTCTTTTAACCAGTGCTTTCATCGTGCGATTCTCCGTCAAAGAAGGAAGGGCAAAGCGTCATCAAAAAAAGAGGTTTACCCCTTATGGGATGACAGCATTTAACGCTCAGGGCTTAGTTTCACCAAAATCGAGCAGCGTATTTAACATGGCAACTCGTGGCATGCTGATTCCAGCCGCTTTAGCTTGCTGCAATGGAACTGCATAGATTGCCCTCAGCTCCAACGGCAGCCCTGCTGCTCGATCAATCATCATGCTCGGTCGATAGTGATCCATGTTTTCGGTAAAAGCAATCATTTGCTGGCTGAATTCCTGTCCATTGATTGGCTCTTTCAAGGATTGAGCATTGGCTCCGGCGATGACTTCGAGCATTAAGTTTCTAGCCAGTTCTTTGCTTTCTGGATGGTTAAGGAGGTCGGTGACATCTCTTTCAAGCAGCGCGCATAAGCCGTTAAAGGGAATATTCCAAACCAGTTTTTCCCAACGGGCACGGCGCAGATCGCTAACGGCAGTACAGGGAACTCCTGCTGCTTGAAACATGTCTGCCAGATTATTGCTGCGCTGACTTGACCCATCACTGAATTCACCGAGGCGAATTCTACCTTCACCCAGATGATGAACTATTCCAGGTTCACCCCGGTTACTGCAGAGGAAAGCGACTCCACCAAGGACACATTCCGCACCAAACGCTTCAGCCAATAACTCTTCATTCCCAAGTCCATTCTGCAAGGTCAGAATTGCGGTATTTGTGTCGAGGAGGGGACTGACCAGCTCAATTAAGTGGTGGTTGGAAATAGTTTTCAACCCAACAATCACCAGATCGACAGTCCCTATCTCTTGCGGGGTCTGATAGCCTGCGACTTGTGGGAGGTGGAAGTCGCCATTGCAGGAGTAGATCTGTAGTCCCTTTTTCTGGATCGTCTGGTAGTCTCGTCGCAGCAGAAAATGGACATCCTGTCCACTCCGTTGTAACATCGCTCCATAATAAAGTCCAAGGGCTCCAGAACCAATGATTCCAATTCTCATGATTCATCCTGTTTAAAAATGGAACAGTGCCTGCAGTTGGGGATTCCCTTGCTGCCAGCCGAGAGACAGTCCAAACTGTTGTTGGAATTGTTCCAAAAATTGATTTTTTTGCCGAAGATTGAATTTATGTGCGTTGCTCATGGCGTTATAGATATTGCCCCCATACCAGCCAATTTCAAAGAGAGATAAAATTCCCGTAACCGCATAATTTTCGTTATCCCAAGCCTCTACCGCACCATAGATAAAGGCAGCATTAAGCGCAAAGGCCATACCGGCCTGACGCGGCCTTCCAGTATAAAGCTGTCCAGCTCCAGGAAGGATGGCAGAAAAGATACCCGCTAGTTGAGGTGATTTCTGTTGCAGTTGTTGATATTCATCAAGGGATAATGTCAGTTGTTGGCTGAGCGGTTCCGGGAGTTTTGAAAAACTGGCGCGAGCACTTTCCAGCCGGTTTTGTTGCAATTGAGTGAGGCCGATTTTGTATACGGATGTTTTGCTGTTTGTTGCAGGAAGATCCTCTTTCAGTTGTTGGTAACGTTGCTGTGCTGTTGCATAGTCCCCCCTGTCATAGGCTGCATCAGCATAGAGCTGCTTTGCGGTAACTGCTTCAAGACTGTCGGGATAGAGAGTCCAGACTTTTTCCATGGCAAGATCAGCCTGTTTCCAGCGCTGTCCCGACAATAGGCTTTGGGCGATAGCTAATTGAGCATGAGCAGCACGTGAATCTTGGGGATAATAGTGCAAAAAGCGCTTATATTCAGTAATGGCGCGATAATAATCTTTTTCTGCGACCAGACTGTCGGCAAAAGAGAGTAAATCTGGCTCTGCGTGAACTAATGGCACAACGGTAAGCAGAAGGAGCAGTAAGAGTGCTGGCATAGTAGTTGTAACCTTGTTTCGATAGAGGTACGGAGACTCTCCCGAAATTCTAACACAGCCCCTAATGAGGCTCCACAAAAATCCGTGTTGGTCTGTATACAGAAAACGCATTTCCTCTTTTTAATCAATAAGTTAGCTTTTAATTATAACTTTGACGAAATAAGTCATTTGTGCTATTATTGGCTATTCTAGCTAAAAGGAGTGAAATTGTGTTTAAAGTTGGTGATATGGCAGTTTATCCAACTCAAGGAGTTGGAGTTATTGAGGATATTGAAGTACGCGAGTATTCAGGGCACAGTCAGAATTTTTATATTTTGAGAATTGTTGACAGTGATATGAAAATTATGATTCCGGTGACAAATGTCAGTAATGTTGGGATGCGGAGGTTAATTGACCAACAGCGAATTACCGGTGTGTTTGATGCCCTGGCCGAGCCCTCCAGTGGGGGAAAAGTTGCCTCATGGAGTCGGCGGCAGCGGGAATATAACGATAAGTTAAAGACCGGGGATTTGCTGGAAGTGGCTCAAGTGTTACGTGACCTGTACCAGATCAGGACAGGAAAAGAGCTTTCTTATGGAGAGAAAAAAGTTCTGGAGCAAGCTCGCAAGTTATTGGTGACAGAAGTTGCCTTGGCTGAAGGCGCTAAAGAAGCTCAGGTCGTGCAACGCTTGGAAAATATTTTTCACTAAATTTCCTGACATGGTGACATGGCAGAACTCAAGACCGGGCACATAAATTGGTGCCCGGTCTTTTTGTTTGTGCTACCTTCTGGTAGCGTTTAAGAACTACCTTTTTGAGATAAAACAGTAGCACAGTAGCCGGATATTGAAAAAAATGATAAAAGCAACAGTTCTTATTCCAGCAGCGGGGACGGGTCGCCGGATGGGGGGCTCGGTCAGGAAACAATATCTTGAACTCTGCGGAAAGCCGATTCTGGCTCATACGTTGACCTTGTTCGAAGATCATCCCCTCATTGAAAATATTTATCCGATTGTTTCTTCTGATGATATCTCCTACTGTCAGGAGCAGATTATCGACCGCTATGGTTTCAGTAAGGTGCAGCGGATTATTGCTGGAGGTGCTGACCGGCAAGCTTCTGTCAGAAATGGTCTGGATGCGTTAGCCAAAGATGGGTTTAATCAGCCACAACGGCCAATTTTAATCCATGATGGTGCACGTCCTCTGTTTGATAGTCAGCGGTTGTCTGCCCTGCTTGAGATCATTGATAAAATTGGAGCCTGTATCATCGGGGTTCCAGCCAAAGATACAATCAAAGATGTTGAAAATAACAAAATTATCGGTTCACCTGATCGAAATAGACTTTGGCAGGCACAGACTCCGCAGGGGTTTCAGTATCAATTGATTCGTAACGCTTTTGATCAAGCTGATGCCGATGGATTTGTTGCCACCGATGATGCATCATTGCTGGAGCGACTTGGCTGTCCGGTGCAGGTGCTTGAAGGTGATTATCGCAATATTAAAGTCACAACTCCTGAAGATATCCTGATTGCTGAAGCTTTGTTTGGGGGTTCAACATGATGCGTATCGGTCACGGTTATGATGTTCATCGTTTGGTTAAGGATCGGCCTTTAATTCTTGGTGGCGTTGAAATTGACTACGAATCTGGTTTGCTTGGTCACTCTGATGCCGATGTTTTGCTCCATGCTATTTGCGACGCTATTTTAGGAGCCCTTGGGTTGGGAGATCTTGGTCAGCATTTTCCCGATACTGATATGGCCTATGCTGGAATTGATAGCCGGAAACTGCTTCGTGAAGTGGTTTTAAAAATGGTCGCTGCGGGCTATCTGCTCGTGAATATGGATGCAACTATCATTTGTCAGAAACCAAAACTGGCAAGCTATATTTCGGATATGCTAGAACGGATTGCAGAAGACTGCCGAGTAGAAACAGGCCAAGTTAATGTTAAGGCAACCACCACGGAGAAACTGGGTTTAACCGGTCGCGGCGAGGGAATCGCCGCGCATGCTGTGGTTTTATTACAACAAGATGAAAGACGTCTAGCGGCAAAACTGGCAGCAATTATTTGATGTTGGATTATCTTCTTTTTTTGTTGCGAGTGGATTAATATTTCACAGAGGACATTTGCATGAGCACATCAGAACCACCTGTAACTTCAAATTTCATCCGTACTATTATTACTGAAGATCTTGCGAGTGGAAAACGCAATCAAGTTATTACCCGTTTTCCACCAGAACCGAACGGTTATCTCCATATTGGACATGCAAAAAGCTTCAGTCTCAATTTTGGTCTGGCAGAAGACTTTGGCGGGCGTTGTCACCTTCGTTTTGATGATACCAATCCTGTCAAAGAAGAAGATGAGTATGTTGAGGCGATTCAGGCTGATGTGCGCTGGCTCGGATTTGACTGGGGAGAGCATCTCCATTTTGCTTCTGATTACTTCGATCAACTTTATCTGTGGGCGGTACAACTGATCAAAGCAGGGAAGGCTTATGTCGATAGTCAGACTGCTGAGCAGATGCGGAAAAATCGGGGGACATTGACCGAAGTGGGGATTGACAGCCCGTTTCGGAATCGCCGTATCGAGGAAAATCTTGAACTGTTTGATAAAATGAAAAAAGGAGACTTTCCTGACGGTACACACATATTACGGGCTAAAATAGACATGAGTTCACCTAATATGAATCTTCGTGATCCCGCTATGTACCGGATTCTGCATGCCCATCATCATCGAACCGGAGATAAATGGTGTATCTATCCCATGTATGATTTCGCCCATGGACAAGGAGATTCGATTGAGGGGGTCACTTACTCAATCTGTACTTTAGAATTTGAGGATCATCGTCCTCTTTATGATTGGTTTATTCGAGAGTTGGGAATCTTTGCTCCACAGCAGATTGAGTTTGCCCGGTTAAACCTCAGTTATACGGTGATGAGCAAGCGGAAGTTACTGCAACTGGTGACTGATAATCACGTTTCTGGCTGGGATGACCCCCGCATGCCGACTCTGGTGGGAATGCGGCGGCGTGGTTATCCACCAGCAGCGATCCGGAGTTTCTGCGAACGGATCGGTGTGGGCAAAGGAGCCAGCTGGATAGACCTGTCGGTTTTGGAAGAATGTGTGCGGGAGCAGCTCAATAAGTCAGCACTCCGGCGGCAAGCGGTTCTCAATCCGCTTAAAGTGACAATGAATAATTATCCAGCAGATAAAATCGAAGAGCTGGATGTGCCAAACCATCCGCAACAACCCGACTTGGGAACCCGGAAATTGCCGTTCAGTCACGAACTGTATATTGATCGGGATGATTTCATGGAAGATCCGCCCAAAAAATTCTTCCGCCTCGGTCCCGATCGGGAAGTGAGATTACGCAACGCCTATATCATCAAGTGTGAAGAGGTCATCAAGGATACAAATGGCGAAGTGGTTGAGTTACGTTGCAGTGCCGATCTCGACACCTTGGGGAAAAACCCTGCCGATGGTCACAAGGTAAAAGGGATTATTCATTGGGTTTCAGCAGCACAAGCTGAAAAGGTTGAAGTTCGTCTCTATGATCGTTTGTTCAATCAGGAAAACCCTGACAAAGCAGATAACTACCTGGATGCTCTTAATCCTGAATCTTACAAGGTCGTTTCCGCACTGGTCGAGCCGGGGCTGCTGGAAGCAACAGCAGGGGAAACTTTCCAGTTTGAACGGGTCGGATATTTTACCGTCGATAGTAAAGAGTCGCAGCCCGGAAAGCCGATTTTTAACCGGACAGTGACATTGCGGGATACCTGGGCAAAGCTGAAATAATATCGCAATCTTTCTTCCTCAGGGAGAGGGGATATAGCGTATAAAATAATTTTTCACGGAGTTTCTCTATGAGTTTACGCGTTTACAACACCATGAGTGGCAAAAAGGAAGAATTTCAACCGTTGGTTCCGGGTAAAGTCGGGATGTATGTCTGCGGTGTCACGGTTTACGATTATTGCCATATCGGTCATGCTCGCGCTAATATTGTTTTTGATATCATCTTCCGTTATCTGCAGTTTTCCGGCTATGAAACCACCTATGTTCGTAATTATACTGATGTTGATGATAAAATTATCAACCGCGCCAACGAACGGGAGATTTCAAGTCAAGCTCTGGCCGAAGAATTTATCAGGGCTTTTGATGAGGATATGAATTCCCTTGGATTGATCAAGCCGACCCACGAACCACGAGCAACTGAATATATCCAGAAAATTATTGAGATCACTCAAACGCTTATAGATAAGGGAATCGCTTACGAATCCTCTGGGGATGTTTATTACAGTATTGATAAGTTTCCCGACTACCTGAAGCTCTCCAAACGCAACATGGAAGAGATGCAGACTGGAGCACGGGTAACACCGGGCGAACAAAAACGTAATCCCATGGATTTTGCCCTCTGGAAAACGGCAAAGCCGGGCGAACCAAGTTGGGAATCCCCTTGGGGGGCGGGTCGACCGGGTTGGCACATCGAGTGTTCGGCCATGAGTTCCTCATTACTTGGTGACAGTTTTGACATTCATGGGGGCGGACGCGACTTGATCTTTCCTCACCATGAGAACGAAATTGCCCAGAGTGAAGGAGCCAGCGGAAAACCATTTGTCAAATATTGGTTGCATAACGGTTTTGTGAATGTTGACCAGGAAAAGATGAGTAAATCTCTGGGTAATTTTTTTACTATCCGGGATATTCTTAAAACTTATGATGCCGAAATAATCCGTTTCTTTATTCTCTCGGCACATTACCGGTCACCAATTGATTTTTCTGATCAGAACCTAGCTGAAGCACAGAGTGGACTGAAGCGTTTTTATGAGGCACTTGAGTCTGCTGAAATAGCCACTAACGGACTGGATCAGAAAGACGTTGTCAGCGAAGAGGGGGCAAAGGTTGAAGAAAAGTTCCGTGAAGCAATGGATGATGATTTTAATACCGCTTTGGCGATTGCCCATTTGTTTGATGGTGTCCGTACCATGAACCGCTTGGTCGCAACTAAAAAGTTTAGAAAAAAACCGGAACTGGTTTCCCAGGTACGTGGTCTACATGCAACGATTCTCCGTTTGGGAGAAGTTATTGGTCTGTACCGTTCTCAGCCGACCGAATGGCTAGAAAAAGTCAAACTGGCTGGTTTGGCAAAGCTGGATATTACCCGGGAAGAGATAGAAAAATTTATCGAGCAGCGCCTGCAGGCACGTGCAGAAAAAGATTTTACCCGTGGGGATGAAATTCGTGCTGAGCTTGAAGAAAAAGGAATTTTATTGCTTGATACCCGTGAGGGGACTCATTGGAGATTAAAATAATTAATTCCATATTTTCTAGAAAATACCGCTGTTATGCGGCCATTTATCTTTCTTTTGATTGAATTTTCCCTCAAGTCGCGTGTAAATGTGAATTGACATAAGATGTACTTCGGTGTAGAAGACATAGGCAGATTTTACTTATGAAGTATAATTGATCAGATAATGGAGTTAACAGATGAAAAATCTAGTGTTTATTGTGCTGGCTGTCGTCTTTTCTTTTATTCCGGTCTTTCTCGCTCAGCAGAACGGAATCAAAGCACCTATGACCAAGGTTGAAGTTCTTGAGGAAGGTGTTTATAAATATGAGGGTGACACCAAAGGAAGTGTGTATTTTGATCACAATATGCACCAAGAAGCATTGGAAGGTGATTGCTCCAGTTGTCACGAAGGGGAACCAGCAAAAATCGAGATCAGCGATATGGCTAGTGGTCATGGATTATGTAGTCAATGTCATGATCAGACCGATGATATGAATGCTTGTAACCACTGCCATAGTAAGTAACCTGGATTTTTTTACGGTAACAAAATAAAACAGGGATGATCAGTTGCTGATCATCCCTGTTTTTGGTTTAAGCTTTTTTTTGTTGATAAAAGAAAGGCTGATAGCTAGTGGAACTCATTGAAAAGTTGCGCATTAATAACTAAATGGGCGGCAATGCTTGCAGCATAACCAAGAGCGACTGCCCATGTCCATTTCATATGAGCACCAAAGGTATAGACTCCACGAGCACTCCCCATCAGAGCAACTCCGGCAGCGGAACCGATCGACAGCAGGCTGCCACCAACACCGGCAGTTAATGTGACCAGCAACCACTGGCCGTGGGACATATAGGGATCCATAGTCAGGACAGCAAACATGACGGGAATATTATCGACGATTGCTGAAAGAAGTCCCACGAGAATGTTGGCATTTGTTGCCCCAAGACCTTCATACATGGTTCGTGATGCCATTGCCAGATAGCCAAATTGTCCAAGACCACCAACGCAGAGAATAACACCGTAGAAAAACAACAACGTATCCCATTCCGCCCGAGCTATTTTGCGGAACAGATCAAAGCCTGTTGTAGAACCATGCCCCTGCTCTGCCGGCGTTCCATGTTCAACCGGGTTGTTATGTCCCGTCATGTCAAGAGGGAAGTCACCTGTTCCAAGCCGTTGTTCGGTTGTCTTCAACCAGTAGGAGAAAAAGCCAAGGTATCCCAGACCCAGCATCATGCCGGCTGCCGGAGGGAGATTTAAAATTTGATGGAATAAAACGGCAGTAATGATAGTGCAAAGAAACAGGAACATGAGTCGTTTGGCACCAAGCTTCATCTTAACCGTTTCTCCATGAGACTCTGGACGCTCTTTGGCAACAGCAAAGCTCATGATAAGGGCAGGAATCAGCCAGTTGAGAAGTGCTGGAACGAACAGGTCGAAGAATTCTATGAACTGAACCTGCCCCTTTTGCCAAACCATCAAGGTGGTGATGTCACCAAAAGGAGAGAAAGCACCGCCAGCATTAGCTCCAACGACAATGTTGATACAGGCGACAACGAGGAATTTTTTATTATCCCCTGCAACGGCCATGGCAACGGCACCCATCAGCAGCGCGGTTGTCAGGTTGTCAGCAACGGGAGAGATAATAAATGCCAGAAAACCAGTCACCCAGAAAACTGTCCGCAGCGTAAAACCGCGACTGACCAGCCAGGAACGCAAAGCCTGGAAGACATTCCGTTCATCCATAGCATTGATGTAGGTCATTGCAGTCAGTAAAAACAGCAGTAGTTCAGCATATTCGAGGAGGTTCCCACGAATTGCGTGTTCTGCAGCTTCAGGTTGTCCCACCCCTATATAAGCAACAGCAACCAGAATCCAGATAATCCCCGCTGCAAAAATAACCGGCTTACTTTTGCGCATATGGATTTTTTCTTCCATAATGACCAGGCTGTACGCACCGATAAAGAGCAGTAGGGCAATGATCCCATACAAGGATCCTGTCATGTGCATAACTCCCCCCCCTTCTTCGCTGCTAGCAAAGACCGGGGCAACAGGCGCAAGAAGAAGGAAAATACTTGTCAGCAGATATTTCATCCAAGGTCTTCCTTGCATTGGGACTAACAGTGTGCTGTTAAAAAAGTGGATTTTTTGGGCTTTCATGGCATCAGGCTCCAGTAAAAAGGAATAAAGTATTGGTTGGCATCTGCTTTTTCTGCCAACACCACAGGTTAAAACCTAACATAAATAGCATGAGCCTCCCTTCATTGTCCACAAATTCAATGGGCAATTCGTTTTTTTTTGAAACAGCCATTTATATAAAAAAAGCCGCCCATTGAAGGGTCGGCTCCTTGTGAACAGCACTCAATAGTTGAGAAGTGCTGGAACTTTATTACCAACCAAACTGGAAAACCAGGTGTGGTATGCCGATGACAACTGCCGGGCTTGAATAATGGCGGTTTACATAATACTGGCGGCGGTGATTGCGTCTGATCTGGCGTTTAATCTGGCGCAGTTCATGGCGGGTCTCTCGCAGTTCTCGTTTTAGATATGTTTTTACTCGATGGTTCTGCTTATATCCATTACGTTGCTTATAATAATGGTGACGCCGCTGGTCATGACGGTTATAATTTTGCCTATAGTGTTGGCTGTAAGTGTGTCGATCACCTTGAACCCACCGTTGATTGCATTTTTGATGATCGTCATTATGCCATCTATTTGCCGATGCCAACATTGGTGTCGCCAGAAAAATCAGTCCTGCAATCAAAAGAGTTAAACTTGTTTTCATGTCGTCCTCCTTCTGCTGTATTGAGAAAATCAAAAAATCTTTCGCCTCCTGCTTTTGAATCAACTCTAGCCGATTAAAACGACTGTTTCATCCGATATCGACTTGGATTCATCCGGATGTCTAGTTAAAAATGTGTATTTTCGATATGTTAAGACGACAGAGAAATGTATGATATGGATAAAATATTAGACCTTCTTCGCCGGTTCTGTTAGGTTTGACCTGTAAATGTTGAAAAATAGAGCGAGAAAGAGGCACATTTGAACTCAGCAAGAGGTTTTTTACGCAATATTGGCCACCACTTGGCTAAATATCTCAGCCAGTCCCGACCTGGTACGGTTCAAGTGGCAACAAGTTCACCAAAACAATTAGCCACAACGCTACAACCGGGAGATGTCCTTCTGGTTGATGGCAGCAGTCGGGTGAGTGGGGTGATTAAATATTTGACCCAATCGAGTTGGTCACACGCCGCATTGTATGTTGGGCCAGGGTATGCTGAAAAAAAAGACAATCAGGAAGAGGCGGTTCTACTGGAAGCTGATATTTTGGAAGGAATCCGACTGGTACCTCTCAGTGAATACAACTCAGAACATACCCGGATTTGTCGCCCGGTCGGATTGTCGACGGAGACGATCAAGCAGCTTAGCGCTTATGGAATAGACCGCTTGGGACACCAGTATGATTTGAAAAACGTTTTTGATCTGGTTCGCTTTCTTGTTTTACCAACCCCGATTCCAACTCGCTGGAGACGTAAGTTACTCACTTTGGGGAGTGGAGATCCTACCCGTGCCATCTGCTCTTCGTTGATCGCCCAGGCATTTCAGTCAATTCGCTACCCGATTTTACCCGAGATCGATTATCAGCAGAATACCGATTTAAACGGTCAGGTTTACTGTCAAGAGACTTTGAAAACTCGCCACCACAGCCTGTTTGTCCCACGCGACTTTGACGTGTCTCCCTACTTTGAAATTATCAAACCTGCGATCAGGCAGAATTTTGATAGCGAAAAACTTGTTTGGGATTTGAGTCCTGCAGTTGAGGAATCACAAGGATCTTGAATCGAGATTTGTTGCCCCGATGGGCTGCTAGAAGTAATCGCCAGGGGTTTTATTGAAAAGCTGTTTTTTCCAATTGAAGAATCATCGCCCATTCCTCAGCAGTAACAGGCATAATTGATAACCGGTTACCTTTGCGTACCAGCTGCATATTCTCCAGCACCTCACATTCTTTCAATTCTGCCAATGAAATCACCCGGCTGGTATGGCGGACATATTTGATATCAACCATGATCCAGCGTGGATTCTTCGGATCACTTTTGGGATCAAAATATTGACTCTGTGGATCAAAGGCGGTGTGATCTGGATAGCCCTCGCGAACCACTTCCATGATTCCAACAATGCCAGGAATCTTACAGTTGGAGTGATAAAAGAACACCTGATCACCAATTTTCATCTGATCCCGCATCATATTACGAGCCTGATAGTTGCGCACACCATCCCAATGCTCAGTTTGACCCGGCATAGCGGTCAGATCATCAATCCCGAATGCAGACGGTTCCGATTTCATCAACCAATAATTCATAATATCTCTCCTAAGGCTGTTCATATTAAAGCCAACAATGCTTTTCTGCCAATTTTTATGAATATACTGAAAATATGATAAAGTTTGTCAGTTAATTCGTCTGCCGAAAAAAAAATGACTATTGCTGGTTAACGTTCAATAATCACCAAATCTACGAAACTATTTCAAGATGACCTTGTCCTATCGAAGATCTAATGGAGATTTTAGGAATCCATATCAACGAAATTAATAAGTATCTTGCTGTCCTGGAAGAAGAAAAAAAATTGAAACCGTCAGGCAGGAGAGAGGAGTGTTCTATCAGATAGCTTCCAATATAATCGAAAGAGATGAAAGCTGAAGTACCGGTTTTTAGATAATAACCAGCCATGACTGGCGAAGTTACTGCCTACGAATTGACTCTGAGCTGAGAAATTTTGTCTTTCCCTTGATTTTTAGCTTTATACATACCTTCGTCAGCCCGATGAACGAGTTCATTCAATGATTGGTAATTGTTATTTACAAAAGTTGAAACACCTGAGCTGATTGTGATCTGTTCGCCGGGTAAATTTACAAATTCATGATCCCGAATGATACAACGAATTCGGTTGGCCAGGTCAAAGGCTCCCTCTTCTCCCGTATTTGGGAGAAGAACAGCAAATTCCTCCCCCCCATATCTGGCTGGAATATCACTTTCCCTTGCGATACTTTTCATCAGTTGGCCAATTTTTTTTAGCACTTGATCACCACGCGTGTGGCCATAAATATCATTAATCCGCTTAAAGTCATCTATGTCAAAAAAGATCAGTGACAATGGTGTCGCATAACGACTGGCCCGACTGAATTCCCCTTCAAGGCGATCATAAAAATAGCGGTGATTATAAAGATTTGTCAGACCATCACGAATTGCCATTTCTTCAAAATACTTCTGGGCAGCCTGTACCGATTCAAAAAGGATCGCATTTTCCAGAGCATTTGCTGAAATATTGGCAATCAGTTGACAGAGGTTGTAGACTCTATCGGTAATGCCGTTCTTGAAGGGAGATGCCGTCCGCAAGAAAAAAGTTCCAATAACACTCTCTTTTTTTATCACTGGAATAACAACAATCGAATTATACGTCAGCTCTTTAGTCTGTTCCCTGACAGACGCCATCAGGGGATCACTTTTAATATCGTTGATAATGACTGCTTGCTTTGATTCAAGTGATTTCTGAATTTCAGGGTACTTGGATATATCCAGCTTCAGTTCTTCCTGACAGTCAAGATCGTTACTCGCTTTGACAATAATTTCCCCTTTATCATTGATACTCACAATTGAGCAGCGTGCAACATCGATAATTTCTGCCATTTTCTCCACAATAAGATGAAGTATCGTCATGGGATTGCGAATTGCAGAAATGTTTTCTGTGATTTCGAGGAGAAACCGGAGGTCTTTATGTTCGAGATCAGAGTAAAAATCTTTGGTGCGGAGATGAGCATCAACCCGGGCAATAATTTCAGGAGTATAGATTGGTTTTGTAATGTAATCATCCGCTCCGGCTTTTAAACCAAGAACCATGTCTTTTTTCTTTGACCGGGAGGTAAAGAGAATGATCGGAATTTTTCTTGTCTCTGGCTCGTGCTTAAGAATCTTACAGGCCTCAATTCCATTTTTACGTGGCATTTCCACATCCATAATGATGAGATTTGGCATATGTTCATGGCATAGAGAAACTGCTTCAAAACCATCCCTGGCTTCAATAACAATGAAACGCTCGTGTAGAATATCTATCAGAACTTCTCTGAAGAAGGGTTCGTCATCAACTATAAGGATTTTTTTCTTCGTACCCACTCACTAAATCTCACTTGCTGTGGAAGAAAAAAGGCGCAGTCGTGCCCTTGACCGGCCTTTTTATCAGTAATTTAACATGAACCAGAGCTAATATGCCAAAGATGACAGCAGTTGTCTATAGAAATCGTTAAATATTTATCTGGTTCCGTTAAATTCTTCAGCGAGAAAAAGTTTATAATTACCTCCCTCTCCCTTGATGGGAGAGGGCTGGGGAGGGGAGATAGTCAATCAGCTTGAGAGTGGTGCATAGCCAGAAATATTTATGTATAGATTTCTTTTGCCAGGACAAAGGAATGAAACTACCGGGTCGAGCTGGTTGTCCGCCCCAAAGAACAACCGATCCCGATGACACAGAGGGCGGAAAAGATCAGCAGCGCTATCCGCATACTTTTAAGAAACGCTGCTTGAGTTTCCAGTGTTACCGGTTGCCCATGCATCAGATAGGAAAAAACCAGGGTAATAATCATCATGCTGGTCAGCATTCCCAGGGTTCGCATGCTGGCACTTAATCCTGAGGCTATACCAAGGTGACGTGGAGAGACACTGCCCATAATCATACTGACATTGGGTGAAGAAAACAGAGCAAATCCCAGGCCGAGAAAAGCTAAGAGAAGGAGGATCATCGACAGAGGTGATTCCGCTGTAAGTTGCGTCGCGACAGCCAAACCCAAAACGCAGAATACCATACCGCTGGTAGCAACGTAGGCTGCCGGAATTCGATCAGATAATCGACCGAAAAAAGGGGAAAAAATTGCCTGGAAGATCGGCTGGACAATCAGGATTGTCCCGGCCTGCTGTGGCCCCATTCCTTTGACGAACTGCAAGTATAAACTCAAAAAAAATGTCACTCCAAAGGTTGCCGCGTAGTTAAATAATGCGGCTAAATTACTCAGAGCAAAAACTCGATTTTCAAGAAATAATTGAACATTTAACATCGGGTATGGAGTTCGCTTTTCAATCAATAAAAATAAAACTAACCCTAAAATTGCAAGGATCAGGAGTCCCCAGGCTATTCCCCCATCCTTTAGGTGGGTGACGCCGTAGACTAACAGCAGAATTGAGGGGGCATAAACAAGGGCACCTGTCCAGTCAAAGGGTTCACCCTCAGAACCAGCCCATTCATCCTTAATTTTAATTCGCGTGACCAGATAGGTCAAAAGACCAAATGGAACCATCAGGTAGAAAAGTGATCTCCAGCCAAGCAGTTCGATCAAGAAACCACCGATAAAGGGTCCACAGGAAATCCCGGCATAAACACTGGCAATAGCAATTCCAAGGGCTTTGCCACGTTCGTGCGGTGCAAATGCAGAGACGAGGATCGCCATGGTTGTTGCGTTGACCATTGCCCCGCCGATCCCTTGCAAAAAACGCAAGGCGATGATCATCTCTATCGAATGGACTTGCGAAATTAACCCGCCAGCAAAGGCAAAAAGGAGCAATCCCCGCTGAAAAATTTTCCGGCGCCCGTAGATATCCCCAAATCGTCCCATTGCCAAAAGAAAAATTGCCATCGACAGCATGAAACTGACTTCAACTAGCCCCAGCTGCACAGCACTGGCTGAAAATTCACGCCCTATAACCGGCAGGGCAACACCGACAGCCGACAGCATAAATGGATTGAGGAAATGCGCCATGCAGATTGAAAAGAGAATGGCAGATTTAGAGGTGCCCCGATTCTTCATCGGTGGTTTTTAGGTCTTTTTTTTTGCTGACTGGCCTTGAGCAGATCACCCAGGGTTCCCATCCCTGAGGAAGAGGGCTGATCTGTATAACTGGTCTCTGCAGTGTCATCTGTCTGGCCAGACAATGCCAATGAGATACGCCGTTCAGCCTGATCAATTTTTTCAACAGTGACCCGCAATTGTTGACCAACCTTGACCACATCCTGTGGATGGCGAATTCGCTTTCCTTCACCCAGCTTAGAGATATGCAGCAACCCGTCAATACCTTCTTCCAGTGTGACAAAGGCACCAAACTGTGCTAAGCGACTGACTTTGCCAGGATATTGTTTGCCGACTTGATAGATTGATCCAACCTTGTTCCAAGGATCGGCGAGGGTGTCACGCAGACTGAAAGAGAATTTATTATTGTCCCAGTCGATCCGTTTAACGGCAATCTCAAGCTCCTGACCGAGGCTGAGTACCTCATTGATATCCTCAACTCGACCGTAACTGATTTCAGAAATTGGCAGCAACCCTTCAATCCCGCCGATATTGACAAAGGCACCGAAATCACGAATATTGGTCACTGTTCCTTTGACCACCATCCCCTCTTGCAAGGTTTCGCGCAAGCCGACCCGCAATTGCTCACGTTCTTCGTCCAGAATCGCCCGGTGCGACACCACAATATTTCTCCCCCGTTCACTGAACTGGGAGATTTTAAATGGCAGACTTTGCCCGATCAGATCAGCAGGCTCGGCCAGGCGTAAACCCGTCTGGGAAAAGGGGCAGAACGCTCTGATATTCCCCGAAAGTTTGACTTCAAAACCCCCTTTAATCTCTTTTTCTATTGTCCCATCGACCGGGATACCAGCTTGATAAGCATCTTCAAGTTGTTCAGTGCCGGAGCCAGTGCCACCAATTTTAGTGGTGAATCGTAGTTCGCCTCCTGCACGGGATAGGAAATAGGCAGATATTTTATCTCCGACGGCATACTGTGCTTCACCGTCTGGATTTAGTAGTTCAGCGGTAGAGAGAACCCCTTCTCCTTTTTGTCCGACATCGAGAAAACACCACTCTGCGCCAATCTGCAGAATTGTTGCGGCAATTTTCTTGCCCGGAACCAGTGGTTCTCCAACTTCAGTCAGGCTGGCTTCAAACATTTCGGCAAAACTTACCTCATCTTCATTCATCTCATCGTCGGTAAAATTTTCATCACTCATAATCCACCTCTTTAGTTTTATTGTAACTATTCAGCACAGCTGTGAGTAAACTTGGGACTGTCCCCAGCCACACCGGGGGCTGTCCCGAAGTTTACGAACCACGAAGAACTGTGGCGGTTTGCGCCGCAAAAGCCTGGGACAGCCCCCATGCGGGGACAGTCCCGTATATGGTCTCCCCCTTAATTGCAAGGGCTTTTTGTCGATAATAACAGGGACAGGATTGCTGCCGTATATCCGGTCTCTTTATGAG
>JAKIUD010000133.1 GCA_021647765.1 Desulfuromusa sp. | reverse complement strand
GGTATCACCACTGTCAATAACACCATCACCTCCGGTATCCAGATTGGCTAGATCACTGGTTGGTTCTGCCGAATCAGCGGAGTAGAGAAGACCAAAATTTGTGGATGATGCCGTCACCAGCGGAGCAAGAAGTTCATCTAGATCCGACTCATTGACAAGTCGCTGTACACCTTCCAAAGCCGCCGATTCCGCAAGATAAAATCCCTGCTCGAAAACGGAATCACTGCGCACAACAGACTTCTCGCTGATTGTAGTATTGGTGGCAGTTATTCCGATAAAGGTCAACAACAGGAGAATGAGCAGCACAGTTATGATGGCAACTCCGCGCTCATTATCAGGTAGCAGCAGATTTGATGTGTTTATATTATTGCTGATCGACATAGATCATTCCTCAAAATGAATTTGAAATTCGAGTGTAATCAACCTGGGCCACGTCTTTGTTATTCCAACGAACACGCACATTGATTATACGTGAGTTGGCTATTGCCGCGTTATCATTTACATCCCACTCAACAGTGTATGGCCCCTGGATAACTGTGTATCCATCGTCATCCACCGTGGGATCACCGCCATTGGGCTGAAGATTAGCGTCAGTATAGGGGAGCGCCAGCAGCGTCTCAACCTGATCCATGGCCCAGGTATAGCCTTCAGTCTGTTTCTTTGAACCAGTATTTAAACTCACGTTCCTGGTCTGGAGACCAACTATTGCAAAAATACCAATCCCCAGAATGACCAGGGCCATCATAACTTCGACAAGTGTAAACCCTTGTTCATTTGTGTTTTTTTTACCTGCTACCATATTTTTCACCATAAACTTGCTTGCGGCTTAGAGATTCCGAACCCGTATGCGAAACTGCTGAGTCCATGTTTCAGTTCCTGCACTGACACGGGTCAAATTTTGCACCTGGCCGGTCACAATAACCTCAACCGTGCGAATATTATCAAGCACAGTATCAGTGGTCATGGTTGCGGGTGCGATTAGATTGTTTCCTGAGTCGTAGTACTGAAATTGCAGATCAACCACATTATCCACAACAGGTTGTCCACCACCACCGGAATTTCTCACAAGTGTCCCTATTGTGTTATCACCGGGATTGAGGATAGCCCCTCCGGAATCCACCCGGTAGTAAGAAATATCTTCATTGGCATCATCAGTATCACCATCCGGTTCATATAAGCCATCACCATCTCCGTTATCAATATCCCGGGTGAAGTGAAGTGAATTAGCATCCGTATCAAAACGATCATCAGGATCTCGTTGAAAACCCATTCGAGCCATACCGTCAGGGTTACAACCTGCCGAGCGTATCTCATCAACCATAAGGTTTTTCGCAGCTCTTATATCCTGGGTCATTTCAACAGTCATCTCCTGCCCGGTATGGTACCGACCCGTCTGGACAAACATGGCCACCACACCGGTTAACACAAACCCGAGAATGACCAGTGCGACCATAACTTCGATCAAACTAAAGCCCGCTTCCTGGTTGTTTTTTATTTTCAAAGCCATGTGATATTGACCCTTCCAGTAATATTAACCGCTATATCAGCACCGCCGGCATTGGGATGTTCAACACGAAATAAACCCAGCGTTGCAGTACCACGCGGAGAAAAGGTAATGGTTGGTTCTGATCCGGCAACAATGGCTGCACCACTGTCAGTTATGGTCACTTGCGGAAAATCACTGAAGTCTCTGACCATATTAACCGTATAATTTACAGAATTCATCACCCGGTCACCATCTTCAATATGATAACCATTGGTGCTAAAAACCACCCGGCACTGTCTTCTAGTTTCGACTGCCCGCATCTTCGCCCGGTTCAAATCACCACGAACCTGCGAAACTGCACCACGAAAAACATAACCGGGCTTCCAGCTGAGATAACCAGCAACTGCGATGGTGGAAACAATACCGATAATCGCCACCGTCACCATCAACTCCACCAGGGAAAATCCTCCCTGACCTGACATATTTTTTTTTTGATCAAACATTGCACAAAATCCTCCTGACGAAATCACTTGCAACAAAAACGCCAACTGCATTAAAAACAGTACTTAGAGAATTATTCAGGTTAGTTATAGATAAACAACTATCCGCCAGCCCACATAACACACAAAAAATATATTAATTTTTTTTACAATTTAAGGGAGCTTCTTGCAAAATGATCAAATCAAGAGCTAACGATACACAAGGGTATTGGCGTTAACAGCCCATATTGACCGTAACACCTATATACGGCATTATTTTTGATTTTTCTTTGATTTTATGGCCCCATAGGCACACCTCTCCTGCTGCAGTGGGTCAGCTGCTATGCTTCTAATGGTCTGTCAAAGCAATCGCATGAGCTGATCGGCAAATAAAACGATAACCCCGAACATTAAATGCTGGGTTACCTTGCAGTGCCCTTTTACCATGACATTGCTGGCTCCAAAGTCTTCTTTCAAGCGGCCGTTAGCCCATTCTACAATGGATCTGTTTTTGTAGCGTTCTGCTTCATGAGGTGCCATCGAAATGACTTCCCTGCCTCGGGCATTTTTATCAATGATTGGCACATGGCCAAACTGCCTGCTTGTTTCGTTGATCCGTTTGGCGTCGTATGCAGCATCCATCAGATCGTAAAGATAATTGACTTTGCTACTGGATTGCTTGATCAATGGGATAGCAACCTGGCTGTCATGTAAGGACGCAGATGTCACAAGAGCACTGATAGGAAAACCCGTATCGTTTATATCCAGGTGCAGCTTGTAGCCATTCCAGGATGTTTTGTATCCCTTGGCGTTCTTCTTGGTACCTCGGTCACAAAGGGTCGGCAGTTCTAGAACTGCTTCTTTTGCTGATAAAGCAATCTGACGATCAAGTCGTTTTGAGGGAGCTGGTTCCCGCTTCTCACCCTTAGCAGGCCGGCCTCTTTTGCGTGGTTTTTTTGGGCACTTTCACCTTCTTGGCAGGTTTTTCCCTGCCAACGATGGCTGTGGAATCCCGGCTGATATGTCCGAGAAGTTCATCGGCCAAGTATTCTTGTACCAGGGAGTCATGTGCCTGCGTAGCAAGTTTGCTGACAGCAAACTCTGCGAAGGCCCGGGAAAATGTGGCTTCTGATGGGAGTTTACCTATGGCTGAAAATCCACATATACGCTTCAGGTTCTCAGTTGCCTGAAGTGCCCGGATCAAATCACTGGTTGTGGGAATACGATATAGCACTTTTGCCACAAATGCCCTGGCTAAAGATTGTCGGTCAAGGGGCTTACGGCCTCTCCACTGGTACGTTGTACGATTAGAAACATATTTCTCAACTTGAACAATCTCAAGAATCGATACCAGACGTTTTTCCTGCTCAGTGGGTGGGGTGTCAAAGCATTCGTCCAGGTGAGGGAATAAACTTTTTTGGACACGACCCATTAACCATGATATCTTGTCTGTGAGCTTCATTGGCATTCTCCTTGGTTTTGCTTTTGGTGGTACAAAACAATACCATGGAATGCCGTGAAGCTCAATTGTTTCACGGTGTTATGTTGGCAATAGCTGCCTTTTCTATTTTGCAAGAGGCCCTGTCCGTTAAAGAAATTATCGAGTACTACGGCGCCCGGTGGAAGATTGAGGCTTGTTTCAAAGATCTGAAGCGGGATATCGGCAGTGCCGAAACCCAGACCAGAAATTCAGTGGCGGTTACAAGCCACTTGGAATTCTGCATGATGGCCACTACATTGACTTGGGTATATGCCTGCAGGCCGGAGAAAACTC
>JAKIUD010000132.1 GCA_021647765.1 Desulfuromusa sp. | reverse complement strand
TGAACAGGGGGCATTGCTGAGAGAATTTGAGAAAATTGCGATCCGCAAAAAAATACACTTATCAGCAGGAATAATGAAATAAACTGAAAAAACTGTCAGAACCTGAGCCACTATATGAAATATCCAGTGGTTGTCCTTGGATTCGTTTCAGTGATCGCACTGCTCTACCTGATCATCACCCCGGAATTGCGCCGCCGCCTGGAAAACAAATTCCAGATGGCCGCTTCCTCCAACTCCTATCTGGTCGAGTCAGTCACCGGAGTGCAGACGATCAAATCATTGGCGATCGAAGGAACCATGCAGAACCGCTGGGAGGATCATCTCGGGCGTTATGTCAGTTCCAGCTTCAACCTGGCTAATATGTCAAACATCTCTGGGGCGGTTTCCGGAACTCTGCGCCGTCTGATGACCATCTCAGTCCTCTATCTCGGCGTCAAGGCGGTGCTGCAGGGGGATCTGACCATCGGTCAACTGATCGCTTTCCAGATGTTCTCCGGGCAGTTTGCCGGGCCGGTGTTGCGGCTGGTCAATCTGTGGAATGAATTCCAGCAGGCGCTACTGTCGGTTGATCGACTCGGAGACATCCTCAACCATCCTCAGGAAGTGACCACCGACAAGGCGATCACCCTGCCACAACTCAAAGGAGCCTTGAAACTCGCTAATGTCTCCTTTAAGTATTCTCCCGATGGTCCCAAAGTTCTGAACGAGATTTCCGTGGTCATTCAGCCGGGGATGACCGTTGGCATTGTCGGCCGCAGCGGTAGCGGCAAAAGTACCCTGGCAAAGTTGCTGCAACGCCTCTATATCCCGACCGAAGGGGCAATCTATATCGATGAGATCGATGCCCGCCATCTGAACCCTTCCTGGTTGCGTTTTAATACCGGCGTGGTGCTGCAGGAGAACTACCTGTTCAGTGGCACCATCCGCGACAATATTGCCCTGCCGAAACCCGATGCACCGATGGAGTTGATCCTGCAGGCTGCCCAGATCGCCGGAGCCCACGAGTTCATCTCGCAACTGCCCGAGGGTTACGATACCGCAGTCAGTGAACGTGGTTCTTCGCTATCAGGTGGACAACGGCAGCGGATCGCTATTGCCAGGGCGTTGATCACCAATCCGCGGCTGCTGATCTTTGACGAGGCAACCTCGGCTCTCGACTACGAGTCGGAAAAGATCATCCAGAACAATATGCAGGCGATCAAGAAAGGGCGGACCATGCTGTTGATTACCCACCGCCTGGCAACGATTCAAGACAGCGATCTGATTCTGGTTCTTGATAAAGGACGCTTGGTGGAATCGGGAACCCATGCCCAGCTGCTCAAACAGGGTGGCTATTATCACAACCTTCATTCACAACAGAGCCGCTAATGTTTAAGTCTGCAGATGATCGTCACGAATTCAAACCGCTGTTGGTCGAGATCGAAGACCGGCCACTCAATCCATTAGGTCGGGCGGTCTTCTGGATTGTCATTGCCGCAATCCTGTTTACCTGTCTGTGGATGTTCTTCGGCAAGGTCGATGTGGTGGTGACTGCCCGTGGCAAGGTGATCCCCAGTGGCGAAGTTAAAACAATTCAGCCTCTGAATGCCGGAGTGGTGCGCAATATTCTGATTCAGTCGGGTGATTATGTCACCAAAGGGCAATTGCTGATGGAGATCGATCCCTCCAATGTTGATCCGGAGTTGGCTTCAATGCAGTCTGACTATAAACAGGTAGAACTGGAGATCGAGCGGATCAATTCATTGATTGAAGGCCGCAAATTTAAAGTGAACAATGAACAATACGATGTGGATGTTCTGCAAGTTCAGCAGGATATTTATGCCGCCGAACACGAGCGGCTGAAGAAACAGATCCGGGTCAAACAGGAAATTCTACTCCAGCTGGACGAACAGTTGGCTGGAGAAGACAACGTAGCCGTGCAAGCCCGCTATATGTTCGGGGTGCTGGAAGAGAAGCTCATAAGGTTGGAGAAAGTCAGAGATATCATCAGTCGCGACGAATATGAAAATACCCGGAGCGAAATGAAAAGGTATCGCTCAGAGCTGGGAGCTTCGCAGCATCGCAGTGCCGAACTTTCTGCCCGGAAAACTCAGACAGCTCAGGAAATTGCCTACATCAAAGAAGAGTATCGGAATCGGCTGCTGATCAAACTGACGGAAAAAAAGCAACGCTATCTCTATCTGCAGTCGAAGATTGAAAAGGCAGAATTTATCAGTGCCCGACAGCAGATCATCGCCCCGGTCGATGGCTACGTTTCGCGCTTGCTGTTTCATACCATTGGCGGGGTTGTGACTCCGGCAGAAAAGCTGGCATTTATTGTCCCGGATAACTCACCTCTGCTGATCAAGGCCACGTTATTGAGCAAGGATATGGGGTTTGTTGCTGAGAATATGGCGGCATCGATTAAAATTGACACTTTCAGCTTTCAGAAATATGGAACGATTGATGGCAAAGTTACCCAGGTTTCCAAAGACAGCATTGAGGACGAACACCTGGGGCTTGTCTATGAGGTGTATATTGCCCCGAAGAAAAACACTCTGATTGTTGATGGAGTGGAAACACCGATTTCGGCAGGTATGAGTGTCATCGCTGAAGTCAAAGTCGGCAAGCGCCGGATTATCGAATTCTTCATCTATCCGTTGATCAAATATCTGGATGAAGGGGTGAGTGTGAGGTAGTGCACAGACTTTAGATCACAACAAATTGCACCTTGTTTTGTTCGGTTATTAGCCATCAGAGTCGGAAATTTGCTGTTGAGAAAAATAACAGTAAAATTTTCTTCGGATCGGGAGCTGTCTGACTATTTGCGGCTGAAGACTTATCTCCTGGGGTTGAACCACACCAAAGAACCAAAACCTCTGGTAGAAAAAATGGCTGTGGAACAACAGCTTACCGCTCGCTGTGCTTAAGAACTGCAGGTTGTTAGTACAATGAGAGCAGCGCTCTATTTCTCTGTTTTCGGACTATATTGACGTTTCAGCCAAGAACTGAGTCCGTCGAGTCCGGGGAACAGAACCCGCTCGGTAATATTGGCCTGGTCAAGTTTGTCGCGGATCTCCCATTTCAGTGCCCCGGGAATGACTATTTTTCGCCACAGCTGAGGATGCTTATGCAGCCAGCTGTTCAGGGTGCGGGTTGAATCTGGCATCACCGAGAAAAACCCGAACTGGTTAGTGATCCGATCATCGATAGAGGGCGGTTCAAAAAACAGGACAAAGTCGTCACTGCCGAGCCGGGTTAGTTCGTTGAGACTGGAAACTGTTTCCGAAAGCATTTCCACAGTAAAGACATTCGCCCCCTCTTCTTCCAATTTTTTCCGCAGCCGTTGCGGTAGCAGCTGATGGCTTTTAAGATAATTCACCGCCCATATTGCACCGTTCTGATCAAAGTGAGAAATATTTGCTGTCGCAAAATGGAGGGCTACATAGGGGGAATAAGTCCAATCGAGTAGCCGTGTCGGCAACCCATAATGCTGTGCGACCGAAAGCCAATGCCAGATGGAATCTTGTTCAACGACACTGCGCCGGGCATATTTCTTAAAGTTCCGGAGCAAGTGGTGCTCCAGGGGGGCATAGTTACCCCCAAGCCGAATCAACGTGGTTTCCAGACGGTAATTTCCCGACTTCCGCACATATTCCTCACAAAGCCCTTGATATCAGGGTTCCTTGGAAAATAAGGGCACTACACTTTATTCGTATTTTTCAATAATATAAGCACATCGCTTCATCTTAACGCCCATGAG
>JAKIUD010000051.1 GCA_021647765.1 Desulfuromusa sp. | reverse complement strand
GCAGCAGTAAAAAGTGATTCAGAATTCAAAGAACAACCTCCCTTAAGAAAATGTGGGAGACACTATATCTTGTGTTTGAAGATGAGTAAACTCTTCAAACTTTACCCACACAATATGGAACAGAGCCAAAAAATTCAGTCCCCTTGGTTCAATGAAAAATTCAATCTGTCTCCCGGATTTACAATCTGAAAAGGTATGCTTTCATATTCTTTTTTTTGCAGTCCCCCCATATTCTGCTATGGTCCAGCTGTTTTCAACCCCATTCTCCGAGTAACCATGAGTGAAAACAAACCAACCATCCTTCCTCGTGACCAACATTGCATCTCCAGAAAACAGATCGATACCAATAGCTTAAAAGTTCTTTATCGACTCCATCGGCATGCTTATAAAGCCTGTCTGGTCGGTGGGAGCGTTCGCGATCTGCTGCTGGGTCGGCAGCCAAAAGATTTTGCTATCGGCACCGATGCCACTCCAAGCCAGGTTCGTAAATTATTCCGGAACAGTTTCCTGGTCGATCGCCGCTTCCGTCTCGCACATATCCGTTTTGCCAGTCATAAACTGATTGAAGTTGCCATCTTCCGCCGCCAGCCAGAAGCGAATAAACTTCCTGATGATCCGGACAAACATTTCCATTTTGTGCAAAATGTCTTTGGCTCCCCCGGCGAGTATGCTGCTCGACGAGATTTTACCATCGAGGCAATATCTACACGGCTATTGAGCAACACAAAGAGCCGTTAGCAACAGCAGCACCAGCTCGGCTACGTGAAGAGATCATGGAGTTGTTACGTCATAAAATCTCTGAGCCAGTTTTGCAGCACTGCCGTGAATTGTTGATCGGCTGTTTTCGTCTGGCTCGTGGACATGGTTTTCGGACAGAAAAACGTTTCCTACAACATCCTCAGACACCAAAAGCACTGGACCTTTTCTCCCTGTGGACTCAAGTTCGACCAGAACTGAAACCACTTGTTGAAAACTGGAAAAAAGCTATTAAAAATTCTGCTGCGGGAGAAAAGCAACTCTACCGCCCAAAGAAACGGTGCAGAAAAAACCATCCTCGAAAAAACAACATAAACTCTATCAGTTAAAAAATCGAGAAAATGTTTAGGCATGTAGAGCATAGTAATCTGTGCCCCTATGGGTTTGTACAATTCAGATCAAGAGGGACACAAGTGGTTATAAGCAGAGGCTCTTGCAAAACTTTTTAAAATCTAGTGACCGTCATTCCCGTACAGGTAGGAATCCATAGGTTTCTTGAGCTTGTCAAAAACTGGATCCCCGTTTTCACGAGGATGACGACTTTTGCAAGAGGCTCAGCAGTAAGAAAATATTTTCATCAAAACCAATTTTTCTCTTTGTTTTTATTTATTTGTTTTGTATAATTAATTATTGTTCGTGAAATTAATCATATCTTAATATATTTAGCCTTTTAAGGATCCGCGATGAGTATGCCTCTCGACGATGACCAGATTGAAATTATTCAGGAGTTTGCAACTGAAAGCCGCGACATGATTGAGCAGCTGGAACCGGCAATTATTGAACTGGGACAAAACAGTGACCCAGAGACATTAAATGCGATCTTCCGTCTGTTCCATTCCATGAAGGGAAGTGCCGGTTTTCTTGAATTTGACCACATGACACGGGTCGCCCATGCAGCGGAAAACCTCCTTGATCTGATCCGTAACGGTGAAATCGAACTGGTTCCAAATCACGTGACTCTGCTCTGTGCTGCTTGTGATTTTGCTAAAGAAGCTCTCGATATAGTTGAAAGTGACTATAACGATGACACAATGGTAGCGCCTGCCGATGAGATATCGGAACAACTCCATCAAGCGATTGAACTCGCCAAAGGAGGTGACAAACCTCAAGCCGAAGATATTGAAGAAAGTGTTCCAGCTGAACAACCAGCTGCCCCAACCGAGCAACCCGCTGCTGAAGGCGATTTTCCACAAATGGAAATTACCGATGAAATGCGTCTGAGCTTTGTTCAGGAAGGGAACGAGCTACTGCAGAATACTGAACATGGTTTGCTGACATGGGGTGAAAATCCTGAAGACACCGATTCTATTGGCGATATATTTCGTAATATCCATAGTTTCAAAGGGAATTGCGGCTTCTTCGGTTTTTCACAGATTGAAAAGCTCAGTCACCAGATGGAAAACATCCTTGATCGTGTCAAGTCGGGATCAAAGCTGGCAATAGATAATCCGGCTGATCAGCTCTTGGCCGCCCTTGATGTCCTGCAAAAAGCGGTCAACAATATATCCGATGGCAAGGATGACAGTATTGAAAATTTGGAACATCATTTAAACGCCTTACAAACATTGACTGCCCCGTTGCTGGGTGACTTCCTAGTTGAAGAAGGGGTACAGGAAGAAGCCATTTTCCATGCGGTTGAAACCCAGAAAAAACCAGTTGGTGAAATACTGGTACAACAGGGAACAGCATCGACCGAACAAGTTACTACTGCCCTAAAAAAGCAGCAGGACAAGATCAAAAAGACCAAAGCGGAGATCAAACCGGTTGCCAGAACAAAAACTCCGGCAAAACGGCAGGATATCCGCGTTGAACTGGGCAAGCTGGACAGCTTAATCAACCTGATTGGTGAACTGGTTATTGCCGAAAACATGTTGATCCACAACCCCGATCTGAAAGGGTTGGAACTGGAAAACTTCAACAAAGCTGGCCAACACATGTCAAAGCTGGTGCGGGAGCTGCAGGAGATGGCAATGACCATTCGTATGATCCCTGTCTCTGGATTGTTCCGCCGCATGATCCGTCTGGTTCATGATATTTCAGTTAAGGCGGGGAAAAAAGTTGAATTGGAGCTGATTGGCGAAGAGACCGAGATGGATAAAACCGTCATAGAGACAATTACTGATCCGCTGGTTCACCTGCTGCGTAATTCTCTGGATCATGGCCTGGAACCGCCGGATGAGCGCCTGGCTGCCGGAAAAGGCGAGAAAGGGACTGTCAAACTTTCTGCCCGCCACGAAGAAGGTGAAGTCTGGGTAACAATTGAGGATGACGGTCGGGGGTTGAATAAAGAAAAAATCCTCGAAAAAGCAATCAGTAATGGGCTAATCGAGGGTGATGGCTCCGACATGACCGACAAGCAGATCAACAACTTGATCTTTGCCCCCGGTTTTTCCACCGCAGCTGCAATTACCGATATTTCTGGCCGGGGTGTCGGCATGGATGTGGTTAAGAAAAATCTGGAAAAAATTAAGGGTAAAATTGATGTTTTCAGCACCCCGGGACAAGGCAGCAAAATCATTCTACGCATTCCACTGACCCTGGCTATTATCGACGGCATGATTGTACGGGTCGGCACGTCCTCTTGCATCGTCCCAACCTTGTCGATGCTGGAAGCTTTCCGTCCTGTCATGGATCAGATCACCATCACCCCGGATGGTGACGAATTGGCACAAGTGCGGGAAAATTTTCTTCCAATTATCCGATTACATGACATTCTCGGTAAAAACCCTGATTCCCATGACCTCTCAGATGGCATCCTGATTGTTCTGGAATCTCAGGAAACTCGCTTTTGTCTGTTCATTGATGAAATTCTTGGGCAGCAACAAACGGTTATTAAAGGTTTGTCCGACTTTATCGGTAATGTCCCTGGCGTTTCTGGTTGCACCATTCTTGGTGATGGCGATGTCTGTTTGATTCTTGATGTCGGCACGCTGGTTGATTCAGCTGAGAGCAAAAAAAATAAATATGAAAACACACAAGAAGTTATTTAAGGGAGGATTACATGGCTGAAGAGACAACCACGACTCATTTTGACGCTGAAGATACCCAGAAGGACAAGTACCTGACTTTCCATCTGGCCGGTGAAGATTACGGAATTGAAATCCAGTATGTCATTGAGATTATTGGCATCCAAAATATTACCGATGTCCCCGATATGCCCACATTTATCCGTGGCGTCATTAATCTGCGCGGTAAAGTTATTCCCATCATGGATGTCCGTGCCCGGTTTGGCATAGAAGCCCGCGACTACGATGACCGCACCTGCATCATTGTTGTCAATATTAACAGCACAGAAGTTGGCCTGGTCGTTGATGAAGTCAGCGAAGTGGCTGATATTCCTGAGAGCAACGTCGAACCGGCACCAAGAACTCATAAAAATTCTGAGGAAAGTTACATACAGGGAATGGGGAAAATTAATACCGATGTCAAAATTCTTCTTGATGTCCACAAGTTGCTTTTCAGTGGTGAAATGCAGGACTTGGTCAAGAACCTGGAAGAACAATAGGAAAGCCGAATAGACAATGACATTGACCGCCAACCAACAACAGCACAACAACCTGATGGCTATTTCCGATACGGAATTTACCCGACTGCGTGATCTGATCTATCAGCGTTTCGGAATCAACCTGACCGAGCAAAAACGCTCGCTGTTAGTTGGACGTCTACAAAAGTTAATGCGGCAGTTGAACTTGCCGACATTTTCCGCTTATTTCGAGTATCTTGATAACGATAAAACAGAAGCGGGATTGAGTGAGCTGGTTGATTTGATTTCAACTAACCACACTTATTTCAACCGGGAAAAAGATCATTTTGACTATTTCTCACAAACAGCGCTACCCGCTGTCATTGACAAACTGAAAAAGCAGAATCGCAAAGATCTGCGTATCTGGTGCGCAGGCTGCTCAAGTGGAGAAGAACCATACACCCTGCTGATGCTGATGATGGAATATCTGGGTACCGACTACAGCTCCTGGGATGCCGGAATTCTGGCAACCGATATTTCAGACAAAGCCCTGACCATCGCCCGTCGCGGCAGCTACGCAACAGATCGGGTCATGCAGCTACCAGAACCTTTACGCAAAAAATACTTTACCCCAGCGGGTCAAGGTGAAATGGCTGTTGTCGATAAAATTAAAAAAGAGACGACTTTCAGACGTTTCAATCTGATGAATACCACTTTCCCGTTTAAAAAACCGTTTCAGATGATTTTCTGCCGCAATGTCATGATCTATTTTGATCAAGTCACCCGAGAAGCCCTGGTCAACCGTTTTCATCAGCATACTGAAGCTGATGGATATCTCTTTATCGGCCACTCTGAAACCCTGGGACGCAGCCAAACCCTCTACCGCTACTTGAAACCAGCGCTTTACCAGAAAGGAGAACTCTGATGGCACGAGCTATCCGTGTTCTTGTGGTTGATGATTCTGCCCTGGTGAGAAACATTCTCAGTCAGGGTTTATCGATGGATCCAGCCATTGAAGTGGTTGGAACTGCCCCAGATCCCTACATTGCCCGAGATAAAATTGTTCAACTGCAACCGGACGTTATGACTCTGGATGTCGAGATGCCACGTATGGATGGGGTTGCTTTTCTACGGAAATTGATGCCGCAGTACCCAATCCCAATCGTTATGGTCAGTTCTCTGACTCAGCGTGGCAAACAAATCACCATCGAAGCACTAGAAGCCGGGGCAGTCGACTTTGTTGCCAAACCAACCAGCAACGTTGCTGCCGGGCTGAATGCCATGCTGATGGAGTTGCGCTCCAAAGTGAAAATTGCCTCAACGGCCAATGTTTCACACTGGAAAGGAAAACGATCAGTCGCTTCGGTACAAAAGGCAACAACGGTATCTACTGCACTGGCAGAATCAACTGACAAGATTATTGCCATCGGAGCATCAACAGGTGGCACCGAAGCAATCCGTCGTGTGATTGAAACATTTCCAGCGACCACTTCCGGTACCGTGATCGTCCAACATATGCCGGCAGGGTTTACCAAAATGTTTTCTGACCGCCTCAACCAACTTTGCCAGATGCAAGTCAAAGAAGCTGAAGATGGTGATCGGGTGCGTAGCGGTCTGATTCTGATTGCACCGGGAGGCAAGCAGCTCGAAGTTGTTCGATCTGGTGGCTTTTATCAAATCCACCTCGGGAGTGAAGAAAAAGTCAGCGGCCACTGCCCTTCTGTCGATGTGATGATGCATTCAGTCGCTAAGCATGTGGGAGCTAATGCCGTTGGTGCGATGTTAACGGGAATGGGTCAGGACGGTGCTGAAGGGATGTTAGCAATGAAACAAGCGGGTGCTCGTTGTATTTCCCAAGACGAAGCATCATCGGTCGTCTTCGGCATGCCGAAGGTTGCTTTCGAAAAGGGGGGAGCTGAACGGTTGGTACCACTGGATAAAATTTCAGCATCACTCCTAGGTTTACTTACGGAGAAAAGATAGATGGGGAAAATTGTATTAGGTGTTGGAGATTACGGTGCTTCAAACTCCCCCGGTGATGAGGTAAAAACCTTTGCACTAGGATCCTGTGTTTCTGTAATTTTTCTTGATCCAAAAACCAGAACTGTCGGTATGGTACACGTCGCCCTCCCTGATTCATCAATTAATAAGGCTAAGGCAACTGAGAAACCGGGTTATTTCGCCGACACTGCAATTCCGGCACTTCTGACACAAATGACTAAATTTGGCTGTGACAAGCGGGGCAAGGGGATGGTTGTCAAACTCTGTGGAGGAGCCAATGTCATGGATACCAACGATACCTTCCAGATTGGCAAACGCAATGCCCTGGCGATCAAAAAAATCCTCTGGTCTTACGGCATGGGCGCTGTTGCGGAAGATCTGGGGGGGAACTACAGCCGTACAGTTGTTGTCTCCGTTTCAGCCGGGCAGATAACGCTCAGCTCACCCGGAAAACCCAACTGGCAGCTTTGATGGCATCCATCTCACAGCAAGTGTATCAGGTTTAGGAGTCCGTAATGGTTAAACAAATCAGTCAGGAAGAGCTGCAAAAGATTGTCAAATCGGTGCCAATGCTCTCACCGAGCGCCAGCAAACTGCTCCAGCTGACATCTCAAGCGGATCACGATCTTGTTGATGTCGTCAATCTGGTCAGAAATGATGCCAATCTGACCGCACGAGTACTTAAAATTGTCAACTCTGCAGCTTTTGGACTCATCAACACGATTACGTCTATTGACCGGGCAATTTCCTATCTGGGTGAACGTATTATCGTCGGTATTGCCGTCGGTGATTGTGCTGGTAAGTTGTTTGAAAAAGAACTTTCCGGTTATGAATCTGCTCGTGGTGATCTGTGGAAACATGATCTACGTACCGCAATCGCGGCACGCGAGGTTGTAACTCAAAGTGGTGCCGATATCAGTTCTGAACTGGCTTTTACCGCCGGCCTACTCCATGACATCGGCAAATCACTGATTTCTGATTATTTACAAGGATCGGTAACCGATGCGGTTGAGATGATCACAGCCGAAGAAGGTTTCGATTACCTTGACGCTGAAGAGAAGCTGGTAGGATTTGACCACACCCGGGCTGGTTACGAATTGGCTAAAGCGTGGCAGCTCCCAAATGAACTGGCTGAAGTTATTCTCCATCACCATGAACCATCTAACGCAAGTGAAGAATACCGAACATTGGTCTATGCCGTTCACCTGGGTGACAACATTGCAATGATGGGTGGTTTTGGCACCGGATCCGACAGTATGCGCTATAAACTTGATCAGCAATACACCGACTACATAAGAATCGGCTCCAAAACACTCGCAACAATCATGCTGAATGTTGATATAGAATTTGAGAAATTAAAAGGTTCACTTACAGGCTCGGGAGAAGAAAACGGATGAAACGAATCATTATCGCGGATGACTCGACAACGGCTCGGATGTTTATCAAGCGCTGTCTGCAGATTATCGGCTTGGGGGATGTCGAGATGATTGAAGCAGAGCATGGCAAAGAGGCGTTGGCTGCAGCCAAAGCGCAAGAGGTTGATCTCCTGTTAACTGATTTAAATATGCCAGTTATGGATGGAGAAACCCTGATTAAATGGGTCAAAGCAAGTCCAAAGCTTGTGGACCTACCAATCATTGTGATCACCAGTGCCGGCAATCCAGCGAAGGAAGCACAGTTATTGAAACTGGGAGCCCGTCGGGTTCTCAATAAGCCAGTTTCGCCACCGATGATGATGGACGCCCTAGCCGATTTTCTTGACGAGTAACACCCAGAATTATCAAGGAGACATTCTATGACAAAGCACAACCCCCTCTACCAGGCGATGCTCACTGCGGTGAGCCAGACCCTTGAAAATATGGTTTTTATAGAGGTGACAGAACACTTTGATCGCTCCTATGAAATTCCCACCGAGGATCTGACCTGGAACAGTTTATTGGTCAACGACCCGGTGCAGGGTGAAGTCCGCCTTGCCATGGCAAAAACCCTGATGAAAAAGTTGACCGGTAATATCTTCGGTATTGATGATGAAGAAATAACCCCGGCTCAGATGGACGATATTCTGAATGAATTACTCAATACCATCGTCGGGCTGTTCATGACCAATCTTCTTGCGCATGATCAGGAATATAAAATGGGATTACCTGAACTCGGTGAGGGAGAGCTACCAGAGATCGATGAAAACACCATCGTCTGGAAATTGATGACAGATGAAGAAGACGCTCTGCAGATTTTTGCTACTGGAGCCTCTCTGGTCGCCTTAAAAAACGACTAATTCATACTCTTAATTTTCTTAACATAAACACTGAATATTTCTAAACAAAGGAGCAAACAACATGGGTAAAACAGTCTTGATTGTCGATGATTCCAATACGATGCGTAAAATTGTATCTCGCTCACTTCGCCAGGCAGGAATCGATTTTGAGCAAATACTTGAAGCGGGTGATGGCCAAGAGGCTCTTGATGTCCTTGCAGCCAACAAAGTTGATGTGGTTCTCAGTGATATCAACATGCCAAACATGACCGGTCTGGAATTTCTCAAGGCCAAGTCAGAAGATGATGCCATCAAAGATATCCCGGTGATCATGATTTCTACCGAAACCGGCTCCGATATTATCGATGAGGCAAAATCTTACGGAGCCAAAGGGGCAATTAAAAAACCATTTACCCCCGATTTGATCAACGAAACTCTAGGACCACTACTCTAACCCTCGCTGAAACACTGAAATTGTTTTGCTGAAGGGGTCATAAATCAACCTGATCAGTCCCAATCTTCCCTCATCAAGGGGGAAGGGGCAACATTTCAAAATCTAGCTATCTAAGCGAAAGATTAGTTATAATCAGCAAGTTAATGACATTGTCAGGCGCTTAAAGGAGTCCTCTGTGAAATACGCTCAAGACATAGCCGCGGCAACTCAGGAGATTTTTTCCAGCATGGTGATGTTGGATGTCACCCCTGGGGAACCATTTAAACGAGCTGACAGTAAATTAGTCAACAGTATCTCAGGAATTATCGGTCTGACGGGCTCAACCAAAGGAATGCTGGCAATTCATCTGCCCGATAATGTTGCACTGGCTATTACCACTGCTTTTCTCGGGATGGATGTCGACGAGATTGATGAGGATGTCTGTGATGCCGTTGGTGAACTGGCCAATATGTTGGGTGGCAGCATAAAGGCGACTCTTGATCCCGAGGGGAGTAAAGTTCAGCTCTCTATGCCATCAGCAATCCACGGTGAGGAGTATGCGGTTGACTGCCTGGCAGATGCAGAATTAGTTACAGTTCCATTTGCGTTTAACGGGCAGACCTTCATGGTTGAGTTGCAAATCAGTAAAGCTAACTGAAAAGCCTCTTTTTCTACGTCTTCTGAAGGAAAAACAGTGGAATTTGCTAAAAAAATTGTAAAAACAACCGAAGAGATCTTTAACACCATGATTTTTATGGAAGTCTCTGCAGATGCTCCACTTGAACAAGGGAAACGGGCTCTTGGTTGTCACGTTTCAGCAATGATTGGTTTGACCGGTGGTTTTTCTGCAATGCTTGGCATTCACTGTCCGGAAACCGTTGGTCTGGCAATTTCCGGAGCAATGCTTGGCATGGAGATTGAGGAAGTTGATGCCGATGTTAAGGATGCCTTGGGAGAGATTGCCAATATGGTTGCCGGGGGATTAAAAGAAAGATTCGCCGCCGAAAATATTGGCCTGGAACTGGCTATTCCAACAGCAATATCGGGAAAATCATATACAATCGCTTCTTCTCCAAGAAGTAATCGAGTTATTATTCCATTCAGTATTGAGCAGGGACAGTTTTTTATCGAGATGAAGTACAATCTCAACTAGCCTTGCCGTAATTCTTCAAGATTAAGAGGTTATTTTGAATCAGCGGGCTATAATTGATGTCGTCTGTAAGTCGGGGATGGAAAACCTGGCTGGAGAAATAGGTGCCCTGCTGGGACAGAAGTTAACCTGTTCTGATATTCAGCTCAATCTCACCACCAAAGAAGACCTTTTCAGCAATCTGGAACGACACAAAACCGCCCTGACCAGGATGACTGTTGAAGGTGATCGTGAAGGTGATTGCTACCTTCTCAGTCGAATCTCCTCCGCTGTTATTCTTGGCGGAACCTTAATCATGCTTCCTGAAGATGTTATCGAGGAGGGCGCACAAAACGAAAAACTTGATGGTGAAATGGAGGATGCTTTTGGTGAAGTTGCCAATATTATTGCTGGCGTTTTCACCCAGGCATTTGTTGATAAATACTCTAAAAAACTCCGTTTTATAAAACAATCCGTTGAGGAACTCATCCCGACCAAGATCGATTCCGCCAGCGATGAACCTTTTGCACCCGGAAATTACTATGTAGCCAGTGGACAGATAAAGGTTGGCGATAAAGATCTCGGCCCGTTAGAATTTGTCGTTCCAGCAGCAATCTTTGAACTGGAAGAGGAAACAGTTAAAACTCAGGAAAGCACCGAAGAAACTCCAGAAGATGCCGAAGAAACAACAGAGCAGGAAGTGCAGGAAGCGACCCCGGAAACAGAATTTGTTGCAGCAGCCAGCGACTCGAGTCCTGAAGCTGACTCCGCCCCAGATGTAGAAAAAAAACCACCCTTTGCCGATGCCAAAAAAATAACCGATGTTGTATTTAATGCAACTATCGGACAAGTCGGTGAAGAGGTCGGAGCGTTACTTGGTCAGTCCCTGAAATGTGATGACATTCAACTGGTGATGACCAGCAAGGCCAATTTCTTTTCTAATCATTGTATCGAAAAATCGGTTCTGACCCAGATGAAGGTCACTGGAGATCGGGAAGGGCTAGGCTTTATAGTTGCACAGGTTCCAGATGCTGTCGTTCTCGGTGGCACTCTGATTATGCTCCCTGAAGATCAAATCCAGGAACAGAAGAGTAAGGGGCAATTCGATGGTGATGTTGAAGATGCCTACGGTGAAATTGCCAATATTCTTTCTGGCAGTCTAACCCAGGTTTTTCTTGATCGCTACCCGAAACAACTCCGTTTTATCAAAACCGAAACCGAGGTAATTGTCCCAACCAAAATTGATCCGACTTCTGATCAACCTTTCCCCGAGGGGAATTACTATCTGGCTTCATTTGCAATACAGATGGAAGGTCAGGAATTACACCGGATACTGCTGCTTTTCCCTGCAGAAATTTTCGATCTTGACAACGAACAAGTAGCTGATTCAACTCAAAGGCAAGAATCAACATCTGCTCCTGAAAAAACCAATGCTCAATCTTCCCCTGCGGCAAAAACAACAACAGAACCAGCACCTGGTGAGTGGGGAGGGCCGCCAGCCGCCAGGGAAGCAACTGGGGCAACCACACCTTCTCCTTCTGCTGCAAGTGTTGCCAGCGCAGAAAATATCCCAGCAGCAGAGACAACAACTCAGCCAATCGAGAAACCAACTGGATCCCCTATCGTACTTTTGATTAGTGACCAAAAATCTGCCGCTGAGCACTTTGTAGAAATTCTCTCTTCTACCGAATATGAGTGTCAGGTTTTAAGTTTTCAAGAGGAAGTCAAAGAACTGTTTCAACAGCACAAAATTCTCGGAATTGTTCTGATTATGGAACAGGTCGGGGAAAAGGGATTTGCTTCAGCAATCAAACTACAATCGGCAGGACAACCACTGCCACCGATTATTTTTGCCGGTGCTGAGTGGACTCGTTCTGCGGTTCTTCGAGCCGTCAAATACGGTGCTAAAGACATTCTGGTGATGCCCGCCAGCAGTGATGAGATTCAGGATAAGGTGACCCAACACTTCAAAAAGGCTAGCTGATTCATGCCGGTAAATTTTTCTTCTTTATCTTTTCAATTAAAGTCGTTCTCTTCAAATTAAGCATCCGTGCCGCTTCTTTTTTATTTCCACCGGTTCGGCTCAAAGCTTGAAGAATCAGACGATCCTCAAACTCACTGATCAAACCGTTGAAATCCAACCCATCATCAGACCATTCAGCCTCCGGGGGGGCAGACGAAACTAAAGATCTCTCCGATCCATTTCCAGAAGGGTCAATTTCAGCTGATTTCAAATCGACACAACAATATTTTTCGGGTAACTCCTTTAAGGTAATCCGCTTCCCTCGATGCAAAACAACCAATCGTTGCATCAGATTTTCCAACTCCCGAACATTGCCGGGCCAAGGATAAGCCTGTAAATTTCTCATCGCAACTGGATCAATCGTGGTACGTCGGTCAGTTTTTCGCCGACTGAAACGTTCAATAAAAGTATCGATCAATAAACCAATATCAGCCTGACGTTCGCGCAATGGTGGAGCAATCAGAGGAATAACCGCAAGCCGATAATAAAGATCCTCACGGAATCTCCCCTCGGCAACCAACTCTTCCAGGTTTTGGTGAGTCGCCGCAATGACCCGGACATCAACTTTGGTTGCCCTGATCCCCCCAACTTGCTCAACTTCACGCTCCTGCAGAACCCGCAATAACTTGGCCTGCAGGTTTGCTTTCATGTCTCCAATTTCATCAAGAAACAGGGTGCCACCATCGGCAAACTGAACCCGCCCTATTTTTGACTGCTGAGCTCCGGTAAAAGCACCTTTGACATAGCCAAACAGCTCACTTTCCAGAAGTTCATCAGGAATTGCAGCGCAATTCACCGGAACAAAGGGGGAAGATTTACGGAGACTTTTATCATGAATTGCCCGGGCTATCAGCTCTTTCCCGGTTCCACTCTGCCCCTGGATCAGCACCGTACTCTCACCATCTTCAGCAACACAGGAAATTAAATCAAAGAGTTCCAGCATTTGCGGAGAATTTCCAATCATTCCCCCGAATCCACCTTTTGTGGCCATACCAATAAAATCCATTTCATGCTGTCAGAGTTGTTTTTTTGACACTAAACTGCAAAGATTGGACTAACATAATATATTTTCTATAATGTGTCAATATTTAGACACAGAAAATTGATATTCTTTTTTCTACTTCTGGATTAAGGGTATTCACTGGATGAATAACAAAGGGAAAGAAGCAGTTAGCTGATTTCAGCTCAAAAGTTTTCGCATAATGGCCAGAGCAGCTTTTCGACCGTCTGCAGCAGCAGTCACAACCAGATCTGCCCCTCGATAGCAATCTCCACCAGAATAAACTTTTGCATGACTGGTGACTCCGGTTGCTGGATTAACCTGAATCTGCCCCGACTGGTTTATTTTGATACCATTTGATTCCAGATCAGAAAAGGGACAAACATCAAATCCAAGAGCCAGAATAACAACGTCAGCAGGAACACAATGCGTGGTATCCGGAATAATTTCAATCTGCTGGCGACCATCTTCTGCTTCCCCCCCCAACCTGGTTTTTTCAACTTCAACGCAGAGCGTCCCTTCGGCTTCGCGGCGAATTTCACGTGGACTGATATTGAAGCAGAACTCAACACCCTCCTCAACAGCGTTGTGAAATTCTTTATGACTTCCCGGCATGTTTGCTTCATCACGACGATAAAGGCATGAAACCTGACTGGCTCCATCACGAATAGCAGTGCGCAAACAATCCATTGCCGTATCCCCTCCCCCGATAACCACAACCCTTTTATCCTGCATGAAAAACTGCGGATCGGCTGATCCTCTGAATAATTGTTTTTGTTTTTCAGTCAGATAATCCATTGCCAGGATCACTTCCGGGAGCCCTGCTCCAGAAAGATTAGAGCCTCGCCCCTGTGTTGCACCGATACCGACAAAAACTGCATCATTATTTTCGATCAATCCAGACAAACTGATATCTTTACCAATTTCCTGCTGAAGATGTATTTGAAGACCTGCTTCGCGGAGTATTGTAAAACGCCGTGCAACAATCTTTTTATCCAGTTTGAACCCGGGGATACCATAAGTTAAAAGCCCCCCCGGTCGATCAGCGCGTTCATACATGTCAACGCCAATACCAGCACGCAGTAAAAAGTGGGCGCAGGAAATCCCTGCCGGCCCGGAACCGACAACAGCAACCCTCTCAGGATGGCAAATAGCTGGAAAAGGGAGTTCGAGCCCGGCAGTAAAAGCAAGGTCAGTGATTGAAGCTTCTATGGCACCAATCGTGATGGCTCCATAACCATCATCTAAAGTACAAGCCCCTTCGCAGAGAAGACTCTGTGGACACACCCGCCCAAGGATCTCCGGGAACGGGGAGCTTTCATTCGAAAGCTGAAACGCCCGTTCTAAATCCCTGGCGGCAACCGCCTCCAGCCACTGGGGTATATAGTTTTGCAGCGGACAACCGATCGTTGTACAAAATGGATCGCCACATTGCACACAGCGCTCACCCTGTTTACGCACTTGACGGTTGTTAAAAAACTGATAGATTTCAGCAAAATTGCGTAATCGCCGGGTTGGTTCAACTTTTTCAAGATCCTTGCGATTCGTTTCTACAAAGTTCTGCATAAGATAGCTCCAAAAAGAAGTTGCTGAAGGATAATATCAGTCGCCTTCTTTAGGGTTGAGTGGTGCTTTCATATCTTTTGGAGTGACCATCCAGAAATAAGCCAGCTCTTCTCGATAATCGTTCAAAATTCTTTGCGCCTTCGGACTGCTGGTACGGTTGAAGTAACTGGTTAGAATTTTTTTCAGATAAAGCTTCCCTTCATTATCATCATCAACATCAATTCTACGTGCAACCACCAGCTCCTGATTCAATCTATCAATAAAATGATTTTCCCGATCATAGACAAAAGCCGCCCCCCCGGTCATTCCTGCCGCGAAATTAATCCCCGTTTCACCAAGAACGACCACCGTGCCACCAGTCATATATTCACAGGCATGATCACCGGTTCCTTCGACCACAGCCAGAGCACCTGAGTTTCTGACGGCAAAACGTTCGCCAGCCGCCCCTGCAATAAATAATTTTCCACCAGTAGCTCCATATAGACAAGTATTACCCGCCGCTGAGGATTTTTCCTGATAAATCGGTGGGATAATAATAATTCTGCCACCATGCATCCCCTTACCAACATAGTCGTTACCAACCCCGCTCAAAAACAATGACATCCCTTCCGCAAGGAAAGCTCCCAACGATTGCCCTGCCGCCCCTTTGAGCTTGATGGTGATGGCTTCCCTGGAAAGCCCTTTATCTCCATAAAACCTGGCAATCTCTCCACTGATAAGAGTCCCAAAACTGCGGTTCGTATTAATGATATCCCGTTCTATCACCACTTCTGAACGGGGATTTTGAATCACTGGATAGATCTCTTTCAGCAGCGCTTTCTCAAAAGCATTATCAT
Source organism: Desulfuromusa sp. (assembly GCA_021647765.1). Taxonomy (GTDB): domain Bacteria; phylum Desulfobacterota; class Desulfuromonadia; order Desulfuromonadales; family Geopsychrobacteraceae; genus Desulfuromusa. Next base: position 7,937 of record JAKIUD010000051.1, on the reverse strand, counting down.
CAAAGGGAGGGTTCTCTTTCTGCTTGGTGTTAACCCCTTCGATCTGTCTCAGGATTTTTGAAAAATCAAATTTCTGCGAGGCTGCAGGGGTCAACAGGTCGGTCCGGCCAATAACTTCGTCCAGCGAACGAAAGCCCAGTTCCGCAAGAATTTCACGAACATCTTCAGCAACATTCTGAAGAAAACAGATAATTTTTTCGACTGTCCCAACATAATGAGCCCGCAAGTTTTCATCCTGCGTTGCAATACCAACAGTACAGCGGTTGAGATGGCAGACCCGCAAGAGTTTACAGCCGAGGATAACCAGTAGGGGGGTTCCGAAGCCGAAACTTTCAGCACCCATCAGCGCTGCCTTAACCACATCGCGACCAATCTTCAGTCCACCGTCAGTTTGTAGGTGCACCAATTCCCTGAGATGATTGGCCTTGAGACTTAAATGTGCCTCAGTCAGCCCTAGTTCCCAAGGATTCCCCGCATATTTAATCGAGCTGAATGGTGCCGCTCCCGTACCGCCATCATGACCGGAAATAATAATCTTGTCCGCGTAGGCCTTTGCAACTCCCGCAGCAATAGTTCCAACCCCTTCACTGGAAACCAGTTTGACACTGATAATCGCTTCGGGATTGACTTGTTTTAAATCAAAAATCAACTGCGCCAGATCTTCGATGGAATAGATATCATGATGTGGCGGTGGCGAAATCAGAGTGACCCCGGGAACAGTAAAACGCAAGGCTGCAATCAGCGAAGAGACTTTCTCTCCAGGGAGTTGTCCCCCCTCACCTGGTTTTGCTCCTTGAGCCAGCTTGATCTGAATCTCTTTGGCACTGCGTAAATAACCGGGAGTGACACCAAACCGACCAGAGGCAATCTGCTTAATTTTACTGTTCCGAACCGTTTTAAAACGAGCGGCATCTTCTCCCCCCTCACCACAGTTGGATGATCCACCCAACTGATTCATCGCCTCGGCCAATGCTTCATGTGCCTCGGGAGAGAGTGCCCCCAGGGACATCGCTGCCGAATCAAAACGGCAGGTAATTGCTTTAACAGGTTCGACATCATCAAGACTGATCGGTTGATTCGGGCTGGTGAATTGCAGTGCGTCACGGATAAATCTGATACCACGACCAGTGATCATCTCTCGAAATTTCAGGTATTCATCCCGAGAACGGATCTCGGCAAAACGATGCAACTGAGTGACCACTTGTGAGTTAAAATCGTGGTACTCAAAACCCGGATTGTCACGATAAAAGCCACCGACTTCCAACGGATAAACTGGTTGCATATGATTTTCCAGAAAATGTTTTCGATGGGTCTTCTCGATCCGCTCTTCGATAGCGGAAAAACCCAACCCTGGAAGCAACGCTGCAGAGCCGTTAAAACAAATATCAACGACCTCTTCACTCAGACCGATAATGTCAAATAAAGCGGCATTACGATAGCTGGAGACCGTGCTGATCCCCATTTTCGACATGATTTTGAGAATCCCTTTGGTCAGCGCAGCGTAGATGTTTTTCAATGCCTCCCGAATCTCTTTTGCCGACAGATTCCGTGCTTCGCAGAGACTTAATCCGGTTGCATAGAGGAGCCAGGGATAGAGTGCGACACTTCCATAGCCGACAAGCACCGCTGCTGCATGGGGCTCAAAGACTTCCGCTGTACACGCAACAATGGTGACATGTTGGCGTTGCTCCGCCTGCAATAACTGCTGATTAACATAACCAAGTGCCATCGCCATCGGTATCAGCTTCTGTTGCGGAGAGAGCGCTCGATCATCAAGAATAACAATGCGAATTCCATCGTTAGTGACGGCATCAACCACTTGCTGACCCAGCCCTTGCAGCGACTTTTTAAGATTTGCAGTAAAACCGGTCTTAAACGTCCGGTGTTTATAGCTGGCCTCATAACGGGGCAGTTCTGGATCCCCAAAAGAAAGCAGCGCCTGAAAAATATCGTAAGAAAGGATCGGTGAAATACTTTTGAGGCGTTTGGCTCGATCTTTGGTTTCAAGCAGGGGATTACCAATTCCGCCAAAGCCAATCGTTGTCGACATCACTACTTTTTCGCGCAGCGGATCAATAGGCGGGTTGGTCACCTGAGCAAATTTCTGCTTAAAAAAATCAGAAAAATTACGCTGTTGATCTGAAAAAGCGGCTAGAGGGCAATCATCCCCCATGGAACCAACCGGCTCCTTGCCATCCTGCATCATCGGCCGGATCATCAGATCGATAACTTCCCCTGTGATATTGTGATAGCGCTGTAATTTATACAGCTCTGGATAACGATAGTCACTGAGATCTTCAAATTGCCGCTCAATAAATTCCTGCAGATAGTAAGTATGTTCCGTCAACCAATGATTGTAGGGCTGCGATTCCATCAGATAGCGGTCGATATCGTCAGTATAGAAAATCTTCCCCTGTATAAGATCAGCGGCAATCATTTCCCCACTCTGCAGCCGCCCCCTTTCACGAACCATTTCAGGGGCAGTATCAAGAACCCCATATTCACTACTGATCAGCAATCGATCATCTTTTGTTATGATATACTTGGCCGGACGCAAACCGTTGCGATCCAGGATGCAACCAATATAGCGGCCATTGGTTAAACTGACAGCTGCCGGACCATCCCACGGCTCATAGGACGCAGAAGTGTACTCGTAAAAGGCTCGCAGCTTTGCCGGAATATGAGCAACATTGTGCCGTGCTGGAGGGATGAGAGAACGGATTGCTTTAAAGAAATCAACCCCGTTAGCCAGCATAAATTCTGCCATATTATCTAAATTGGCACTATCACTGACCCCGTCTTCCAAAATTGGAAAAATTCTCTTTAATTCAGAATCTGAAAAAATTGGACTGGCAGCAGCGGTAAATTTATTGAGCGCCTTAAAACGGTTACCCTGAATCGAATTGATCTCACCATTATGGGCTATCATCCGCAGAGGTTGAGCCAACTTCCATTGCGGCAGGGTGTTGGTGGAAAATCGTTGGTGAAACATGGCAAAGGAAATTTTAAAATCTTCATTCTGCAGATCAGGAAAGAGTTTTTTGATGTAAGTTGGCATCACCAACCCTTTGTAGGACACCAAAGTTTGTGAAAAACTGGGGACATAGAAATCAGGATCATCCCGGAGCTGATGCTCAACCTCTTTTCGGGTCAGATAAATCAAAGCATCAAAGCGGTGAGTCGCAATCAATGCCGCAGGCACCACAAAAACTTGAATAATATCAGGTAATGTCTGCAGGGCATATTTACCCAAAGCATCAGTATCAAGAGGGACAACCCGGGTCAAAAGAACGTGCAGATCATTTGTTTCACACTGTTCCTGGAAAATCTTCAGCTGTTTTTCAGCATCACTCAGGAAAAGGGTTGCCACGGCAAACTGCTTGGGGAGAGAAATTCCATTTTCCTCAGCAATTTTACGCATGAATCCGGTCGGCATAGAGCAGAGCAACCCGCTACCGTCACCAGTTTTCCCGTCGGCAGAAATAGCACCGCGGTGCATCATCCGGCTCAATGCCTTGATTGCATCCTGAAGAAGTTGATGACTAGGCTGATTATGAATATGTGCCAGCAGACCAAAACCACAATTATCTCGAAATTGTGCAGCTAAATTCATGGGAGTAAGTCCTCTTATTACATTACGCTGGATCACCAAGATGAAAATTTCAGGGTTATTTTGAAAGAATCAGTCTAGTGTCGTATCACGCATGTCCTGTTATCTCTTGCTTGGTCTTTTGCGTTGCAACTTCCGCGACCATGGAAAGGTTAAACTGTAGGCATCATAGGCCGCCAATGACACCATCACTCAAAAACTGAATTACGTCCAGTACTCCCTGTTGTTTTTGGTGCAAAAGATTATCGGGAGTTCCGGGAGACCATGGAAGAGGTCGATCATTTTCTCACCGCAATAGCCTGGGACAGCCACCATGCGGGGACATCCTGTTTTTGCTGGAAATTTCCTTAAACTAGCGTCATTCTATGGTGTCCCCCTCCCCCCGAATCAATAGGTCAGTTGACGTTCTTTCACGAGCTTGTTGCTGATAAGCAGAATTCAGGTAATTTCAATACAGGAAATGTTTAATTTTTTCCCCCTTCTCTCCAATTTCAGTCATTGCATCAATACCGATCTGCAGGTGGCTGTCAACCCATTGCTGGGTCACCTGCTGATCCGACTCCTCAGTTTTTACCCCTTCGGGGGTGAGTGGCACATCAGAGACCAGCAACAATGCACCACGAGCGATAACGTTGTAGTGACCGACGATGAAGATAGTGGCCGTCTCCATATCGATACCAATACTGGTCATCTTCTTAAGTTTATCCAGAAACGCCTGATCGTGTTCCCAGATGCGACGATTGGTCGTATAAACCACCCCGGTACGATAATCATGACCGTATTCAAGAATCTTCTCAGAAACAAATTTATGCAGTTTAAATGACGGCAATGCCGGAACCTCGGCTGGAAAATAATCGTTGCTGGTTCCCTCGCCACGAATGGCGGCATTTGGCAGAATGAAGTGACCGATCTCGGTCGATTTTTTTAACCCACCACATTTACCGAGAAACAACACCCCTTTCGGCTGTATTGCACTGAGAAGATCCATTATGGTAGCTGCATTCGCGGAACCTATGCCAAAATTGATGATAGTCAGACCGCTACTGTTGGTTGCCGACTGCATCGGTTTATTTTCACCCTGGATGTCACAGGAAAACATCTCTGCAAACTTGTCGACGTAGTGACGGAAGTTGGTCAGCAGGATGTAGTCGCCGAAGTCATCGAGCGGCATCCCGGTGTAGCGTGGCAGCCAGTTTTTGGTGATCAGTAGACGGTCAACCATGGAATCTCCCTATACAAATAGTGATGAGTTAAGACGGAGATCAAACAAAGGCAGGATTCCCCCTTGTCTGAAAGATATTATTGAAGGATAACCTGTTGCTCGTCAAGAATCAAAGTTCGGGGGTGGGGTGGACACCATACTCAACCCCATAGATAGATATGTGTCTCCGAATTCTCCACTATTACCTGTTTATTGTGAGACAATAGAATCAATAAATATTATTATTCTTGACTGTTTTACTATTATTAGCTACATTACTAAATACACCTCAACATATTAGTTTATTTTTTTCGGCAAAGCTAAGTTGATCGAACGTGGTTACCACTGGAGGTCAACGTGCAAAGGAGAAGATGATGAGCAAGATTTATGCTGATAATTCACTGTCAATTGGAAAAACTCCATTAGTTCGCCTGAACCGTGTAGTTCCGGCGAACGGAGCCAATGTATATGGTAAAATTGAAGGACGTAACCCGGCCTACTCGGTCAAATGCCGAATTGGTGCGGCAATGATTTGGGACGCGTTGAAAAGAGGTACCCTCAAACCTGGTATGGAAATTATCGAGCCAACCAGTGGCAACACTGGAATTGCATTGGCTTTTGTAGCTGCGGCCAAAGGAATTTCAATTACGTTGACCATGCCAGATACCATGAGTGTTGAACGTCGCAAAGTTCTTAAAGCCCTTGGTGCCAATCTGATTCTGACTCCCGGTGCAAAAGGAATGTCTGGTGCCATTGTTGAAGCCGAACAGTTGGCTGCATCGAAACCCAAACATTACCTGTTGCTGCACCAGTTTAAAAACCCGGCCAATCCGGCAATTCACGAACAGACAACTGGACCGGAGATCTGGGAAGATACTGATGGAACGATCGATATATTGATTTCTGGTGTTGGTACCGGCGGAACCATCACTGGAGTTTCACGCTACATAAAAAAAACCAAAGGGAAGCAGATTATCTCAGTCGCGGTTGAGCCTACCGATAGCCCGGTCATCACCCAGCATCTGGCCGGTGAAATTCTGCAACCTGGACCGCATAAAATTCAGGGGATCGGGGGTGGGTTTATCCCCGACACCCTCGATCTGGAAATGGTTGATCGAGTTGAACAAGTGACCAATGAGGAATCGATCGAATTTGCCCGGCGACTGGCCAAAGAAGAAGGTATTCTGTCCGGGATCTCCTGTGGAGCGGCAACAGCAGTTGCTTCGCGACTGGCGGCAGAGCCTGAATTTATCGGTAAAAATATTGTGGTGATTATGCCAGACTCCGGTGAGCGTTACCTGTCCAGCGTCCTGTTCGAAGAGGAATCGCAATGACCAAACGTTTTTGGGGCAGAAAAGACCTTACAGTTTTATAATTAAGGATCTGCTATATTCATCATCTGGATAAACGCGACCAGATTCCAGACAGGCAAAAAAACTCCTTGTCTGGTGTTTCTTTACTCATTCCCGAGCGAAAATATGTATGTCCGTATGTCCCTTGGGCTTGTCATAGAGATTATTCACATCAGCACAATCATACAAAATAAGCTTGCTTAGTTGTCACTGTTCTGTGGAATAAAACCACTAAACACCTTCACTTGGCATTAGTAACCTGAAGGAGTGTTGAATATGCCCCACATTCTCGACCACCCACTGATCAGCGAACGCTATTTCTTTCCCCGTTCCGGAAACATTAAAGATCCCTTCTGGGTCGATTGCGGTGATGCCCGTTTAGCTTGCAGTTATCATGAAATTGATCCTGCTGCAAAAACTCTGGTTTATTTTCACGGTAATGGGGAAATTGTCGACGACTGGCAGGGTGATTTTGTAACCCTGATTCAGAAAATGGGGTGCAATTGTTTTTTGGCTGAACTGCGTGGTTATGGGCAATCAACTGGACAACCACAACTGGGAAAAATGCTTGAGGATGTGGTTCCAACGATCGAAGCACTGAATCGTCCTGCCAGCGAGATAATCTTCTTCGGGCGCAGTGTCGGCTCAATTTTTGCCATTGAAGCCGCGGCAAAATTCCCCCGGGCAGCGGGACTGATTCTGGAAAGTGGCATTGCTGACGTGCAAGAACGGTTGCTGTTACGGGTTGACCCCTGGGAACTCGATGTGAGTCCCACAAAACTGGCAGAAGAAATTGATCGGAACCTGAACCATCAACTTAAACTATCCGCTTATCCCGGTCCGGTGCTGGTCATGCACACCCAACATGATGGCCTGATCGATGTCAGTCACGGACAGCGATTATATGACTGGGCACCCGGCAAGAAGAGATTAAAAACCTTCCCGCAGGGGAATCATAACGACATCATGTACGTCAATGCCCGGGAATATTTTGGTTTGGTGGCGGAATTTATTGGTGAGCTGGAATAGCTGTTGCGATTCACAAGAATCATCTGAGATTTCAGGGAGACACCATAGAATGACGCTAGTTTAAGGAAATTTCCAGCAAAAACGGGACTGTCCCCGCATGGGGGCTGTCCCAGGCTTTTGCGGTGCGAACTGCCGTGGTTCTTCGTGTCTCGTAAACTCTTGGGACAGTCCCGATGAGTCTGGTGTCCCCCGAATCACGGAAGACCCTCTTTTATTCGTGTTATTTATTGAAGGTGATGCGATATTTGAACGTTGCCGGATCCAGCCAGTCGATGGTCTGTCCGCCGACCTGAGCAAAGGGGTACATCAGGTAGTTGATGGCCTGTCCCTGCTGCGGTGGGTTGAGGATCAGGTCACGCCCTTCCGACATTCTGATCCGGTTCGGATCTAGTGATCCGAAGAAATATTCGCGCAGTTCATCAACCTTTGGATCGTCCAGCACCAGATTCTGTTTGAGCATCGCCTTGCGTACATCAGCCGGGTCGACAGCTATCCAGCCTGTCCCTGGCAGATAGAACTCAGCCCAGCAATGCTGCCAACTAGTGATGTCTGTACCATCTTCCTTGCCGAGACGCAGGCCGAGAATCTCACGCGCCGGAACTCCGGCTGATCTGGCGATGGTGTTGATTGCCACATTGTTTTGACAAGCATTCCGTGATTATTTGGTACAGTTCGCAATATTTTCATATTTAATGGTCTTTTGATGATCGGGGACAATTTGCATTGCCCCCGAAGTTCTTCAGAA
>JAKIUD010000131.1 GCA_021647765.1 Desulfuromusa sp. | reverse complement strand
TCAAACCAATCAGATGCAAAATTATGCTGAGCGGAACTATATTTGTGATGTCATCAACTGGGGGGGTGAGATGATCAGTCTGTTTGATCTTGACCAATTACAGCTAAAACTTGAGTCCCTCTGTATCCAAACGGGAGGCTGAGTTGTCAAAGCGTGTCATGATTGTCGACGATGCTCTGTTCATGCGCACCATGCTGCGTGATATTTTTGAATCCGCAGGCTGGCAGGTTGTTGTGGAAGCAGAAACTGGCGCGGAAGCAATTGAAGAATATGAAATACATCATCCTGATCTGGTCTCCATGGATATTGTGATGCCGGAGATGAGTGGAATTGAGGCTTTGACAAAGATATTGAGTAAACATCCTGCCGCACGCATTGTTGTCTGTAGTGCTCTGAGCCAGAAAGACCTGATTTTGAATGCAATCAATGCCGGGGCAAAAGATTTTATTGTCAAACCGTTTCAGAATGCTCAGGTTCTTGAAGTTGTTAACCGTGTCGTTACAGGTTAATTAATGAATATTGTTAAATTCAGAGAAATGTTTCTGACTGAAGCAGCTGAACACCTTGAGGTGATGTCCGATATTTTGCTGCAACTGGATAGTGATCCCGAAGATCAGGATGGGATAGACGCATTGTTTCGTGAAGCCCATTCGATTAAGGGAATGGCAGCAACCATGGAATATGCCAAAACAGCAAGGCTGGCTCACCACTTGGAGGATCGTCTTGATGATTGTCGCCAGCTCGGGAGGATCAGTGCAGTTGGGATTGACAGGCTACTGGAGGCGGTCGATCTGCTGGAGTTATTGCTGGATGATATTCGTAACGAACGACCGGAGCGGGATGTCGAGACCTTTATCGCCACTATTGCAAAAGAGCCTATCGCAGATGTCAATTCTACCACAGAGGAGAAGAGGGTAGATCCTGTGCTAGCGGAAGAGGGATTCTTAGTGCAGTTGCGGTTACAGGATACCGTTACCACAGCGGGGGCACGCTTTCTGATTCTCTTAAACCGTTTGGCCGATTTTGGAACTATTCTTGAAACGACCCCCTCAACAGAAGCGCTTCTGCAAGGGGAAGATCCCGGTCAGCTGTTGGTTCGTCTGGACAGTGATATCTCGCAGGAAGAAATCTGTCAACGCTTACAAGAATACAGTGAGATACGGGAAATCACTTTTCCCGCCGCAATTGCAGAAGAAAAATCACGCAAGAAAGAGTCATCGGGGAAAATGGTACGGGTCAGTACCGAGTTACTCGATCATCTTATCAACTTGACCGGAGAGATGATTACCAATCGCTATCAAATGCAAAGCGCGGTTAAAGAGCACAATTGGCAGGCGGTGGACGATGGGGTTGGACAGCTGGCGCGACTGGTAAAAAACCTTCATCATCAGGTTCTACAAGTGCGGATGGTCTCGTTGGAAAGTTTGGCCGGACGTTTGTCCCGCACCGTGCATGACCTTTCTCGCAGTAGTGGCAAAGAAATATCTTTTAAAGTTGAAGGAACAGAGATTGAGCTGGATCGGGTGATAGTTGAAGAACTCACCGACCCGTTTATTCACATGGTTCGCAATGCAGTTGATCACGGAATTGGCCAACGTGGGACGGTCTCCATTAAAGCCTGGCGAGAACAGGATCAAGTGCTGGTTCAGGTTGCTGACAATGGACGTGGTATTGATCCAGAAAAGATTCGTCAACAGGCGCAGGAAAAAGGACTGGTCTCTCCAGCCCAGGCAAAGTCAATGCGTGATTATGACCTTTTCCAGTTGATCTGTCAGCCGGGGTTTTCCACCTCTGCGGAAGTCAATGAAATTTCCGGACGGGGTGTCGGGATGGATGTGGTTAAAACTGCAGTGGAAAAGGTCGGGGGTCTTTTGTTGATTGATTCTGTTCCGGGAGAGGGGACTCGAATAACTCTCAAGATTCCGTTGTCTTTATCTATAATCAGAGTTTTAATTGTGGAATGTGCTGGAACCAGAATGGCGATGCCGATTACCCGGGTTGTCCAAACAGTTGAAGTTGCCCCAGCAGAGGTTCAAAGTAGCGGCAAACAATTGATGATCCATTATCAGGATCAGTTATTGCCGATGTTGTCGTTGCGAAAAATTCTCAAAGCACCGAAAGGATCTCATCTTAATCCAATTCCTGTGGTTATTACCGAAGTGCAGGGTCGTAAAATTGGTTTAGTCGTTGATCAATTAGTGGGTCAACGGGAAGTTTTTGTGCAACGGTTACCAGCTCCTTTTGACCAGGTTCGTGGCTGTAGTGGAGGAACCATTTTAGGTGATGGGCAAATAATCTTTCTCCTTGATCTACAAACTCTTTTTGAGAGAAGGTGAACATAATTTACTTCATATCCCTTTTTATCGATTGCCTCTATCACTCAATCAGTGCGTTTTAGCAGCAGCATCCTTGTGACCAAAGAGCCCTTTAACCAGGCAAAAACCCAAAGTAAAAACTGGAATCAGCTGGAGAAAGATAATTAATCCACAAACACCCAAGAACAGATAAACCAACGTCATACTGTTGTCTTCTCTAGCTCCTGTTGCAGCAAAAACGGGTACGATTGTAGATATAAAAGCAATTCCGGAAAGAGTTAGTTGAGTTATTTTTTTCATGATGTACTCCTTTTATAACCTTCTTTTGACCGAGTTTTATTCAGCTTTTCATCTGTTAGTAAGTTTGAACTGCACATTCCACGGCGGAACGGAGTTCTTCATTGTCTTCCTGACTATGCGGTTTCAAGGCGTGGTAGAAAATTCCATCTTCACGAATCCGCTTCAAAGTTTCCAAAGAGCTGTCGTCTGACACCAGGATGATACGAAGGTTTTTGTTACACTTGCGCATCAAAGCAATGACATCAACTGCGGCTATCTTTTCTTCAAAGGAATCACCCAAAATAACCAGTGGCTCCTGTTTCTGAACTATTTTTGCAATCGCATAGGCGGCAGAAGCGGTTGTTTCAACTTCAAAATGCGAGTCTTCAAAGAACTCTGCCATCTGCTTACGCGCAACGTTATCACCATCAGCTATCAATAGTTTACGTGCTTTCATAATTTCACTCCATTCTCTGTTAACGAACTACTTTGATTAGCTGTGGATTCTTGATAAAAATCCCTTTGATAACACCAATAAACAGCAAAGCTGCCGGGATACACTGTAAGCCGATGATACCGCCAAAGAAAATAATGAAGAATTTTGTTAGCGGAGGAATCCCCAATCCAAAATCACAAAACATAAAAGTTCCAGCAAATGCCAATGCGATTAAAATAGCAACCAACCTGTAAATACACTTTTTATTCATAACGTCCTCCTAAGAAGATCATTCGTTTGTCTTGACTTATTTACAAAGCAATCTACATGCCAACTTTTAGAACTAATAAAATATTTTTTATTATCTATTAAAATCAGATAGTTAGAAATAAATAGGAGTTTGAGCAAAGAACGTGGCACTTTTTAGTGCCTGTGAATTCCTGCCAGACAAGAAAGTTCTTGCTCAGCAGTAGTCAGATAAAAAAGTGAGGCCGATCAAAGGGAAAACTGATTATAACAAATCGGGAAGGAAAATAAGGTGTGACTGGTTTCGAGTCGTATTGCAGTAAACTCTTGGGACTGTCCCCAGACCCATCGGGGGCTGTCCCAAGAGTTTACGAGCCACGAAAAACCGCAGTGGTTTGTACCGCAAAAGCCTGGTGTAAGTTTCCACAATAAACGGCACCGAAGTCTGTGGATATTTTCAGTTTAATTTGACCTGTCGGAGGAAATTGTCAGACAATATGAGTCTTTTGTGGAAGGCTCTTTTTTTTACCCTGTCGA
>JAKIUD010000050.1 GCA_021647765.1 Desulfuromusa sp. | reverse complement strand
GAAATTTAAGTAACATTGCCAGATCGACAACGGGGACAATCCTCCCATGAAAACCGATAGCTCCAGCGATAATTTCAGGTGTTCCGGGAAAGGGGTAAATCTTCTGGTTTTCAATAATCTCCTGAACTTCGACCAATTCCAGAGCATAGGTTTCATAACCAACCTTGAAGGGAAGAAGTTGCTTGATCACCGTTCCTGCTCCTGACCAACCCCCAGATTGAAGCGACTGACCGAAATCAACAGCTCATCAGCCAACTTGGAGAGTCGCTGTGAAGCAAAGGTCATCTCTTCCATCGAGGCCGTCTGCTCCTCCGTTGCAGCGGAGACTTCTTCGGTTGAAGCGGCATTATCCTCAGTCACTCGAGCAATTTCTTCGATAGCTGCAACAATCGCCTGGGCTCCTGAACTCTGTTTTTTAGTCAGGTCGCGGATACTGACCGATTTGATCTGCGCTGCTTCAGCCTTGTCAATAATGGCTTTAAACGCATGATCGGTGATATCAACGGCTTCACGACCGGCATCGATAGCTTTAACGCTCTCGTTCATTGCCTGTTGTACTTTCGAACTCTGTTCGCGGGTTCTTTCGATCAAGTGAGTAATCTCACCTGCAGACACACTGGTACTATCAGCCAGCTTACTGATCTCTTCTGCAACAACCGCAAATCCATGCCCATATTCACCAGCCCGTGCAGCCTCAATTGTTGCATTTAGAGCAAGCAAGTTGGTTTTTTGGGCTATTCCAGTGATGACATCGATAATTGTCCCAATTTTTTGTACCTGTTCACTGAAAGAGACAAACATGCTACCACTCTCTTCAATCTGGCTTAGTACCTGCTTTAAATTTTCCAGCGCAGTCGTCGTCATTCCTTCGCCTTGACGAGCCGACAGCGTAGTTTCTTCTGCCGACAGGGAAAGATCCCCCGCTGAAGAGGCAACCAGATCGATCTGCGCTGCCATTTCCTTGATAACGGCAGAAGCACGCTCAACCATCTCAGCCTGAGTTTCTGCCCCTCGGCTGATCTGTTCAATTGATCCAGCGACCTCGTGAGCAGTAGCCGTCATCTCTTCCGCCGTAGTTGCTTGCGACAGCGATAATTCATTGACATCAAGTGAACTGGTACGAATCTGTCCAACTAGATTACGCAAGCTGGCAACTACCAGATTCAAAGAGTTAGAAAGATCTTCTGTTTCATCAGAAAACAACCCCTTGCGCAGACGGACATTTTTACTGAGATCACCATCACTCAGCCGTTCTGCACCCTGATTTAAAATCTTGAAATTTGCCGTAAATGTCTTGGAAAATATCCAGCCAAAAATTAATCCCACTAACAAAGCACCAATAATCGTAATCCATTGATGTGTCCATTCCGGAATATCCATTTGCGGAACCAGCAGGTTCAGCAGAACCACCGAAGCAACAACAATAATAAACCCAACGACAAATTTGTAACTGATCTCAACACGCATTTTCTGCTCCTTCCGTGCCTTCTCTCTGAAGGAAACGATGGCCGGGCAAGGGGTACTATTTAATATATGATCGATATTTTACCCTGTCTCACAATCTTCTTTTATCCCGATCCGCTGGTAGATTCTTTCCGCAGGATCAATACAGACAAATAATTTACGGCAAGCCGAAGCCATGGTTTCTGCTCTTCCCAAAACCAGATAACCCCCCGGTAACAATGTTGCAGCAAGAATTTCTATAATCAGTTGCTGTTGCTCGCGAGAAAAATAAATTAATAGATTACGGCACAAAATCAGATTTGCCCGGTAAAAAGGTTGATCGATCAGAATATCATGGCGAAAAAACTGCACTCTTTCTCGAATCTGTTCAATTAACTGGTACTGTTGATCTCTGCTGATAAAAAAATCTGCTAGCATTGAACTCGAAACATTCTGCACCCTCTCCGCCGGAAAAACCCCTCGCTTAGCCCGTGTTAGAGCCTCTGGACTTAGATCTGTTCCAACAATTGAGAGTAAATCCCCTTTGAGTTGCTGTTTTTGACAGAGTAGGGCAACGGAATAGGGCTCCTCACCATTCGCACAACCAATACTCCAAATTCTCAGCTTGCTTTTATTATGGCGTGAACTTTTCAGTAACGCAGGTATTATCTGTTTATTGAGTGCATGAAAGACACTTTTATTACGAAAAAAGTTGGACACATGGACACTCAATGCAGCCAGAAGATGTTCCTGCTCCCGAATGTTTTTCTGTAGCAATGTGATGTATGCATCTGGATCCTTATAACCGACTGACCTGATCCGCGCAGCCATACGCCGTTTGATGCACAACGTTTTGTACCCTTCCAAGTGGAAGTTCTGCTGATTGCGTAAAATTTCCGCAATCTGCTGATAAACCATGTCATCAAGATCACTGCCTACACATGGAGTAGCAACCTGTACTGTCGCTTCCTCTGAGGTTTGGCACAGGTCTGAAATGATGGCAGATAACGCTCCATTGGTATCAGGAAAAATGGTCAAATCCACCTCTTTGACATTGATAGATGTCCCCATTTTTCTGGTGGATACGCAGTCCCGCCTCTTGGCTGATTATGCCGATCTGCGTCACAACATGACTTTTGTCTATCTGCGTATCCAAGTCTTTCACGGGTGAGGTAAAAACTAACTCGTAATCTTCCCCCCCAGCGAGTGCTAGATCTATCAGCTCTGAATTTCCACCCAAAGCCATCTTAAACGACCCGGAAAGGGGGAGTTCTGACATTTTAAGATCTGCTCCAACTCCTGAGGATTCTAAAATATGCCCAAGATCAGCTAATAACCCATCGGACACATCGAGCATTGCTGTTGCTAACTGTCGCTTCGATAATACCTGACCCAGAGCAACTCGTGGCGTTGGGGTGTGAAATCGTTCCGCCAAAAAATTATCTGGTTGCTGACCATTTTGCAGCAGGTGAAGAGCAAGAGCACTGTCGCCCAGAGAGCCGGAAACATAGATAGCATCTCCATAGCTGGCACCCTGACGACAGATAGCTTCGTCTGTTGTAACCGTCCCCTGAACGGTGATAGAAATCATCAGTGGTCCTGGAGAAGAGCAGGTATCTCCACCCGCCAGAACCGCACCATAGGTCTTTATTTCTGCGAGAAATCCCATCAGGAACTGTTCAATCTCCCCATCACTGAGCTCTTTTGATCGACCAATTCCTAGAAACAAAGATTGCGGGGTTCCCCCCATGGCTGCAATATCACTGATATTAACCGCAGCCGACTTACGCCCCAGGTCGAACAAACTGATCCACTCCCGCTTGAAGTGCACCCCCTCAATCAGCAGATCGGTACTGGTCAACAGATCCTGACCTGCTTGTTGCGGTTGGATAGAGCAATCGTCACCGATTCCCTGCGAAAGGTGACTTCCAGAGCCCGCTTGCCCTTGAATCCAGCTGATAAAACGGAATTCGCTCCACCTGTTATTTTTATTAACCAACATATAATTTACCCAATGTTAATTTTTGCATGTTAATTATTATTTTTTTCTCACCTTTTGTCAAGAGAAGTGAGGCAAATGGTACAAAAAAAACGGTCAGCACAGGCTGACCGCTCCAATTTTTTTTGATTCTGACTCTGGAACAACAAATAATTTCTGTTGACTCGCAAATGGCATCAACTTAAGCAGTATTGCAGCAAACTTGGGACTGTCCCCAGACCCATCGGGGGCTGTCCCAAGAGTTTACGAGCCACGAAGAACTGCGGTGATTTGCACCACAAAAACCTGGGACAGCCCCCATTCGGGGACATCCCGTTTTTGCTGGAAATTTCCTTAAACTAACGCCATTCGTTTATTCGTCTAAACTTCTGGACCCGCCTGGGTAAAATCAAACTCATCATTATCGGTGATGTATTTCTTAAAATTGTCCACAAACATTCCAGCTAATTTGTTAGCAATTTGATCGAAGTTATCCTTATCCGGCCAGGCATTCCGTGGATTTAACAGCTGAGTATCAACTCCATCCAGCTCTTTTGGAATATTCAACTTGAAAAACTGAGTTTGTTCGAACTCGCAATTTTTGATACTGCCGTCCAGAATTGCATTGATGCAAGCACGGGTCGCTTTGATACTCATCCGTTTGCCAACCCCGTAGCCGCCGCCTGCCCAGCCGGTATTGACCAGATAAGCGTGAACATTGTATTTATCCATCTTTTCACCCAGTAGTTTGGCATAAACCGTTGGATGGAGGGGTAAAAAGGCTTCACCGAAACAAGCAGAGAAAGCAGCCTGAGGCTCGGTTATTCCACGCTCCGTTCCAGCAACTTTAGCGGTGTAACCAGAAAGGAAGTAATACATCGCCTGCTCTTTACTCAGCTTGGAAACAGGGGGAAGCACACCAAAAGCATCGCAGGTGAGGAAAATAATATTTTCCGGATGACCTGCCATGAGGGTTGGTTCGTGGTTCTCAATATGCTCAATCGGGTAGGAAACCCGAGTATTTTCAGTCTTGGAGCTATCTGTGTAATCAATGATCCCATCTTTGTTGTAGACGACGTTTTCCAGCAGCGCATCACGCTTGATCGCATTAAAAATCTCCGGCTCACTCTCTGGTGACAGGTCGATAGTTTTTGCGTAACAGCCACCTTCAAAGTTAAAGATACCGTCATCATCCCAGCCGTGCTCATCATCACCAATCAATTTACGTTTGGCATCAGTCGACAGGGTCGTTTTTCCGGTTCCAGAAAGACCGAAGAACAGGCAGACATCACCATCCTTGCCGACATTAGCACTACAGTGCATGGAAAGAATTTTTTCCAGCGGCATCCAGTAGTTCATCATGGTAAAGATCCCTTTTTTCATTTCCCCGCCATACCAGGTTCCACCGATGATTGCGACATTCTTCTCAATATTAAAGATGACAAAGACCTCAGAGTTCAAGCCGTGCTTTTCCCAGTTTTTATTGCTGATACTGGCAGCATTATAAACGGTGAAATCGGGGGTAAAACCCTCCAGTTGAGCTTCATCAGGACGGATGAACATGTTCTTGATAAAATGGGATTGCCAGGCAATTTCTGTAACAAAACGGATCTTGCGCGTCGTGTTTGGATTTGCACCGGCAAAACCATCGGCAACATAGATATCTTTGCCGGACAGATAATCGATAACTTCAGCATAAAGCTCATCAAAAATTTCTTTGGAAACAGGCTGATTGATATTGCCCCAAGCGATGTTCTTTTGTGATGGATCTTGTTTGACAAAATATTTATCTTTGGGGGAACGTCCGGTAAATTTACCGGTATCGACCATCATGGTTCCGTTAGCCGAAAGCGCACCCTCGTTGTTTTTTGTTTCATGTTCAAACAACTCATCATAACTCAGGTTATGATAAACCTTACCAACACTCTTCAATCCCAAATCCGCTGCGGTCACATCACTCATCTGCACTTCCCCGTTTCTGTTTTGTTAGTGTTTGCCATCCAATGATTTTAATTTATAAATACTTGTAACTGGTCGCGACAACCGTCAAACGGTCAAACTATAGCCTAAACACTCACTCTGAACAACCTATAAATATAACCTGTTTTGTATTTTAAAGCCGCCCTAATGTCATGATTTTCCAGGACGTGGTTATTAACTCCGCTCCAGTCACTATTCCTGGAGCAGATTTTCTCCTTCTCCCTTGATGGGGAAAGGGAATATTGAGGCAACTTGAAATGAGTGGATATTCAGATTCCAGAAGTCATCTTGTCGATCAATCGGTTTTCTTCTCATCCAGAACCCGTCTTATCGTCTGTAACAGGTCTGGCAATTCCAAAGGCTTCGGACAAAAAGCACTGAAACCAAGTTTTTTGGCTTCATCTTCGTTAACTTTACTGCTGTAGCCAGTACAAAGGATCGCCGCCAGATCAGGTCTGATTTTCTGAAGTTCCTGAATCAGATTTTTGCCAGCAAGTTCGGGCATGGTCTGGTCAGTGATTACCAGATCAAAATAGTCGGAGTTGGCAGCAAACAGTTTCAGAGCTTCTGTACTACTGATCATGGCGCTGACCTGATAACCGTATTCTCTGAGCATTTCACTCCAGACATTTGCCAGCATCTCATCATCGTCAACGAAGAGAATTTTTTCAGTCCCTTTGGGCTGCTCCTGAACATCCGGGGAGCGTTTCTTCTGTCGCCTTTCAATAATCGGAAAATAAAGATCGAAAGTGGTTCCCTCTCCAGGAACGCTATGAACCTTGATCAGCCCACCGTGTTGATTGATAATTCCCTGTACTGTTGATAGTCCAACTCCGGTTCCTCCATCAAGCTTTTTAGTCGTGAAAAAGAGATCAAAAATCTTAGCTTTAACTTCAGGAGACATACCAGAACCATTATCCTGAATACTAAGTTTGGCATAGCATCCGGGAGCACCTTTATGCTGAGCAGGGATCTCCTTTTGTTCCAACTCAACTGTTTCAAGAGAAAGTTTCAAATCCCCCTCTTCATCCATAGCATGGACAGCATTGTTGCAGAGATTGACGATGACTTCCTGAATTTGGGATGAGTCCCCATGGATAGAGACATCTCTGCTGTTCATACTGACCGTCTGTTCTACGCGAACGGTGCTGGGTATCGTTGATTGTAACATTTTCAGGGTTTCATCAATAACCGCTGGCAATTGAATTGATGTCTTACTGTAAGCCTCGTTGCGGCTGTAGGTGAGAATCTGTTGAACCAGATCTCTCGATCTGAGAATGGCTATTTTTGCATTCTTCAACAGGGGGAGAGTCTCATCATTCTTGGGCAACTTGAGGAGTGAAAGTTCAACATTACCAAGAATAATCGCCAGGTTATTATTGAAATTATGTGCCATTCCTCCGGCCATAACTCCTATCACCTCCATTTTAAACTTCTGCCGTAGCTGCTCTTCCATCTCAACTTCGTGAGTAACGTCTCTTTTAACGGCGATATAGTTGACCGTTTTGCCCAAGGCATCACGCACCGGCGAAATTGTCGCATTTTCGATATAGAGTGTTCCGTCCTTCTTCTTATTGATGAACCGTCCCTGCCAGATCTTACCAGAGGTCAGCATCTCCCACAGCTCCTGATAAAAGAGATCATCCTGTTGACCGCTCTGGAGGATACGTGGATTCTGACCGATGGCTTCCTCACAGGAGTAACCGCTAATTTTTTCGAACGCCGGATTTGCGTATTGAATGTTACCGGTAAGATCAGTGATGACGATGGTTTCACTGCTCTGATCTATCGCTTGCAAAAGTTGAGATCGCTCCTCTTCAGCCTGCATGAGGGCAGTAATATCGTAAACAACCCCTTCATAGTGGGTAATTTCACCCTGGCTGTTTCTACGTATATAGGTTGTGTCATTAACCCATCTGGTCTCTCCACTTTTAGTGATGATCCGGTAGGGGGCGTGGACGAAGGATCTCTGGTCTTCCTTGCCACTGTGGTTGAGAACTTCATCTTTAACTCTTTCTAAATCATCACTGTGGATGATCTCATTATAACCGGACGACCCCGCCATCAAATCCTGAGAAGGGTATCCAAACACCTTTTCTACATTCTCAGAGACAAACTCAACCGGCCACCCAGGCACATTTTTCCAGAGAAAAGCGACTGTTGGACTACGATTGATAATTTTACTCGCTTCGCTCAGTAACTCCTCTGCCTGGCTCCGTTCTTCTATTTCTTGCCGAAGCTGCTTCCGTGTCGCTCTTAAATGAAGACTGTATTTAAATAGGGTGGCGAGGAGAATCAATAGAAGAGCAAAACCAATCACAACCCCCAAAATCCAGGGACGTAATTGAGCCCAGTGAACCCCATGCGGGGGTTGATAAAGAAACGTGTCGGTTAAATAGAAGTTGGCGGGAATTTGTCCAAGAGCAATGAGGTGATGGGTAATCTCTGCCCAGCGAAATAATTCCATCCTACCGATTTCTACCTGATCAGGTTGGATGATCTTTTTAATTTCTGCGGCTTCAAACTGAAGCTGAGCTACAGTTTTTTCAACCTGATAGGTGGATCTGATAACCGCAATCGCTTCATCGGGATGATTGAGAGCATAGTCCCAACCTTTAAGTGAGGCTTTGCGGAACGTCTCTACAACCTGGGGTTTCTTTTGGATAAGAGGTTCTGAGGTAAAAAGGGTATCCCCATAGAAATCGATCCCATAATCCCTGGGATCAATCACATTGGTTCGATATCCCTGAGTTTCTAGCAGGTAGGGTTCATTGGTTCGATAAGCGTTGAAAACATCGGTTTCTCCATTGAGTAGCGAGTGATAATCGAAGCTGGTATCCAGACGCTTAATCTTATCAAGTAGCCCCTCCTGATGTAGCAGAGCAAACAGAGAAAGGCTCTGATATCCCGGCGAAAACATCACTCTCTTGCCAGACAGATCGGCAGGTTTATAAATGCCCGACTGTTCAAGGGTTAGAAAAACCGCAGGAGATTGTTGAAAAATAGCAGCTACGGCAACAACGGGTTTTCCCGAACTCCGCTCAACCAGTAAGCCACTCCCACTGATACCAAAATCGGCTCGACCGGACAGAACCTCCGCAACGGTATTTGCTCCCCGGGTAACATCACGAATCTCAACATCCAAACCGGCATCCCGATAAAAGCCTTGTTCTTCAGCCATATAATAACCGGCAAATTGAAACTGGTGGTGCCATGGGAGTTGCAGAACCAGCTTTTCGGCAGCACCTGCCAGTCCACTACTAAAAACAAAGAAGCTGAGAAGCAAGATGACGCAGGATTTGATCCATATTGATTGTTTCATCAGGTTATCCACCTTATTCCTCTCAGGTTCGCCCTTCCCCAACCCCTCCCATAAAGGGAGGGGAGTAGTACCCAGCAATTCCGATCACTTCTGATTTTGCTCCCTCTCCCCTCGTGGGAGATGGGTTGGGGAGAGGGGGGCTTACTCAGCTTCGTCCGTTTTCAACAACACACAAATATCCTGTTCAAAGGGATCAATCATAAAACAGCGCTGAACCGCGCCGATGGCGTTTTCATCGAAAGTAGCCCCCTGTTTCAGCAACAGCACTCCAGTTCCACTGAAGAGGTCATGCTGTAACTGCATGCCAACCTCCAGCCCTCTGGGAGAAACTTTCATCTCACGAACCGTGGTAGAAATATTAAGGTAACTGTAAACCTTTTTGGCTCCCTCTTCCAAGACCAGCCGCAACTCCGGATCAAGAGATTGACCCCATTCACCTTCCAGCTCTGCCAGAGCAGAAGAGCAGGCAGCTGATTCGGGAAACTGGCTCAACTTTCGTTCAAACATATCAGCGGCACACACGATCCGTGCCCCCAGAGGGATCGCTTTTCCTTTCAACTTGTCGGGGAAGCCCTCGCCGTCAAAACGTTCATGGTGATGGCGAATCAACACCCCGATCTCATGTAACGCTGGAACCATATTAATCGCGGCCTGACCACGAACAACATGGTTCTGGTATTCATGTAGCTCCTTCGTATCAAGATCCGTCATCGATTTCCCGAGCAGTTTATCTGACATGGCAATTTTACCGATATCGTGCAATAACCCCGCAGAGTGCAACTGACCTTTTTCCGCTGCGGACAGTCCCAACTTTTCCGCCATTACCGTGACAAGTTCGGCAACATTGCGACAGTGTCCAGGAGCCCGCCGGTCACGCATTTCGATCAGCCCCGCCAAAGCTTCTATCGTTTCCTCAAAACTTCCCCGCAGTTGCTGGTTGATTAGCGCCAACTCATCACCTTTGGCTCGGATTTGCGCTGTTTGATCCAGAACCCGCTGCTTAAGTCTATCATTCCATTGCTGTAATTCCTCCTTTTGTTTTAAAACCAACCTATTTAAGCGTTTGTTTTCGGCAATCAGCCAATAATTATGAGCAGCTTCAGCAATCGCCTTGAGTAAAATTTCATCATCCCAGGGCTTGGTCAGATAACGAAACACCGCTCCCTCGTTAATCGCCGAGATAGAGGCTTCAATATCAGCATAGCCGGTCAGCAGAATTCGAATGGCATCTGGCACCAGCACCCGCGCCTGCTGCAAAAACTCCACCCCGGTCATCTCCGGCATCCGCTGATCAGAGATAATCACCCCGATATCAGGCTCAGCAGCGATTAAATCCAACGCCTCCTGCCCCGAATTGGCGATATAAATGTCATAGCAATCTACGTCTATCAACAACCGGCGCAACGCCTTGGTAATATTGACTTCGTCATCAACCAGCAGAATTTTCAGTTCTTCATTTTCAGTCTCGAGTTCGCTCATAAACTATCCTTTGTTTCTCCTTCGCCCTCCCCCAGCCCCTCCCATAAAGGGAGGGGAGTCAAAATACACATCACAGATTCGAGATTGCCTCAGTTTTTCTCCCTCTCCCCTCGTGGGAGAGGGTCGGGGTGAGGGGGGGAACCAGAACACCATCAATCCTCGGGGATCAACACCAAAACAACACCCTGTGATGGTTTTTCGTGTAATAGCCTGACCTCGCCACGAAATTTTTGTTTATGTACTTCAATCATTGCCTTCGGTGTCGGCTCATGTTCAAGGCGATCAATCAATTCATTGATTTCAGCGGATAAGACGTCCTGCCGGTCATTTCCCAGCGGTCCGATCCCACCATACGGAAACAGATCCTGGGCAAAGTCGTTACACTGGACAACCAGTTGCTCACCATCGATGCCAAGAACCACCACCGGCAATACGTCCATGACTGATTGGGAAACCTGCAGAACCCGGTTGCGGAGATCCAGAGCTTCGGTTCGCTGTACGACCAGATTTTCCAGGTTGTCATTAACTTCCTGCAGCTCGGTATTTTTCTTTTGTAATTCCTCGTTCAGATTTTTAATTTCCCAGCGCAGTTCCTGATGTTCCAAAGCTGCCGATACGGTCGATAACAGTTCTTCATCGTTCCACGGTTTGGGGATAAATTTATAAATCTGTCCCTCATTGATCGCTTCAACAACTGAAGCCGTATCGGCATAACCAGACAGAACGATTCGCATCGTTTCTGGCCACTTTTCATTGGCCTGACGCAAAAATTCGACCCCGTTCATCTCAGGCATCCGGTAGTCGGAAATCACCATCCGAATATCCCCCTCTTCTGCCAAAACCTCCAAGCCCTCTGCTCCCGACTCTGCGATAAAAATTTCATAGTTATCCTCATCCATAAAGAGACGTCTGAGGGATTTGAGAACGTTTCTTTCATCATCAACGCAAAGAATTTTGATCTCTTCTGCCATTATTCTTCTCCCCCACGCTCAAGTGGTAGTTCAATCGTAAAAGTGGTGCCCTGACCAGCCTCACTGTTCACGATTATCTGCCCATGATGCTCCTTGATAATGTCATAAGAAATACTCATGCCGAGGCCGGTTCCTTTTCCAACCTCTTTCGTGGTGAAGAAGGGTTCGAAGATTTTTTCGCGGATATCCTCAGGGATACCAGAGCCATTATCGCTGATGGTAATCTTCACCTGCCCATCTTCAGTCCAGGTTTTAATCTTGATCTCCCCCTTTTCCTCAATTGCCTGGGCAGCATTAACCAGAATATTGAGGAAAACCTGATTCAACTGCTGAGGAAAACAGGGCAACAATGGCAACTCGCCAAAATCTTTTTCTATAGTTGCTTTGTACTTGATCTCATTCATGGCAATAGCCAGGGTACTCTCCAGACATTCATTGATGTCAGCTGGCGAAAATTCCGTCTGATCAACCCGGGAAAAGCTTTTCAGATTCTGGACAATATCCCGAACCCGCACTGCCCCATCGGCCGATTCTTCAATCAAATCATTGATATCTTCAAGAACAAAACTGATCTTCTGTTTTTTCTTCAGCTCTTTCATTTGCTCCAGAAGAGCAGAAGAGCCTTCCCTCTGTAGCCAGCTCTCCAAGTGTTCAATGTAGGCGGTTAACTTATCTTGATAACGCTGCAATGAAGACAGGTTGCTGGTAATAAAACCCATCGGATTGTTAATTTCGTGGGCAACCCCCGCAGCCAGCTGACCGACCGATGCCATTTTCTCCTGCTGTAAGATCTGTGATTGGGTTGCTTTCAGTTGCTGATAAGCCTCGTCCAACTCTCCCGCCATCTTTTGACTTTCTACAAGTGAATGCCCTAGCTGGCTGTACAGTTGACTGATGGTACTGGCCAGCGGGCCAAACTCTGGATGATTGACCAGCGGTTTCAGCTTGGCAATTTCTGTCTCCAAAATATTATCAATATCCAGATCTGAGTTATCAGGGATGGCAAGTGTTGAGGTGGCGGTCTCCAGGGTATCCAGATCACGCATGCTGCGATGGACAAAAAACAGTCCCACCAGGGCTGCTGTCATGCTGCCGAGAATTATAAACAGGGCAAAAATTCGTTGGTTTTCTGCCAGAACAGCAAATGCCTCTTTAGCCGGGAGTTGGCTGGCAACGACCCAATCGCTTCCGGGAACAGGTCGAAACGCAACCAGCATCTTGACCCCTTTGGAGTTGACCGTTTCCGCCATCCCTGCAAATCCTTCGATGGCGGCATCAAACATTTTATTGGCACCGACCGGCACATCATGAGTCAACATCCGCTCATCTTTTGGATGGAGAATCATCAAGCGATTCTTGTTGAAGACATAACTGTAGCCCGTTTCACCGATTTTTCTGTTTCTGATCTGGCTGAGAATCGCATCATCTTCCAGACGGGTTGAACAACAGACAAGACCCAACGGTTTTCCATCACGGTTTTTGAAAAGAGTGGTAAAGGTCAAAACCCCTTTACCGCTCCGGGATGAGCGGTACGGCTGCCCGATCACCCCTTTTCCTGCTGCAATTGTTGCCTGAAAATAGGGGCGGAAAGAGTAATCTTTGCCGTGCAATTCCGGATGCGCTGGATAATCAAACTTGAGAATTCCATTCATATCGAGGAAAAAATAGCCATTATTAAAAAAGGAGAAATCTTTCTCATAACTGGAAAAATAGTCTTCTGCCCAGAGGCGATCATTAAATTCGACCGCCTCAACTGGCAACATTTTAGCAATGTAATTTGCCATAATATGTTGCTGGCGTAAGTAATTGCTCAATGATTGAGCATTATTAATTGCGATGGCATCGATCGCCTGGAAAACCGAGTGGCGATAAGCCGCTTTAAATCTCTGGAAAAAAAACACCCCGCTGCCGCCCATTGTCAGCATGACCATTACAACCAGAATCATCATCACCTTGATCCGTAGTTTCATCTCTCTCCCCCTTACTTTCAAGTGGTAAACGGATAGTAAAAGTGGTTCCTCGTCCCAGTTCTGAAGCAATAAGAATTTCCCCGCCGTGTTTTTTGACAATTTCGTAGCAGATACTCATCCCCAGCCCGATTCCTTCACCAACCGGCTTGGTGGTAAAAAATGGCTCAAAGATTTTCTCCCGGTGTTCCTCTGCTATCCCACTGCCATTATCCTGAATACTGATCATGATGGAATCATCCTCCAGCCAGCTGCGAACCTTGATCAGACCATCCTTTTCAATCGCCTGCACCGCGTTGATCAGGATATTGGTAAAAACCTGGGTCAGTTCCTGCGGGTTGCAATGGAAGTCTGGAAGTTCGGCAAAATTCTTTTCCAGCTGTGCTTTATCTTTGATTTCGTTCCAGACAATGGCGATGGTACTTTCCAGACATTCATTCAGATCAGCCAGTTGCTCTTCCGCTTGATCGACCCGGGAAAATGTTTTCAGGTTCTGAACAATCTTCCGTACCCGTTCAGCACCATCCAATGATTCGGCAACCAGATCATCACAATCTTCAAGGAGAAAATCGATTTTCAGTTTCTTTCGCTCAGGCTTGAGCTCTTGCCAGAGGTCAGGTGCCTGCTCTTTGAGCTTGCTTTCCGACAGCTCCAGATAACCGGTTAATTTCTTGATATATTTATCCAGACTGCGCAGATTGCTGGCAACAAAACCAATCGGGTTATTGATCTCATGCGCGACTCCGGCAGCCAGTTGTCCGATCGATGCCATCTTTTCCCGCTGTAACATCTGTGACTGGGTTGCCTTCAGTTCCGCATTGAGAAATTCCATCGTTGTCGCCATTTGCACCGATTCAGCAACGGATCGCTCCAACGCATCCTCAATCTTCTTACGCTCGGTAATATCTTCTTTAATTGCCAGAAAATGGGTAATCTTCCCATCCTGATCGAGAATCGGGGAAATAGCCGCCCTCTCCCAGAAGAATTCACCGTTTTTCCTTTTATTGTGAAAATCGCCCCGCCATCGCTGACCGGCTAAAAGGGTGTCCCACATCTCCTTATAATCGGTCAGACCATCATCTCCCTTTAAGATCCGTGGATTTTGACCCAGGGCTTCACTTTTTGTATAACCGGTCATTTCGGAAAATTTTGCATTGACGTAAGTAATTATCCCCGCAGAATCGGTAATCACAATGGTGGCAGAATTCTGCTCCACCGCCTTCAACAACAGAACCGGGTCAACTCGAGAGTCCAGGGCATCTAATATGTTTTGTAATTTTTTGTCCATCATCAGCACACCTCAGGAGAGAAAATCATTCCGGTTTTCTTCAAAGATACTGTGAAATTCCTCAATAATTTTCTCTGTCCGTTGCAGATCCAGAGCCAATAATTTCCGACCTGGAGACTTTTCCAGATTCGATTTGTGTTGCCCACCATAGATGCCAAAATAGCCGGGTAATAGACCGGCAATATTCACCACACTGGTCAGATTGATAGCACTGCTGTCAGCTCCATCATCCAGTGTCACATCAGAATGGTGCAATGCCACCAGAGAAAGGACTTCGGAAAGTTTCCAGGATTCCAAAACGGCAGCGCCAATTTCGGCATGGGTCGCACCGAACAATTCCCGCTCCTCTTCTGCCATACTCTGCTTGCCTGATTCCATCGATTTGATGATAAAATCGGCCGCTTTGCTCTCCTGATTGTTGAGTACGACCAATCCAATATGCCTGAACAGACCGGCCATAAATGCCTCTTCCGGATCGGCTACCCCCAATTTGCGCGCCAGATAGCGGGAACCAAGGGCACACACCATGGAGTCTTCCCAAAGCATCTGCTCAATCTTGCCAAAGGTTTGATTCATGCTCCGCATACTCGCAGCAAGAACCAGGTTTTTCAGGGTTTTTTCCCCAAGAATAACAATTGCCGTTGACAAGCTGGAAACCTGACGGGACATACTGTAAAAGGAGGAATTGGCAATTTTCAACACCCGTGCAGAAACTGCTGGGTCTTTCGAAACAACCTTGGCAAGAGCCGCTGCAGAAGTTTCCGGAGCATTGATCAATTCCATCATCTGGGCGGCAACCAGGGGCATGGTTGGTAACTTATCAAGGTCAAATTTTATATTTTGAAATTTTACACCCATTGATACTCTCCTTTAGAATGAAATCTGTTTGGCTAAAATTATTACGTAAGTCTGTTAGTTCTGAACCCTTCACCCTCCCCCAACCCCTTCCATAAAGGGAGGGGAGCTAGCGCATACTATTGAACCACATCACACCTCAGCTCTGCTCCTTCACTCCCTTCCCCTATCAAGAGAGGAAGAGACTAGAGTTCCCTTTCCCTTTATGGGGGAGGGTTAGGGAGGGGGCGTGCTTATGAAATTAATTCCTTCAAGCGAACCACGACCTCTCGCGCCTCAACAAAGCGATATTGATCGATCAAACGTGTCAGCTCCTCAATATCTGCAGTCAGCTGCTCCGGCCACTGCCTGGTTTTTAATTTGCTGGCAATATCCCGGCAGGGCTGCATCTTTGCTAAAGGGTCTTCCAGTCGCTGCAATAATTGAACTAATTCCGAGATTATCCCTATATCCTGCACTGAAACATTTTCCTTTTCATCCTCAGGCGTTGCAGTATCAGCCATAGAGACAAGGGCTGAACCATTGGCAGGAACTTTGTATGTCAGCTGGAAACTGAAACAACTCCCCTGTCCAAGGGTACTTTCTACCGAGATCTCCCCGCCCAGTTGCCGGCAAATTTTCTGAGCGATAGTTAAACCCAGCCCGGCTCCTTCATACTTGCGGTTTTTTGCACCATCTCCCTGATAGAATGATTGGAAAATCTGTTCCTGCTGCTCTGCAGAAATACCAATTCCCTGATCGGTCACTGTAAATTCCAGCGTTACCATATCACCTTCCTGCTTCAGTAACTTCACAGACAGGATCGCATCCTCGCCATGACCAAACTTGATTGCGTTACCGACCAATTGACTCAGAATCTGTTCCAGCTGGCCAGGATAGCCGTTAATTTGATCTGGTAAATCTGCAGCTAAATCAATTTCAAAATTCACCTTCTGCTCTTTGGCTTTGATGGCAAACTTATCTTTGATTCCCCTCACCAATGGTGCCAGGTGATAATATTCATTGGACATATCTACCTTTGCCCGCATATCTATCTCTGCAATAAATAAAATTTCATTGATCATGTTCAACAGTTTTTTTGAGGAAATTTTGATTTTTGCGATAAAATCCTGTTGCCGATGATCCAATCCGCTTTTCCTGAGGATTTCCCCCAATCCAATAATTGTATTCAATGGGGTTCGTAATTCATGACCAACAGTGCTCAGGAACTCGGTTTTCAAACGAGAGGTCTCTTCAGCAACCTGCCGGGCCTTCTCACTGGCAAGGTCGTGCTCCCGGGTTTTTTCCAGTTCCCGTTGCAGACTACTGGTCATGAATTTGAGTCCGTAAAACATCAGCAATTCAATCAGGATAAAAAGGAGAATTCCGTAAACGATCAAATGACGAATATTTTCATAATATGCTGCAATCTTTGTGCTGACATCCTGCCAGATAATAACCAGCCCGGCATCGGGTTGATCTGGATCTGTTTCTCCACGAAAATCTCGCAAGGGGAAAGAGGTAAAACTGTAGTGTTTTCCTCCATCTTGGAATAAGTAGTGCCCAGGCGAGGTTAACAGTGTCGAAAAATCGTCGCGGGCTAAAAATTCCTTGATCTGAGATGAGGTTGTCCCCTCGATAAGAAAACCTTTAATAAACTGCTTTTCTACCAAAAGATCGGGCCAGACATTTGCTTGTAAATGTTCACGACTGAGCAACACTGCTGCATTCAACCAGGGACGATTCGTGGATAAAAGGGCGAGCATATTAGCAAAGGACGTTCCCGCTTCGAGGGTACCCACATGAACCTGCTTTTTTGTCGAACCATCAAACGCATAAACCGGGGTGGCTCCACGAATCCCCGAATGAACCCGTCCGGTTTCAAAGCCCATGGTGCTTTTCTGCTGAGCATTAGTGACAACAATCATATGGCGGATATCATCCAACCGGTCACCAAACGTCTTCGGGTGATAAACGCGTAAAAAACTGAGGGAACCAGGATCCAGGTGAAAATGGAGCTGTCTGAAACCAAACTGTCTGGCTAAAGCCTTCTGACTCTCCTGGACATGTTCATAGAGCGACATCCTGACCTGAGCGGCGAGTTCCCCTCCGCCATCCCCCCCTTCCAGCTCAACCGCTTTTTTACCCAACAGAAACAGTTGCTGAACTTTTTCATCGTGGGCAACAAAGGTTGCAATCTGCAGCATCCGCATCTCGGTTGAATTTAGTTCAGCCTGGAAAGAATATTCTTGCTGCCTGGAATGTTGCTCTAACTCTGCCATTAAGCGCTGATGATCCATCCTGGCATAAACCCAGACGTAAAGTATGATTGAGCAGAGCAAAACGGCACTGAGCAAGAGAAATGTTTTCGTGCGTAGGTTCATAGTCAATCCTGCTTTTTTCTTTAACCGCCGTCCCCCCCATCCCAACCTTCCCCCCCCCATAAAGGGGGGAAGGGGCTAAGTTCCCTCTCCCTTTATGGGGGAGGGTTAGGGAGGGGGCTGTGGCGCATGAACTAACATACAAACAATTTAATCAGCAAATTCCAGCGCTATCTGATGAAACTGCAGGTGGATCTGCTCAAAGCAAGTCAACACCTGTGGATCAAAATGTTCCGGGGAAGTATATCCATCCCCCTCAAGAATTGTTTTGACCGCTTCTTCATGGCTAAGTGCCTCTTTATAGGGGCGCTTACTGATCAAAGCATCATAAACATCGGCAATTGTCATCAAGCGAGCGCAGATTGGAATCGCTCTCCCTTTGCGACCGTGTGGGTAACCTGATCCATCCCATTTTTCATGGTGAAATTCGGCAATTTCTGCTGCAACACACAACAGTTCATTCTGTCCATAGATTGTTTCGGTACGCCGGATCGCTTCACTGCCAAAGAGGGTATGTTTCTCCATTATGGAAAATTCTTCCGCAGTTAAACGCACCGGTTTCAATAATATGGCATCGGGAATCGCCACTTTACCTATATCGTGTAGAGGTGCCGCTTGAAACAGGAGCTCCTGCTGTTTATCGGTCAGCAACAATGAATCTTCTTCCCTCAATGCAGCAGCCAGTGCCCGGACATACGATTTGGTTCGTTGAATATGCCCACCCGTTTCTGGATCACGGTATTCCGCCATGATTGCCATACTGGCTATTGTTGCTTCCTGGGCATGCGCCAACGCTTCTGTTCTGAGTACAACCTGTTCTTCAAGATGATCACGGTATCTTTTCAGCTCCAGTTGAGTACGCACCCGCGCTCGAATAATTGCCGGATCAAAAGGCTTGGTGATATAATCCTCCGCTCCCAGGCTCAACCCTTTTTCCTGTTCAGAACTTTCGCTCAAGGCGGTTAAAAAGATAATCCCGATCCCTCGGGTTCTGACCGAGCTTTTCAGCCGCTTGCAAACCTCGTAGCCATCCATCCCTGGCATCATGATATCGAGGAGAATCAGGTCGGGCAATTCATCCTGCTGCAAAGAGTGCAGCGCCATTTCACCATCAATAGCAATACGCAGATCATATTCATCACCCAGCACTGCGAGCAGGGTATCGATATTGGCAGGGGTGTCATCAACGATCAGAATTTGTTTTTTTTGGTTTGCCATTTACTTTAATCCTCTAACCTGATTAGCTCTGATCTTCCGCTGTATAAATTCCCTCTCCCTGCGTGGGAGAGGGTTCGGGAGAGGGATGAATAGCAACAATCCACCTCCAGCCCAACCTTCCCTTTTATGCCCGTATTTTGGGTGCATCAAGGAGGAAGGGGCAACATTCCAAAATCTCGCTATCTAAGCGAAAGATTAGTTATCATCTATTCTCCCCCTATTGACTGCAGAAGATTCTCCACCTGTTCAGCTGCATGGGGGAGCTGATAGCTCTCAATTTGTTCGACTATCAGAGTTAATTGGTGTTGATATTTATCCGGCCAGTTTTTTTCTTGTAGCCGTGCCAACAGCGGCCTGGCGGTTAGTGGCCGGATAGATTTCAAAAAGGGAAGCAACTGTTCAAGAAGTGTCTGCATTTCAGACTCTGAACCGGAAGGCTTATCTTTCACAGGCAAAGGTTGGTTCCGGGTTAAATAGCTTTGCACTAAAGCCAGAAACCTTTGGTGTTCCTTGACCATTTTATCAAAGGCTGATACTTTTTGGCTCTTGGTCAATTGTTCTTCCAGTTGACTTGCCAGTTCATATACGGCTGTCACGCCTAAATTTCCAGCAACTCCTCTCAGGGTATGAACACGATAGATAGCTTCTTTTTTATCCTCAAGAGCCAGCTCCTTGCGCAATTCCCTTTCGGTATCGGAAAATTGATCGACATATTTGTTCAACAAGTCAACATACAGCAGCCCATCTCCCGCGACCCGGCGAATTCCCCCTTTGATATCTATCCCCGGGAATGCTGCTTCCAACTCTGCATATTCAGAAAGCTCCTTGGATACAGTTGCGTTAGCTGATTGTTGTTTCGACGGTTGTTTTTCTGCGGGTAACCAGTTTTTCAGCATCGCATACAATATTTCAAGGTTAACGGGTTTGGTCAGATGATCATTCATTCCTGCTGCCAGGCTTACAGCCCGGTGTTCAGCAAAAGAGTCGGCCGTCATGGCAATAATCGGCAGGTTCTCAATATTCTCCTTGTCGAGAGCACGGATTGCCCGCGCGGCATTCTGACCATCCAGAACCGGCATCTGGACATCCATCAGCACCAGATCAAACTCTTCGGTCTCGACCCTGTCGACAGCTTCCAGGCCATTTTGCGCTTCTTGCACCTCGATCCCGACAGTTTCTAACAGTGCCCGGAGCACCTCCCGCCCCATATCGTTATCGTCGACTAAAAGAACTTTAGTCTGTTGCCAAGTCTGGAAAACTGTCATCCGCAAAACTCCAAAGCTTTCAACTATGATGGCGTTGCAAAAAGTTCACCCTCCGGTGTTGCAGCGGTTTTATGAGACCTCGCCATACTCTATGTATCCCTTCACCCACGAAAAAACACTCCGCCTTGCAGGATAAAATTTTTGCTGATCCATCCAACAACTTTGCGAGACCATCAACTATCGGGCATTGGTAGTTTGATGGTAAAGCAAGTCCCCTCGCCCATGTCACTGGCAACAGAGATCGTCCCCTGATGCTTCTGTAAAATATCGTGACAGATACTCAAACCCAATCCCGTCCCCTTGCCATCCTCTTTGGTTGTATAAAAAGCTTCAAAAATACGTTCGATATTTTCAGGAGAAATTCCACTGCCGTTATCACTAATCTCCACCACAGCCCAATCCTTTTCCTGACGAGTGGTGACGGTAATGATCCCCTGATCCTCAATCGCCTGGGCAGCATTGACTAGCAGGTTGACAAAAACCTGGCTCAACTGCTGCGGCAGACATTTAATCGGTTGTAGCTCCTGATAATTTTTCTCCACCCTGGCTTTATATTTAATTTCATTCCAGGCAATGCTCAAGGAACTTTCAAGGCATTTCTGCAAATCGGTCAGTTTGAGAGTATCGTCTTCTGCCCGGGAAAAACTCTTCAGATTGCGGACAATTAACGAAATTCGCTCAATCCCGTCTTTCGATTCGGTAATCAGATCGTCAATATCTTCCTGGATAAAGTTGAATTTCAGCTTACGCTTCATCTCCTTTAATTGAACGGTTATCTCGGGATCATCAACGGACTTAAGGGCTTGCTCCATAAAAGCAATCCCTTTATTTAACTTCACCATATATTTCTGCAAAGAATTGAGGTTACTGCCAATGAATCCAGCAGGATTATTAATTTCATGGGCGACCCCCGCAGCCAGGTGCCCGATTGAAGCCATTTTTTCCTGCTGCAACATCTGGTCGTGAACTTGTTTCAAATCCTTATAAGCCTCGGTCAATTCCTGAGTTTTAGCTCTGACCAGCCCCTGTAAATTATCTTGATATTGTTTTAATTCCAGGTGGGTTTTAACCCGACTGTTGACAATCGCCGGATTGAATGGTTTAGAAATGTAATCGACAGCACCCAGCTCCAAACCTTTGGCTTCATCTTCGTCACTGTCCAATGCGGTTAAAAAGATAATCGGGATTTTAGAGGTTTTTTCATCTGCTTTTAACTTTTTGCAGACTTCATAACCATCTTTACCAGGCATCATAATATCGAGAAGAATCAGATCAGGCAGATCGCCACCGGCAATAAGATCCAGAGCCCCCTGTCCATCAATGGCGACACGAAGATCGTAGCTATCCCCCAAGGTTGCCAAAAGGGTATCGAGATTCATAGGACTATCATCAACAAGTAAAATTTGCAGGCGAGGGGAATCTTTTGTTGACTCTATCGACACAGGGGTTCTCCTTGTTTAAGCTGATTATAGTTAAAAACCAATAATATAACAAACGCCCAATAAATCAAGGTAAAAGACATCTAATTTTCTTTTGTTTGGCGAAAAACCCGTCGATATATCATGATCAGCGATTAAAACGGGTGTTTTTGCGTTATCAGGTGGTATATTTAAGTAAGTGGGCACATAAAAGGGTTTTCTGGTTAAGTACTTCGTGATTCCCACGCCCCCGGCGTGGGGGAGGGTTAGGGTGGGGGGGCAAACCTGCAAGAGAACACTCCAGCCCCAACCTTCCCCCATCAAGAGGGAAGGAGAAAATCCACGCGAGTGGATAAATAAAAAGCCTTTTCACAAGGAGCAATTATGAAAGTTTTTATCACTGGTGGCAGTGGATTTGTTGGTCGTGAAATTATTCGGCAATTACTTGCGGCAAATCATTCGGTTCGTGCTCTGGTCAGAAGAACCGATGCCCTTAACAATTTCAATGGAATCGAAACAGTTACGGGTGACACCACCCACCCTGCAACCTTGCGTGATCAGCTCTCTGGCTGTGATGCAGTTATCCATCTGGTCGGTATCGTTCGAGAATTTCCCGGGAAGGGGATTACGTTTAAAAAGCTCCATGTTGAGTCGACTGAGAATATGGTGCAAGCGACAGAAGAACAGGGGGTCAAGCGCTATCTGCAGATGAGTGCCAATGGTTCCCGGAAAAATGCCGTCACCAACTACCACAAAACCAAATGGGTCGCGGAAGAGAAGGTGCGGCAATCCAACCTGGATTGGACCATTTTTCGTCCGTCACTGATTTATGGATCCGAAGATCAATTTATCAACATGTTGGCTCAATTAATCAGAAACTTACCATTGGTTCCGGTGATGGGGGACGGACAATATCAACTCCAGCCCGTCAGTGTCGAGGATATTGCGACAGGTTTTGTTAGCGCACTGGATAAGCCGGAAACTTTCGCCAAAAACTATCAGTGTTGTGGATTAGAACGCTTTAGTTACGATCAACTTCTCAATCTCATTGCTCAGGCATTAGGACAAGTAGCTGGAGCGCGAAAAATCCACCAACCTCTCTGGCTGATGAAACCAGTTGTTGCAACGCTGCAAAATATCTCGATATTCCCCATCACCAGTGATCAATTGCAGATGCTCCTGGAGGGGAATATTTGTCAAGATAATAGCTGGATAAATGATTTATCTTTAGAACTGCATGATTTTTCCAGCAGCATCAAAGCTTATTTAAATCCTTCTCTCTGAGGGAAAGGTGACTTCGGGCCAGGAACCTGCTGTACCCCCCGATAGCGCTATCCGGGACAGTCCTGGTTTTACTACAATCTATTTCTACACCTGTGTCATTCGAAACCATCCTCCATTGCTTGTAGAGTCTATTCCACAAGGTGAAAGATAATTCCCCATGGCTTCTGGTTCAAAAAAAGTTATTTTTGCCGCACTCGCGGGTAATACGCTGATTGCTATCACTAAATTTATTGCGGCATCAATCACGGGTAGTTCGGCAATGTTGTCTGAGGCAATCCATTCTCTGGTAGATACGGGGAATCAAGGGTTGTTACTCTATGGTATGAAAAAGGCGGCACGACCCGCCAACAAAGATTTCCCCTTTGGGCATGGCAAGGAAATCTATTTCTGGAGTTTTGTGGTTGCCATCCTCATATTTGCTTTAGGTGGTGGAATATCTGTCTACGAGGGGATCCATCACCTCCGCCACCCACAGCCAGCAGTAAGTTTCTTGGTCAACTATCTGGTGCTGGGGTTGGCAATTATCTTTGAGGGTGCTGCGTGGCTGTTTGCTTTGCGCGAATTTAGACATCATAAGGGTGATAATGGATATATTAAGGCAATTAACCAGGCAAAAGACCCCTCAGTTCTTGTCGTTTTATTCGAGGATTCTGCTGCTTTGCTTGGTTTACTGGTTGCTCTGATCGGTATTGGTCTGACGCAATTGACTGGAAACGTCTACTTTGATGGGAGCGCCTCCATCCTGATTGGTTTTATTCTGATTGGGACAGCGATCTGGCTGGCACATGAAACCAAGGGGCTGCTGATTGGTGAAAGTGCTGAACCGCAAATTGTTCAGGGGATTCATGAGATTGTGCAAGAGAGTGCAATCATCGAGGCGATCAACGAAATCTTGACGATGCATATGGGTCCCGATTTTATCTTGGTCACCTTGAGTGCTGATTTTGTCGATAGTGCCTCCGCAGATAGCGTGGAAGTAGAAATCGCAGCGTTAGACTTACAGATTAAGGCTCGGTTTCCAAAGGTAAAGCGAGTATTT
>JAKIUD010000130.1 GCA_021647765.1 Desulfuromusa sp. | reverse complement strand
ATCATTATAAGAGAATTGAGTATGCTGACAAGAATAGTGACGGAGAAATTCAGAAAAGTAACGATCTCGTATTGGGTCCAACGGGGAGCGGAAAAACATTACTGGCGCAGACACGGGCCAAGGTGCTGGATGTCCCTTTCACTATAGCTGACGCAACTAATTTAACGGAAGCCGGTTATGTCGGTGAGGATGTCGAAAATATCATTCTCAGCCTGCTACAGGCTGCTGATTACGATCTGGAAAAAGCCCAGAAGGGGATTATCTACATTGACGAAGTTGATAAGATTGCACGAAAGTCTGAATCACCATCGATTACCCGTGATGTTTCTGGAGAGGGTGTTCAGCAGGCTTTGTTGAAAATTATTGAGGGGACGACCGCAAGCGTTCCTCCCAAGGGGGGTCGAAAACACCCACAACAGGAGTTTCTCAAGGTTGATACAACGAATATCCTGTTTATTTGTGGAGGAGCCTTTTCCGGTTTGGAAAAGGTTATCAATAAGCGCATTAAAGCTAAAACGATGGGTTTTGGTGCTGAGGTTCGTTCAATCAAAGAAGAGAATCTGGGGGAAATCCTTGGCAAGGTACAACCTACGGATCTGCTTAAGTTTGGCTTAATCCCCGAATTTGTTGGTCGCATGCCGATCATAGCAACGCTTGGGGAACTGGATGAGCAAGCTCTTATCCAAATTCTTCACGAGCCAAAAAATGCACTGGTAAAGCAATACCAACGCCTCTTTGAGATGGAAAACGTCCACTTGAAATTTACCGACGGCGCGCTGGTAGCGATCGCTCAAGAAGCATTGACTCGTAAGACGGGTGCACGTGGGCTTCGATCCATTCTTGAAAACGCCATGCTCGATGTGATGTACGATATTCCCTCTCAGGATCGAGTCAAGGAAGTTATTTTGAATGAAGATGTCATTACTAAAGGTGTAAAGCCGATTATTATCTATGACATCGCCGAAAGTGCTTAGTTTGTTTTAAATTCCAGGAATTTTTTCAGGAGCGCAGATTTGTCCTTGGACAATGCGCTCCTTTTCATATTGCGGATCATATTTATGCCACCAGATATTATTGCACAATCCAATTTTCCCTCTCCACACCTCTTACCCATGCTGCCATTGCGGGATATTGTCATTTTTCCGTTCATGGTTGCTCCTTTATTTGTCGGGAGACCGCAGTCAATTGGCGCTTTAGAAAAAGCATCAGACGGTGACAAAATAATCTTTCTTCTCAGTCAGAAAGATCCTAAAGTTGATGCTCCTGAAGAGAATGATCTTTACCAGGTAGGAACCGTTGGAAAGGTTATTCAATTACTTAAGCTTCCAGACGGGACAGTTAAGGTTTTGGTTGAAGGATGTTGGCGGGGAAGAGTTGATTCCTTTGTTGCGGGGGGCGATCTTCTCCAGGTTGTTGTCGAACCATTGGTGGAATCTATGGCCGATTCTTCAGAGGTTGAAGCGGTTATCCGAGCCATCAAATCAAGTTTTGAAATTTATATAGGATTAAGCAAAAAAGTCCCCGTTGAGGTGAGCACTGCGATAGCGGGTCTTGATGATCCTTCCCGCCTGGCAGATACTGTTGCCGGGCATCTTCAGATTCCAATAGCTGACAAGCAGGAAATACTTGAATTTATCGATCCGGTTCAACGGTTGGAACATATTCTGGTCTTGCTCGAGCAAGAAATTGAAATTCTTCAGATAGAGGGAAGAATACGCAGTCGGGTTAAAAACCAAATGGAGCGCAGTCAAAAAGAGTATTATCTGAATGAACAGATGCGCGCTATTCAAAAGGAACTTGGGGGGCAGGACGAGTTCAAACAAGAACTTCTCCACTTTGAAGAACAGATCAAGAAAAAGAAAATGTCCAGGGAGGCAACAGAGAAGGCTCAAGCAGAGTTGCGCAAGTTGAAAATGATGTCGCCGATGTCGGCTGAAGCAACTGTGGTGCGTAATTATATTGAGTGGCTACTCTCATTGCCCTGGCAAAAAGGCACTCATGATCGACATGATTTGCAAAAAGCAGAAGAAATTCTCGAAGCAGATCACTATGGATTGCAGAAGGTTAAGGGGCGTGTTTTAGAATATCTGGCTGTCCAGGCATTAGTGAAACAAATTAAAGGGCCGATTCTTTGTCTCGTCGGTCCACCCGGAGTTGGTAAAACATCTTTGGGGCAATCAATTGCAAAAGCACTGCAAAGAAAATTTGTTCGTATTTCTCTGGGTGGAGTGCGTGATGAGGCCGAAATCCGTGGTCATCGGCGGACCTATATTGGTGCCATGCCGGGAAAAATCATTCAGGGGTTAAAAAAATCTGGAGTAAAAAATCCAGTGTTTATGTTGGATGAAATTGATAAAATGAGCACCGATTTTCGTGGTGATCCTTCTTCTGCGCTGCTCGAGGTTCTTGACCCGGAGCAGAATAATAGTTTTTCTGACCACTTTTTGGACGTTGAGTATGATCTGTCGCAGGTCTTGTTTGTTGCTACAGCTAATAATCTCCAGACTATTCCCCGGCCACTACATGATCGACTGGAAGTGATCCGGATTGAGGGCTATTCTGAGGAAGAGAAACTCCATATAGCGCGCCGCTATTTACTCGAAAAACAGATTAAAGCCCATGGTCTTACTGATAAGCTGGTAAGGTTTTCGGATCGTGCGATTTATGAAATAATCAGGCGTTATACGCGCGAATCGGGTGTTCGTAGTTTGGATCGAAATATCGCTGCTGTGATGCGTAAACTAGCTAAAAAAGCGGTACTGGAGGGGAAAGATAAAAGCTTCAAAGTTGGCGATAAACAAATTCAAAAATACCTTGGTGTCCCGCAATACCAATATGGTGTACGTGAAGAACACGATCAGATTGGTATGGCAACGGGCTTGGCTTGGACCGAAACTGGCGGTGAGCTTCTAACCATTGAAGTGACAAGTTTGCCTGGTCAAGGGAAATTAATCATAACGGGTCAACTCGGTGATGTTATGCAGGAATCGGCACAAGCGGCGATGAGTTATATTCGTTCTCGCTGGAAGGAGTTGCAACTTGAAAAAGAATTTTACGCGAAACTCGATCTCCATATCCATGTTCCTGAAGGTGCGGTTCCTAAGGATGGTCCTTCTGCAGGAATTACAATAGTCACTGCTCTGGCATCAGCCTTGACAGGACGCCCGATCAGAAAGGATCTGGCTATGACCGGTGAAGTCACTCTGCGGGGACGTGTATTGGCTATTGGGGGGCTAAAAGAAAAGTTGTTGGCAGCAAGAAGAGGTGGAATTACTAAAGTATTGATTCCAGCGGAAAATAAAAAGAATCTGGTTGACCTCTCATCGCTTTTACTCAAATCGCTCACAATTGAAGTTGTCAGTCATATGGATCAGGTTCTTGCACTGGCTTTTGCTTCCGATGATAAATGAGTACCTAATAAGTCAAGTCTTTAAATTGACTTTTATTGGTTGAAAGCCCTTGAAATGGGGAAAAACAACTTGACAGCTTTTTCGAAAACCTGATATATCTTATCGCGTTTTCAACTTAACTGAATATATAGAACCTATGAGGAGGTAAACTGTGACTAAAGCAGATCTGGTCAATGCAATGGCAGAAAAATCGGGGCTGAGTAAAACTGATGCAGAAGGGGCTTTGAAAGCTTTTACTGAAGCAGTAACAGACGCACTGAAAACGGGGGAGAAGG
Organism: Desulfuromusa sp.; assembly: GCA_021647765.1. Taxonomy (GTDB): domain Bacteria; phylum Desulfobacterota; class Desulfuromonadia; order Desulfuromonadales; family Geopsychrobacteraceae; genus Desulfuromusa. Next base: position 189 of record JAKIUD010000130.1, on the reverse strand, counting down.
TTGCTATGGTAGGTTTCGGTACTTTTAGTGTTGGTGATCGCGCTGCACGCACTGGCCAGAACCCTCAGACTGGCGAAAAGATTCAGATTGCTGCTGCCAAGGTACCAAAGTTCAAGGCAGGTAAAGCACTGAAAGAAGCTGTTAATTAATAATTAAAGTACATAGGTTTAAATAAAACATCAGAAGTAG
>JAKIUD010000049.1 GCA_021647765.1 Desulfuromusa sp. | reverse complement strand
TTGAATGGTCCGGCTCGGATGGCGATGATATCTGCGAAGAGCGCATCACCTTCCAATATGGCGCCATGAAGGTTGAGTATGTGCCGCAAAAGGCCGATGGCTCTATGGATACCGCACGCTCCAAGAAGGCCGAGTGGAGCCGGGTCAAGAACACAGCACAATACGCTGTTTAATGGCTTGCTGGCCGCGTAAAGCGCGGCCACCTTTAAATTCAATTCGCCCGGGCCATTGGCTTTGGGCGAATTGGTGTGATGTGAAAGGGGTGCTGTTGTGGCCGAAGATATTCTGAAATCCGGAACCTTGGACGAGACGCTTCAAGCGTTGATGGACAAGGTGCGCAAAGACCCTTCAGACATCAAACAACGGGTTTTTCTGTTTCAGCTTTTCGCCGACCACCGTCAAATAGAGGCTGTGTCAGTCCGAGCACCAGATTCCAAAGGGTTCCTTCAATATTTCCGGCAGTCAGATGGGTTGCCGAGTGCCCCAGGGTTGCCGAAAGGTTGATCGCTGGAAGCTGGTCTGCCAGAGCGGCAGCCAGTTCCCGATCTGCGGCTTGAAGTTGCAGCAGTGCCGCAGCAACATCGGGACGGCGCAGCAACAGGTTTGCCGGCAGACCGATATCAACAATGTTGGTTAGCTGGGGCAGCTCTTTTTTGTCGATAGAAATGGTTCCGGGCAACTGTCCAAGGAGCAGGGCAATGCTGTTTTCCGCCCGGGTCAGAGAGGTTTGACGATCGGGGACCAGTGTTGCGACGGTGGCCAGGTTCTGTTGTGCCTGATAAACCTCAGTGGCGGTTGACAGCCCCACTCGGTAACGTTCAGTGACGGTCTGCAGGAATTCTTTTTTGCGGACTGCCTGTTGTTTAAGCAATTCCAGATGTGCCCGTTGTTCCACAGCGATGAAGTATTGCTCAGTGAGTTGAGCGCTTAAGCTGAGCAGCAACGTTTGAACGTCCTTTTCCCCGGCTTGCTGCCTCAATTCAGCCGCGTTGTTTTTGTCTCTGAGTTTATTCCACAGATCAACTTCATATCCAGCTGCAATGGAGATGCGCGTATTGGTCGAAGTTGTATCGCTCAGGACTCCGGGGAAACGGTCACGGTTGAGTGAACCATTCAAATTGAGCTGCGGCCAGAGAGTGGCGCCAGTCATTTTTTGTAATGCATCCAGTTGCTGCAATCGATACAGAGCCTGCCGCAGGTCGAGATTGTTGGAAAATAATTGTTGTTGCAGTTGATTTAATTGCAGGTCGTGAAAATCTGTCCACCAGCGTTCCGATAATTGAACCCCCGGCTCAGTTTGCTCAGTTGCATAGTTTTCAGGGGACTCAGGTAGCTTAAGCTGCTCTGGTCGAAGCGGATTGCAAGCACTGAGCAGGAGTAGAGAAAGCAACAGTACTCTCATTTTGGAGCCTCAAGTCCGGCAAGAACAAATTTCATTAATTGGTCAACCAGAGTGTTGTGATCCAGCGGCAGAGGCAGTTCCGGGTTGTTGAACGCAGAATGATTGCCCATACACATGACATGGCTCATGGTTCCCATGATGAACTGTAACCGTGTTATCAGAATTTCCGGGGGAAGCTGTGGCAGCGCCTGATGCAGTGCTTTGAATAGCACCTGCAAAATTGGTGACGCAAGATCCAGAAAACAGTTACGAACTGTCTCATCCGGTTCACTCAGTGAACGTCCGATCAGGGAAATAAAATCCCGGGCTCCGGGACTGGAATTGCGGAATTCAAGCGTCGGCTCAATAAACGCACGCAATAGATCTTCCGCACCGGGGAGGATTGAGTTTTTTTCTGCAAGGGCAAGAACTTTTCTTATTTTCTCTTCTCGGATTTTATTTAAGGGCAGCAACCGGCGTTCAATGACCGCTTGGAGCAAGGACTCTTTAGAACCAAAGTGATAGTTGACCGAGGCCAGGTTTGCTTCAGCCAGATTGGTCAGAACTCTAAGTGAAGTATTATGAAAGCCTTCGCGGGCGAACAGTTGCTCAGCACCATCCAAAATACGGGTTTTCGTATCGCATTGCGCCATAGTGATTCTTTCAATTGATAAGTGGAATAGATGTTTTATTTAAACACTTGTTTGAAACGAGTGTCAATAATGAGGAATGCGTTTTTGAAAATAATTTTCCACTGCATATCGATTGAACAGGAGGGTGTTTTTTGCCTAAAAAAGGTGCATATAGATTTATTCATAATAAAAATAGTTAGTAAAAACATATGGTTATTGTTTTGGCACGGTAGGTGCGATTGGTGGTTGTTGATGGCATGACTGGAAACTGTGAATGATTTTGAAAGGAGAACTTCAGGATGAAAAAGGTGGAATGCATTATCAAGCCGTTCAAGTTAGACGATGTTAAAGCCGCAATTTGCGATCTGGGTATCAACGGGATGACTGTCAGTGAAGTGCGTGGGTTTGGTCGCCAGAAGGGGCACACAGAACTTTATCGGGGCGCTGAATATCAGATTGATTTTATTCCAAAACTAAAAATTGAACTGGTGGTTTCCTCAGATCAAGTCGAAGCCGTTGTTTCTGCCGTTCAGCGCGAAGGCAACACTGGCCGGATTGGCGATGGCAAGATCTTTGTCAGTGCTATAGAGCAGTCGATTCGGATTCGTACCGGAGAGACAGGCGACGATTCCCTTTAACCGATAGATAAGCGTTTTATTCAAATGTCCAATATAAAAGGAGAACAAAAGATGAAAAAGCTCATTGCTGTCCTACTCACCGGGTTGCTGCTGTTGCCCACTCTGGTTTTGGCCGAAGATGCCCCGGTTTCTGAGATGACCTATATCCTCAATACATTTTCTTTTCTAGTGATGGGAATTTTAGTCATGTGGATGGCTGCTGGCTTTGCCATGCTCGAAGCCGGACTGGTTCGCTCCAAGAACGTTGCCACCATCTGTCTTAAAAATATCTCCCTGTTCGGAATCGCTGGCATTCTGTTTTATATCGTTGGCTATAATTTAATGTATGCCAATGTTGATGGTGGATTTATGGGGAGCTTCGGTCTTTGGAGTGCTAACGATACCGCCGCTCTTGCTGGGGATTATTCCAGTGGATATTCCAGTGCCTCTGACTGGTTTTTCCAGATGGTGTTCTGTGGTGCCGCCTGTTCGGTTGTTTCTGGCTGTGTTGCTGAGCGAATCAAGCTCTGGGGTTTTTTGGCTTTTTGTGTTGTTTTAACCGGTTTTATCTACCCCATCCAGGGATCCTGGGGCTGGGGTGGTGGTTGGTTGTCTGAGATGGGTTTCTCTGACTATGCTGGTTCCACGATTGTTCATTCTGTCGGCGGTTGGGCTGCTTTGACCGGAGCCATTATCCTTGGTGCACGAAAAGGTAAATATGGCAAAGGTGGTCAGGTTAATCCCATCCCTGGTTCTAATATTCCCATGGCTACACTGGGAACCTTCATCCTCTGGATGGGGTGGTACGGATTTAACGGTGGCTCTGTTCTGGCTCTGGGTGATGCCGCATCCGCAATTGAAATGTCCAACGTAATGGTCAATACCAACATGGCAGCCTGTGGAGGGATGATTGCTGCCATGATCATGGTTCAGATCATGTACAAAAAAGTTGACGTCACCATGGCCTTAAACGGCGCCTTGGCCGGACTCGTATCTATTACCGCAGAGCCAGCAACTCCATCATTAGGAGCCGCTGTTCTGATTGGTGGTGTCGGTGGTGTTCTGGTCGTTCTTGCAGTTCCGTTTTTCGACAAACTCAAGATTGATGATGTTGTTGGAGCACTCTCAGTTCACCTTGTCTGTGGTGTCTGGGGCACCCTTGCTGTTCCAATTACCAATCCAGACGCCAGTTTTCTCACCCAGCTGATTGGTGTTATTGCAACCGCCGTTTTCGTCATTATTACCACCTCTATCACCTGGTTAATCCTTAAATACACGATCGGTATCCGGGTTAGTGAAGAGGACGAAATGCTCGGTTGTGACTCCTGTGAGATTGGAATGGAAGCCTACCCCGATTTCCAACGGGTCAGTATCGGTGGTTCCTCGGGGATCTCTGGTTATATGTCGTCTTCGGTGCAGAGATAGTCGCAGTGGTACGACCTGAAGTACTTGAGTGATAAGAATGCCGCTGTGTAAACAGCGGCATTCTTTAGTTTGGCAGCTCTTCAAGAAAAAAAGGTACAAGGTAGGAGGGATCCTTTGAGGAGTACATTTTATCAACCTTTAAAGAGCCAGGAGTTCACCCCAAAAAAATGAATAAGAACCGGATGACTGATTGAAATAATACGGACAACTCTTTTTTCGAAGTAGCAATAGATAAAATCCTGGTTTGTGACTCTTACCCTTTGCGAAATGAAATCAAGTTTGCGGGGTTGCGTCCCCGCCCGACGCCTTCGTTTCTTTGTACGTCCAAAGAAACGAAGCAAAGAAAGACGCCCGACCTCCTTGCCCTTCGGGATCCGAAAACGGAGTTACCGAATACTATCAATTCTGATGATAAAACATTATTTTACTTTCTTGTTATGGTGAGGTATAAATATCGCTCATAAAATTATGTCTTCAAGATCTCTTTTACCATCATGTCTAACATGATGTCATCAGATCAAATCTCACTCAATCTTTAATCAGGAGGAATGAAATGAAAAACATGACTAAGACCTTGTTCATTGCAATGATTGCGCTTTGCGGAATGGTATTTTCTCAAGTTCCGGCAAGTGCTGCTGAATCGACTCTCAAAACTGTGCAGGATCGTGGCTATTTAAATTGCATCATCGGCAACTCATTTGTCGGCTTTTATACCGTAGATAAAACTGGAAAATGGTCGGGGATGGATATCGATATTTGCCGTAGTGTTGCCGCTGCTGTCTTCGGCGATAAAGATAAGGTCAAATTTAACTCGGTACAGTGGGCGCAGAGTTTTACCTCAATCAAAAGTGGTGCTGGCGATCTCCTGTCTAAGGGGATGACCTGGACACTCTCTCGGGATACCAGCCAGGGGCTCGATTTTCTCGAGACCTATTTCTATGACGGACAGGGGTTTATGGTTCGTAAGGATAGTGGCATCAAATCTGCCCTTGAACTCAAGGGTGCGACAGTTTGTGTTTTAACGGGAACTTCCTCTGAACTCAATCTTACCGACTTTAATCGAACCCATAATCTGAAGATGACTCCGGTTGTGTTCGATGATTCGGGCGTACGGAATACTGCTTTTTTCAATAATAATTGCGATGTCATGACGAATGACAGATCCGGGTTGGCCGCTGCCCGTTCAACCGCACCAAATCCTGATGACTATTTTGTCCTCCCAGAGACTATTTCAAAAGAAGCCCTCTCTTTTGCTGTTCGTCAGAATGACAGTGCTTGGGCCAATGTTGTTAAGTGGACTTTTAATGTCTTGCTTGAAGCTGAGGAGCTGGGGATTAACTCACAGAATGTTGATGAGATTCGTAAAACCTCGACTAACCCTGTCGTTAAACGTCTTCTTGGCGTAGAGGGTGATTTGAATAAAGGGCTGGGCTTGCCGGCAGACTGGGCCTATCAAGTGATCAAGCAAGTCGGTAACTATGCTGAACTCTACGATCGTAATCTTGGTCCAGATACTGCGTTGGCTCTTGATCGTGCCGGAACTCTGAATGAGTTGTGGACAAACGGTGGTTTGCTTTATTCTAAATCTTTCCGTTAAACACTTAAAAAAACGACGCAGAGAGGAAGTTCTCTCTGCGTCGTTAGCTGTGTCTGTTGACCCACCTTTTACTTCATATGAGACTCCATACAACGATGACAGCCAAAGAATTGATTTATGATTCGGCGATCCGTGCAAAAGTTACCCAAGGGTTGGCAATACTCATTGTTTTCAGTACCGGGTATTACCTGTACTCTAATATTGTCAATAATCTCCACCAGATGGATCTACCCTTTGGCTTTGATTTTTTCAGCTCTACCGCAGGATTCGACATCGGCTGGTCAATTGTTCCCTATGATCCAAGTATGTCCTATGGCCGGGTGTACCTTGTCGGGATAACCAATACCCTGATTTTATCGGCACTGATTATTCTTTTTTCGACTTTACTCGGTTTTATCGTCGGCATCATGCGACTGTCGCGCAACCTGTTGGTCGCTCAACTTGCTCGCTGGTATGTCGAGTTTGTTCGTAATGTGCCGCTGCTGATTCAAATTGTCTTTTGGTTCATCGTCGTTTTTTCCACTCTTCCAGGACCGAGACAGGGCTATGGCTTTTTAAATCTCTTCTTTCTGAACAATCGGGGATTTTACTTGCCTGCACCGGTTTTTGAAGCAAATTTCAGCTGGACTTTAATGGCTATTGTTTTTGCCGCTGTTGGTTCATTTGTTTTGTGTAGATGGTCGCGAGAATATAAGCGGCAGAGCGGTCAACATAAAGCCGTTTATCGACCCGCTCTTTTCGCCCTGCTGGTTTTTGTGACAATCATTTTTATCGCAACAGGAAAACCTTTGCATTGGTCTGTCCCAACCCTGCAAGGGTTTAATTTTCAAGATGGATTCTACTTTCCCATCGCTTTTATGGCGGCGTTTATTTCCATGACGATATATCGTTCTGCAACCATAGGTGAAATGGTTCGTGCCGGTATTCAATCTATCGATTCGGGTCAGCGGGAGGCGGCTACAGCGATTGGGTTTTCCCGTTTTAAAACTCTGCGTCTGGTTGTTATCCCCCAGGCTGCACGTGCTATTTTGCCACCAATGATTAATGCCTGGTTAACTACCGTGAAAGAGTCTTCCCTGGCTGTTGCGGTTGGTTTCCCAGAACTGGTCTCAGTCTATATGCAAACTTCACTCAACCAGACGGGTCGTGCAATCGAAATTGTCATCATGGTGATGGGGTTCTATATGATTACCAGTTTGCTGATTTCATTTTTGTTGAATTTATACAATCAACGAATTCAACTGCAGGAGTGATGATATGGGCAACCAATCGATTTCTAAGCCTGAATTGTTGGAATTTATTCCTAAACCAAGCAGGCTTCCGGCTGTACCCGTTGATGGTTTTATTGGCCGGCTAAAAAAACATCTATTCAGTAATATTTGGAATACTCTGTTAACAGTCTCTGTTTTTACTCTATTGTTTATGCTGATAAAACCTTTTCTGGATTGGGCAATTTTTGATGCAGTATGGTCGGCTTCCAATCGTCGCGAGTGTTTGAATGCCAGCCCTGATGGTGCCTGTTGGCCCGGGGTTATTCAATGGTTTAACGGTCTGATCTATGGCCGCTACCCGAATGATCAACAGTGGCGAATCAACCTTGGTTTTGGTCTTGGCATCCTCTGGCTCGTGCCGTTGGCATTTAAAAGAGTAGAGCAAAAAATATTGATCGCACTGAGTGCTATTACCCTGTTCCCTTTTTTGGCTAATTTTTTATTTTTAGGCGGAAGTGATAACCAGTTTAACTATATTGTTGCCTGCGTAGGCCTGGCATATTTATTGATATTGTATATCAACATTGGCTTGATCTACCTGGATCGTAAAATTCTTGGAGAATATCTTGAGCCATTAATAGGGCGTTTCTACCAAAGAAGAGCCGCCCTTTTGGGACGGCTACTATGCTGGTTGACGGTGACAGTTTTGCTTGCTTTCTTGTTTCAGAACCTGACTCTGCTCCTGGTAGAAGTTGATTCCTGGGGAGGTCTTTTCCTGACCTTGATTATTTCCGGTTTTTCAATTGTGATGGCATTACCAATCGGGATTCTTCTTGCCCTTGGTCGGCGTTCCCATATGCCGGTATTTCGGTGGCTTTCAATTTGCACAATTGAGCTGGTTCGATCGGTTCCATTGATAACGGTTTTATTCATGTCGGTTACGATGCTGCCGTTGTTTTTTCCCAATACGATGGAGCTTAATAAATTGGTTCAAGTGCTTGTGGCTGTATGTGTGTTTGCTGGTGCTTATATGGCAGAAACTGTGAGAGGGGGCTTACAGGGTATCCCTCCGGGTCAATTTGAGGCGGCTAAATCAGTGGGTTTAGGCTATTGGTATACCATGGCCTTTATTATTCTACCCCAGGCATTGAGAGCCATGATTCCCAACATAGTGACTTCGTTTATCAGTTTGTTCAAAGACACAACTCTGGTATCGATTATCGGGCTCTTTGATATTATGTTGATGGCTAGAAATATTTCAATTGATAAAAATTGGCTTGGCCTGCACACTGAACCACTGATCGCTATTTCTATTTTATTTTTTATTTTTTGTTACTCTATGTCGCAATACAGTCATCGACTAGAAAAAAAATTAAAGAATAAGTAGATGACCATCAACAGTGAATCGGGAAATAAAAAATCAGGAGATAATATGTCTGAAAGAACTGCAATCGAGATCAGCGGACTGAACAAGTGGTTTGACGATTTCCATGTTCTGAAGGATATTTCACTGACTATTCTGGAAAAAGAAATTATTGTGGTTTGCGGTCCTTCGGGGTCGGGAAAATCAACTTTGATTCGTTGTATTAATCATCTGGAAAAGCATCAGGAAGGATCAATTTCAATCTTCGGTGAGAAGCTTGAAAATGATAAAAAAAGTGCCGATATCATCCGGACAAATGTTGGTATGCTGTTTCAAAATTTTAACCTGTTTCCCCATCTGACCGTTCTAGAAAATTGCACTCTTGGGCCGATCTGGTTAAGTAAAATCCCTGAAGTTAAAGCTATAGAACAGTCAATCGTCTTACTCGACCGGGTGGGAATTGCTGATCTGGCAGCGAAATATCCCGGGCAAATATCGGGAGGGCAAAAGCAACGGGTTGCGATTGCACGCGCTTTGGCAATGGAACCTAAAATTATGCTGTTTGATGAACCAACCTCTGCCTTGGATCCCGAAATGATCAAAGAAGTTCTGGATGTGATGATTGATCTGGCTGAGTCGGGAATGACCATGATATGTGTCACTCACGAAATGCAGTTTGCCCAGCAAGTTGCAGATCGAGTGATATTTATGGCAGAGGGAGAAATTGTCGAGATTGGTCCTCCCGAGCAAGTCCTTAAGAATCCAAAATGGGATCGAACCAGCCAGTTTCTAGAGCATATTTTAAGTCATTGATTGTCCCGCCTTCTATATTTTTTATTGCGCCGATCACCTTATTCACATCAAAAGAATCCTGGTAGGGCTGAGAGAGGAGTCTGGATTTATCCTCAATTGCCTGCCATTGCATGGGATTGGCAGGGTCGCCTTCGGGATGTTTTACCAGTTTGATATGTCGGTCGTTTTTCGTATGGACGATCACCCGGGCAGGAACTGTCTCCGGAAACTGGGCCGTGAGTTCAGTATCTTCAAATAACCGGATTTTGCGAGCCAGAGTGGTGATGTCTTTTCGAGAGAGAAGATCCATTTGCATCGGCAAAAGTGCTGTTTTGCCAACCACTGCAAGTACTGCCAGACAAAAAGGGATGCTGTACTGAGCTCCTTCCAGCGAGTCTGGATCAGGAAAGTTATCTAAACTGAAAGCTCTTTCGAACAGGTGAACGTCTATCCCGGTTATTTTTTCCGCAGGGAGGTCATGCTCTGTGAGGATCATGATGAGGGCATCAATGGCGCTGTGAATCCAGCGGCAGCAGGAATAGGGCTTGAAATATATCTGTTCGATGGCAAATGTTTTACCCAGCCCGGAAATAATTTTTTCTCGATCATAATAATCGGGGTTATCCAGAATATCGATGGGACCGGTAAAACCTCTTTCTGCTGGTTCCATGGCACAGAGTGCCGTCAGTGTAGACCAGGCAATTCCCTCTTTGACACTGTTTCCGCTGACACGACTGTATCTTGCCGCGGCGAGCCCCGGTGCCTGAACGCCTGCAATGGCCATGGCCTCAGCAAGTTTATCGGCAGACATTCTGCGTAGCCGACCTGCAGCTGCAACCGCTCCAAAGCCACACCATTTTCCTGAAGCAAGAGTTTCCTGGGGATCAAGATCCCTTGAGGCAGCAATTCGTATGGCAACCTCATATCCTGCAATAATGGCGAGCAGCAATTCTATCCCGCTTGCATGTGTCTCTTCCGCGACAGCAATAGCTGCTGGAATGATTGACGCACCAGGATGACCCATAGCCTGTCGGTGACCGTCATCCAGATCCTGGGCACTTGCCAGGGTGCTATTGACGTAAGCAGCACCGGGAGCCGTAAGCGCTTTGTTCGAGAACCAGAGACTGGCAGTTCCTTTTGCAAAAAAGGTTTCGGCTGAAGCCGTTACGGCACGTGCCGAAAGGGTATCTCGCCCGGCAATGGCCGCAGCCAGAAGATCCAGGAGGGCTCTTTTTGCTATCTCCAAGGCAACGGGAGGAATATCCTCAATAGTCAGTTCAGAGGCAAACCGAGCCAGAATATGGGTTGTTGCTTCCGCTTTAACTATCATGCTGTTCAAGAGTGCCTTTCTGACTCAGCCAGTTTTGTTGAAATTAAAGGTGATTTTTTAACAGGCATTTTCCATCGCTTCCCATGCTGTCCGGGAGAGTATCTTTTCTGCTATCAGGTCTCTCCTGATCCGCAATGTTTCAACCCGCCACGGTTCCAGATCTACCTTGAGATACACCGCTCCATAACAACTCATATTGGAGCTTTCATTTTTTTCTTCAGCTAATTTGACGTTCATGGAAAAGATGTCTCCAGCGTTATTGCAGGCTTTTTTTAAAGAGTTCTGCATCTCGGGAGAAAAGGAAAGATACTTTTTCTCAGCAATGAAAATTCCCATAATGCGGTCAAGATCGCCGAGGGTGGTAATAAACCTGGCTTTGTGGCAAAGCTCCTGGCGATAAAGTAGCTCTTTAGACAGGGGGACGGCATCAACTTTGCCAGACTCAATAGCTTGTTTTATCCCGGCGTAGGGGACGAAAACCGGAATCGCACCCATCTTTTTCCAGAACTTTTTCAAAGTCTCTGATTTATATATTCTCACCCGCAGTCCATTGACATCTTCGGGGGTAATAATGGGTCGGTTGGAAATAATAACCCTTTCCAGTCCCCGACTCCAATTCCACTTTGGGTTGAGACAGCGGATTCCCTTTTTGAGCAGAATGTTGGTTACATTTTCTTTGAAATAGTTGCTTCGCAAAAATGCCAGACGTTTCTCCTGAGTTGCAAAACAATAGGGAAGGTTGAACTGTTTGAGTTCCGGAGCGAGCTGGTCAAAATGAACCAGCTCCTCGACAAAAAGATCAATCTCACCGTTTAAAAGCAGATCAATCTGCTCATAAACTGAACCAAACTGGACGGTACCGAGGGTGTTCAGAGTCATGACCCCATTGGTATGTCTGGATATTTCCCGTTCAAACCAGTGTAGCCCCTGGTGCTCAAGGCCTGCAACGGCAGTCATAATCATTGGGGAATGATCTTTGGTTTGAGCACTCCCTTCACTTTGAAACAGGTTGCTTAAAGAATGATTTAAAACCCGGCAGATCGCCGCCAGATTTTTAATGGAGATCGTGGCTTTACCGTTTTCTATCTTGGACAGTTGCCCTTGAGATATTCCCGATTTTTCCGCAAGAGCTACGGCATTCAGTTTTTTATCTTTACGCAGCTGATGGATCCGGTTGCCAATGTTCTTCTGAATCAATGCTTCTTGCGAAATTTTATTAACGCCATCCATAAGATGATTTCCCTGGTGAAATTACGTATTTATTCAGCAAAAACGGGGCTGTCCCAGGCTTTTGCGGCGCAAACCGCCACAGTTCTTCGTGGTTCGTAAACTTCGGGACAACCCTGAATTTACTGGAATTTATCCTGTTCCTGTCTTAATGATCAGGCCATCTCTTCAACACGATAATCGATCCGAATTCCCCGTGCTTTTACCTCTTCCATGAATTCATGAGGGGGAACATGGCGAACTGGTGACAATACCCCGGCTCCGCCTATCTTCCCGCCCAGAATCATCAGTGCGCCGATGCTTGAGGTGAAACCAACGGTGCGGTTCATGGCGAAAAGTCCGGTCGACAGGTCACGGTAATCGACCAGATCGTAGATCACTTTGACCTTCCTGCCATGTTTTGTTCCCCAAGCTTCAACCCTGAGGAGTGCAAGATCCCGCTGTTCGCCGGTATACTGAAGTCGTGGAGTAAGCCATTGGCTTATGAAGCTGCGTGGTGCTATTTCAGTATCAGCAAAGCTGATCGGGGTGTCGTCGAGGAGCCCAAGTTTCACCATCTTGTACCAGAATTTTGAATGTCCAGGCCATCTCAGGGCAAACCGTCCCATTTCTACAAGTTCTTTGCCAAGGTTGAATATCTGCACATAACGTTCTGCATCACCGTTAGGATAGGCTTCTACTGTACCGATTCCCAGGAATTCTATTTCATGAACATTTTCAGGTTTGAAAATCTCATCACCGGGAACAACATGCAGTCGTCCCCCCCTCAAAAGCCGTGCTTCTCTGGTGTAAACTGCCAGAACCCGGTCGAATATCCAGGAAATCTTATAGCGGATGGGACTGTCTTCGGCACATTCCGGGGCAGGGACGCCGCCACCGTAAGAATAGAGACCATGGATCTGATCCAGCTGGTCCACCGCCATTCGTCCAAGAACAAGATCAATTCCCGGATCAAGTCCCATCTCCGGTAAAATAATTGAATTCTTTTCTTTTGCAAGTGCATCCAGTTCCTGGAGTTGGTAGGTGTAATTGGAACTTACAAAAGGAATCCCTGCGTTCATGGCTGCTCTGGCGGCAGTCAGGGCAAGTTCAATGGGCAGCATGCAAATAACAATGTCGATGCCCATTTTTGCATAAGTACCAGCCAGGTCTTTATCCCGGGAAACATCCAACTTAAGAGCTTCTGTTTTGCTATATGCCATCTGCTTCAGGTATACTTTAGCTTTGTCGATATTGATATCAGCGGCAAAAATCTTGCAGATCAAATCGCTTTGTTCAAGATCGTGGATGACTGCTTTGCCTTGTAGACCAATTCCCAGCACGATAGCTTTCATTGATTTTTTCTCCTGTTCTCTTGTCTCCGTGATATTGACCAGCCCTGAATTATGCCACTGGTGTTGTGGCTGGCTCATACTGATCAAGATCGATGTCTTCAATCTGACCCTGGGATTTTATCCCAACCAGTTCCAGCTCCTTTAAGAAGTCTTCGGTAGGAACGTCATTTATCGGCGAAAGAACCCCCGGAGTATTAATTTCCCCCGAAAGAATCATTCTCGCGGCGATGGCGGTGGTATAGCCGACAGTACGATTCATGGCAAATAATCCGGTTTCGAGATCCCGGCTATCAATAAGATCCCAGATTACTCGTTTTCCAACACCACCTTTTTGACCCCAGGCCTCAACCCGGATAATAACGATATCTTTTTCATCAGAGCCATATTGAAGTTGGGGAGAGAGAGTTTTGAGCAGAAAATCTCGAGGAGAGATCGGTACCGTACCATCTGATTTATCTGCCAGTAACCCAAGCCCAGCCATGGTATTCCAGAACGTACAGTGACCGGGCCAGCGCAGGGCAAAGCGTCCCATGTGACGAATGGTTTCATCCAGACCGAAGGCTGATACAAACGTAGCGGCATTTCCGTTGAGATAGGCATCCATCGGTCCAAGAGTCGGAATGTCGATCATATGGGTATTTTCCGGTTTGAAAATATCACTGCCAGGGATGTCAACTGTTACGCCATCTTTGATCAATACGGCATCTCGGGCGTAGGCTTTTAAAACTCCTTCAAATGACCAGGAGATCTTGTATCCCAGCGGGTTGCTATCTTTGAGAGAGGGTTCGGGGACTCCGCCTCCATAAGAGTACAGACCGTGAACCTGGTCGAGCATACCCACAGCAATTCCGCCCAGGATAAGATCGATTCCTGGATCCAGACCCATTTCCGGTAACATGATGACACCTTTATCTTTTGCTTCCTGGTCCATCAGGGCAATGTCACCGGCATAGCCTGAAGATACGAAATGCATGCCCGCATCCAGGGCAGCTCGGGCAACACTAAGGCCAAAATTTACTGGCAGCATCATGATGACCAAATTGGCACCCGACTGGCGGACACTTTTTTGCAATTCCCTCTCATTTTCAGCATTTAGTGCCTTTGCTGTGACCTTCTTGAACCCCTTTTCGACAATGTACTGACTGACCGAATCGAGGTCGTTATCCAGAACCAGAATCTCTTTTGTTAGAGAGCTTTTATCCAGATCATGAGCAACCGCTTTTCCCTGCATGCCCATTCCCAGTAGCAGTACTTTCATTTTTTTGCCCTTTCTCAGGTTGTTGAGATGTGCTGTGTTCAGCAGAGTGTTTTTAAGTTACAAAATTGAATCGGTGTTTTTTACTATAAGAAATATAATATTCCTGGTAGCAATATTTTTTGATAAAACCCTGAATTGCCATGAATTTAAGGAGTATGCTGGGGATACACTGTGAATATATTTCTGTCAAGAATATACTTGTTTCTTATTGTTTTACCACGCTGATAAAAATCATGGGCTTTAGTCCAAGACTTTCAGTTACTATTTTATTTCCTTCTCCCTGAGGGAGAAGGTGCCCGTTAGGGTGGATGAGGGGGGCGTTATTGCTGAATTCAGGGGGAATGTCAAATGGCAGCAAAACCGGGACTGCCCAATGGGGGCTGTCCCAATCTTTTGCGGTGCGGACAGCGTTGAACACATCGTTATCTTAAATTTTATTCAGAAGTGATAATTTTTCTACGGAGTCTATAACCAGTTTTTTATTTGCTGGATATTCATTAAATAATTTCTCTTGTTTTGCATTTAACTCTGAATAAAATTTTGACTCAATTAATATTTTGTCTTCAGTGAAGAAATCAATTTCTGTTGTGTTTTCGTACAGATAGTACAGTGTTTTTTTGTTACGTAGTAATAAGTAGATATAGTTTTCAAAATAGCTGCCTATATCTCTTTCACCCATAAACATATGCTTTATCCCGAGATCAGAAGCATATATTTTTTTTGCTGATAATAGCTTTTGGTTTGTTTTTCCCCAACGAGGCAAAAGGTGGATAAGGTAAGTAGATTCAAAAAAAGTAAGATATCTTTTTGATGTATCTGGCGAGATACCTAATATTTTGCCAATTTTATTTATGCTTAGTTGCTTACCGCTTCGTTCCATTAATAGAGTGAAATAATCTCGCACTATTTGGTGGTTTTTAATCGCATGGAATGCTGTTATGTCTTTTTGAATAATGTCATCAACCAAGTTCATTAAATACTCTCGGTTTGGATTCAGAACATTTTCAGGTAATCCTCCATCTTTACAGTACTCAAGGAAGTATGATTTGTATAATTGCTTATCTCTCTTTTTTATTGTTATGTCCTTGAAAAACAAATATTCTTCAAGATCAAGTGGCTTAATTTCAAGGGTTATAGCTCGACCAGTTAAGCTTGCCTTTTTGTCCCTGAGCATTGTTGCCGAAGATGAGGCTACAAATGTCTTTGTGTTTTGAGAATCATAGATGTTTTTTAGCTGGATATGAAAATCTTCTTTGTAAGTTACTTCATCTAAGAATAGATATATTTTTTCTTCAATTTTTATTTTATGAACTTTTCTGAATTCATTAACAATCTCTATAATATTGCTTTTATGAAGTAAATAATCGTCAAGACTTACATACAAAATATGTTTGGGGGAAATACCATCGGATATTAGTTCTTCTATTATGAGTTTCATCAATGTTGTTTTTCCAACACGACGAAGCCCCGTAAGAACAACAATTTGCTTAAAGTCTAAATAGCTTCTGAGTTCAATTAGGTATTTCTCACGAGATTTAACATTCTCATTTTTGAATGTTTGTTCCCACCAAGGATTATATTGATATAGTAATTCTTTCATGTTGAGACTATATGTTAAGGTCGTCAATTAGTCAATAAAAATATTCGTTTGGGTCGTATGCCTTTGGGGGATACGACCTGTATGGGGGACTGGAGCGAAGCGGGACATCTTAAATATCTAAACTTAAATTATTGTCCTTTGCAATCTTCTCACCCCTCCCCACAGCATAACCTTCTTCCCAGTAACTTCAAGCTATGAAAATCGGCGGATACTTTTGAGTTCGGGGGACAGTTTATCTATCTCTTGATTCCGTAGACAAGAATCCGCAGGTCAATCCCGATAGATGCCTCCCTTTTTGTCCAGGGTAATAAAAGGTGCTGGCAGGTTGGTTGGCGGCTCAGCCGTGCTTTTTAAGTAGCTGGGTGAACATTTTCTCAAGAACAGGAATGTCGTCCTGAACAGCCTTCCATATGACTTCTTCATCCACACCAAAATATTCATGGATCAGGATGTTGCGTATTCCTCTCATTTGCTGCCAGGGAATATTGGGGTATCGGGATTGGATGTCTGCCGGGATATGATTTGCAGCTTCGCCGATAATTTCAAAGTTACGAACAACTGCATCAATGGTTTTTTTATCCTCACACCAAGTGGGATAATCTATTCCCTCGGTGTAGGTACGGATATTTTGAATCGACTGGAAATATCCTCTGCTCGTAGCTGCCAGTTTCTAGCAGACACGGATTGCCTCGGAGAGAATAGTGTCGCGCAGTTGCGGCTTGAGAGCTTTACGGGTCACCAGGTCAACCGGAATACCGAGTAAATCTTCCAGGTGATTCTTCAGCTCAATATAGCGTAACAATCCGGGGGTCGTTGCAAAATCGATCAGAATATCGAGATCGCTATTCGCGTTTGCCTGGTTGCGTGCTACAGAACCAAAAATAGACAAATCTGCCACACCGTATTGGTCACGTAGCTCCGCCAGATTGTTGGCCAGTTGTTTGATTGCTTCTTCCTGGCGCATAAAGCTCTCCTTGGAATATTTCAAAGCAATTCTGTCATATTTGGGGGGAGATGTAAACTACAGGTATAAAGAGAAAGAGACGCTGAGCTAAGGGTCAGTCTGTTTTGAGGACAGAGGGAAGGATATTCTGACGTGAGTTTGGTGGAGAAAACAAAAAAAGGAGACCGCTCGAACGTGATCTCCTTTGATTTTTTTTGGTTGCGGGAGAAGTATTTGAACCTCCGACCTTCGGGTTATGAGCCCGACGAGCTACCAGACTGCTCCATCCCGCGACAACGGTTGCCGACAGTAGCGGAATTAAATGATGCGGTCAACCAGTTTTTTTATCTTTTTCCCCCGACACTGTTGTGTAAGCCTGATTATTGGTGTAGAACCATCAGCGTTTGTTGTTAAAATCATTTAAATGGTCACATATTGGGATTGCTGATGCGGGAAACAATCGAACTGGAAAAAGCTTTGGAGCAAAAGCGCAAAGGTGCTTTGTTGATAGATGTGCGGACTCCGGCAGAGTTTGATGAGACAACTGTTCCCGGTGCAGTGAATGTCCCTATTTTTAGTAATGAAGAGCGTGTTCAAGTCGGAACCCTATTTAAACAACAAGGGAGAAAGGACGCGCGAAAACTTGGCATCCAGCTGGTTGCACCGAAAATCCCCCTATTGATGGAACAGGTTGAGGATTTACGGCAAGGTCATTCTGGACCGGTGATTGTGTTCTGCTGGCGCGGTGGAATGCGTTCCCTTGCTATGACCTCATTCATGAATCTGGCAGGAATCCCGGCTCAACAATTACTCGGGGGGCATAAAGGATTTCGGCGCAAGGTGCTCGATTATTTTGAGCAACAGCAATGGCCGCCGGTTTTTGTTCTGCGCGGATTGACTGGAGTGGGGAAAACCCGGGTTTTGCATCAGCTTGAGGAGATGGATTATCCAGTTGTTGACCTGGAAGGGTTGGCAAACCACCGTGGCAGCGCTTTTGGAGCATTGGGGCTGGAACCGCAACCAGCACAAAAAAAGTTCGATGCTCTGCTTTGGGACAGGTTGGAACAGCTGAAAGATAACCCATACTTGGTGACCGAGGGTGAAAGCTTACATATCGGTCGGGTGATGGTGCCGAAATCATTTCATCAAGCGATGCAAGTGCAGACCAGCCTCTGGCTGACTGCGCCGATGGATGTTCGCACCCAAATTATTCTGGAAGACTATCCCGCCCTCGATCAATTGCGGGAACAGTTCAAAAAACCGATCAATGCGTTAAAAGAACGTTTGGGGGGTAAGGTTGTCTCCGAGTTCCTCGAACTGTTAGATTTGGGGAAGTGGGATAAATTGGTGCGCGAACTGATGGTTCGTTACTATGATCCCCTCTATTTGCACACCCTCCCTGAACAAAAAATTGAAATTGAATTGGAAACGGTCGATTCTGCAACTCAGAAGGTTGCCGCAGTGTTGGATCGATTAACCAAAAATAAAGGTGAATAATATGAAGATTACAGTCAAAAAAGGGAATGCTCTGGAGCAGAAAACATCATGTCTGGTTCTGGGTGTCTTTGCAGGAAAATATAAAAACGAACAATTGTCACAGATCAATCAGCAGCTTGGCGGCGCTTTAGACCGGGCGACTCGGAGTAAGGAATTTACCGGTGGCAAGGGGGAAACCCTGTTGTTACACGGTGGATCACAGGCATTCGCTGAACGGATTTTGCTGCTCGGGCTGGGAAAAGAGTCCCTCTTTTCTCTGCGCTCTTTGCGACAAGTGACCAGCAGCGCGGTTAAATTGTTAGCTGAAAAACAACTGGGAAGTTTTCTGCTTGCACTGCCGCAATTACCGATCAAAAAAACCGATTTCGGCGAACGAATTCAGACAATTGTTGAAGGTGTTTTGTTAGCAGATTACCGCTACGATCGGTATTTACCTAAAGATAAACCGGGGAAACCAGCTGTTCTGGATCACGTTGAGCTGTTGATTTCTGCCAACGCGAGTACTGCGACGGCAAAGGCTGCAATTGAAGCGGCTGAAGCGATTGGTTCCGGAGTTTGCTTTGCCCGTGATCTGGTGAACGCTCCGGGAAATCTGAAATCACCGGAATATCTGGCGATGCAGGCTGTTGCCATGGCGGAACAGGTTGGGATTAAGGCCAAGTTGCTGGATCGTCGTGAATTGGAACGACAGGGGTTTGGTGCCATGCTCGGTGTTGCTCAAGGGAGCGAGCGGGAGCCGTATCTGATTGTGTTGGAGTATCAGGGTGGAATTGAAGCTGAACAACCAATTGCTCTGGTTGGCAAGGGAGTCACTTTTGATGCTGGTGGTATCTCATTGAAACCGGCAGAAAAAATGGACGAGATGAAGATGGACATGGGTGGTGCAGCGGCTGTTCTCGGTACCATGAAAGCTGCGGCAGAAATGAGATTAACGATCAATCTGGTCGCAGTGGTTCCGGTAGTGGAAAATATGCCTTCGGGGACAGCAATCCGACCCGGTGATATTCTCACTTCGTTATCAGGGAAAACAATTGAAGTTTTGAATACAGATGCCGAAGGACGCTTGATCCTGGCAGATGCCTTAACCTATGTGGCTCGTTATCAACCTAGTGTGGTGATCGATCTGGCAACTTTAACCGGAGCCTGTATTGTCGCCCTTGGTAACCACGCTGCTGCGGTTCTTGGTAATCATAGCGGGCTGATCCGTCAATTGCTCAAGGCTGGGGAACGCAGCGACGAAAGATTCTGGCAGCTACCACTCTGGGAAGAGTATTCTGAACTGATCAAGAGCGATTTTGCCGATGTAAAAAATACCGGTGGCCGAGCGGCTGGAACCATTACCGCTGCAGCTTTCTTACAGGCTTTTGCTGATAAATATAAATGGGCTCATCTGGATATTGCTGGAATGGCCTGGGCTGAACAGGGGAAGGCTGGTCAACCAAAAGGGGGGACTGGTTTCGGTGTGCGGGCGTTGATCGAATATTTGCGCGGAGCAACAAAATAATTGCTATTTTACTAAAATAATCCTATGTCTCAGATTCTTGACATGGGATTGGAACTGTTGCTAGATTGCCACGTTTGGTCGGAATAGAATTAGTCAGCTTAACAGTTTTTCTATAAGGCAATATGTCTTCAGGGGGTGAGTACCCCCCTCCCCCCTCTTGGCAGGCTGGAGATAATCAAATGCTTCTTTCAAACTCGCTCCCGGAAACTGATTTACCCAAAGGTGTGCGCGATTTTCTACCGCTCAAAGCAGCTAAGGTGGAATATCTGCAGCAACAGTTGCAACAGGTTTATGCGGCCTGGGGTTTCCGTCCGGTGATTACTCCGCAATTGGAATATCTGGATGTTTTGGCGCGCGGTTTTGGCGATGGATTGCGCGAGCGGACTTTTCGCTTTGATGATCGGCAGAGTGGTCGCTTACTGGCCTTCCCTCCCGATATGACACCACAGATTGCCCGAATTGCGGCAACTCGTATGAGGGAACGACCGTTGCCACTGCGACTTTGTTACAGTGGCAGAGTTTTGCGTCATACCGAGCAGCAAGCGGGTAAAGATCGAGATATTTTCCAATCCGGGGTTGAGTTGATCGGTCTGGATAGCCCGGAAGCCGACGCTGAAATGATCGCTATGACGGTTGAGTCTTTAGCGGCGGTTGGCGCTGAGGAATTTACCATTGATATTGGTCAGGTGGAGTTTTTCCGGGGGGTGATGGATGGGTTACCGTTGGATCCCCACCTGGCTGAGCAAGTTGCCGATGCAATTTTACGCAAGGATAGTTCTGAGCTGAAGGGATTGTTGGAACAGAGTGAATTAGAGGATAATACCTGTGAAGAAATCCTGGCGTTACCACACCTTTATGGTGGTCGGGAAATTTTGCAACAAGCGGAAAAGTCGGTGAGCAATGAGCGTTCCCGAAAAGCACTGGATAGCTTGGCTCAGGTGTTGGATGTTCTGGATGTGTATGGGGTTCTGGATCATGTCACTATTGATCTCGGTGAACTGCGTGGATTGAATTATCATACCGGGATCACCTTCCAAGGCTTTCTTCCCGGGATCGGTCAGACTGTTTGCAGTGGTGGCCGCTATAATAATTTGACCGGAAAGTATGGTTTTAATACCCCATCCACTGGATTTACTTTTAGTTTGTTGCATCTGTTGTTTGCCTTGGATAAAGTGTTAGATGAGCGAGTTGTTCCAAGTTGCGATCTGTTGATTTTCTCAACTGGTGAAAATTTGCATGCAGCACAAAAACTGGCGCGTCAACTGCGTAAATATGGATATTCAGTAGCACGGGACATTCTTGATCGCACTCAAGCAGACGCTCTTGATTATGCCCGGCAAATGAACTATCGTTTTATGGCTGTTGTCGCTGGAGAAGATCGGGATGTTGAAATGATTTCTTTGCTGGAGGGGGAACAAAAGCAGGTTTCCTGGCAGCAGTTGAACCAGAGCGACTTTAAGTTACAGTAATTTATTTAACAGTTGGTGACATCAAGTTACCAGCGTAACAGGAGAAAAGTAAGGACATGGCCAACGTAATTATCGTCGGAGCCCAGTGGGGTGATGAAGGCAAGGGGAAGATTGTCGATATTTATACCGAGTATGCGCAGGATGTGGTGCGTTTCCAAGGGGGGAATAATGCCGGGCATACTCTGGTTGTCGGTGATGAAAAGACGGTTCTCCATTTGATCCCTTCCGGGATTCTACATGAAGGGAAGCGCTGCATTATTGGCAATGGAGTTGTGCTTGATCCTAAGGTTTTTTTGGAAGAAATCGATGGTTTAAGAAAAAAAGGCTATATGAAGGACGACAATCAGTTGATGGTTGATGGTGCTGTCCATTTGATCATGCCTTATCATAAGAAGATTGATATTGCCCGGGAGCAGAAGGCCGGAGCCAAGAAGATTGGTACCACCGGGCGAGGGATCGGTCCAGCTTATGAGGATAAAGTTGGTCGCCGCGGTATCCGCTTTGCCGATTTACTCAAGCCAGAGACCTTCAAGCGTAAACTACATGAGGTCTTACCGGAGAAGAATTTCTATCTTGAGCAATTCCTCGGTGAGAAACCGGTAGATGAAGATGCGATTATCCAGGAATATCTCGGTTATGCTGATCGGCTGCGTGGCTATCTTGGTCGTGCCTCAACCACTCTGGATCAGTCGATAAAAGCGGGAAACAATATTTTGTTTGAAGGCGCCCAGGGAAGTCTGCTCGATATCGACCATGGAACCTATCCATTTGTCACCTCATCTTCCACGATTGCCGCCGGAGCCTGTATTGGAACCGGTATCGGTCCCCATTTGATCGACGAAGTGGTGGGTATCTCCAAAGCCTACGTGACCCGCGTTGGTGAAGGTCCTTTCCCGACAGAGTTAAATGATGAAATGGGCGATCATCTGCGCGCTGCCGGAAGTGAATTTGGTGCAACAACCGGTCGTCCACGGCGTTGCGGTTGGCTTGATATTGTTGCTCTGCGTGAAGCAGTTCGTACCAATGGTTTAACTGGCATTGCTTTGACTAAAATGGATGTCCTGAGTGAATTAGAGACGATCAAAGTCTGCACTGCTTATCGCTACAGAGACGAATTGCTGGAAGAGTTTCCACAGGATTTTGATGTGCTGAAAGAGTGTACACCGGTTTACGAGGAGATCTCCGGTTGGCAGAAAGATATTTGTGCTCTTGAAAGCTATGCCGAACTTCCTCAGCAAGTTCAGGATTATGTCGACAAAATTGAGGCCTGGACCGATTGTCCAGTGGTGCTTGTATCGGTGGGCCCACGCCGGGATCAGACCCTTTTTCGTAGCAACCCATTTACAGCAAAAGGCTGAGAAAAGGGTTGACGCACCGAAATGATTCACGTATAAAGTCTCTTCGTTGTTTGGGCCGGTAGCTCAGTTGGTAGAGCATCTGACTTTTAATCAGATGGTCGTGGGTTCGATCCCCCCCCGGCTCACCATTTAACGAATGTAGCATCCTGCGGATTCAATTTCCGCAGGGACTTAAGTTTTTTAAGTCCCTATCGTCTAGCCTGGCCCAGGACACCGCCCTTTCACGGCGGCGACGGGGGTTCGAATCCCCCTGGGGACGCCACATTAAAAAAGCCTCTTCTGAGAAATCAGGGGAGGCTTTTTTTTGTTTTCGGAACGGAAGGTTGGTCGTGGGTTGGTTCTTAGACTTTGGTGGATTCGTTTCGGGGAGATGGCTCTGGGGTGTTTCTGGGGGGGGAGTGTAAAGAAAACCGACAAACCGAAGCGGGGTCAGCAATGGCTCCGCTTTTTCTTTGCCCAATCAGGATGCACTCTTGGTTGGGCTTTTTTGTATCCACTGAAAGGAGCCCTCCCATGATCCACATCCACAATATGCAAGACTGCCTCCTCCTCACCAGCGATCCAGATCTATTCCGGGAAGTCACAAGCTATCTGCTGTACTGTTGCTATGAGGTTCAAGACGATGATCAAGATTTTAGTTTTTCAATTCTTCAAGAAGAAGACCTCCCCATGCTGAACGATCTCAGCCCACCTGAAGAGACAGTTCAAATCAGAATCAATGCAGACGGTATGGTGCTGACCATGTACCGTATTGTGTATCCCACCGAAGTTCTCTTCATCCCCGCCGAAATCTCCCACCTGATTTCCTTCTGAAACTGCCTCCACTCCACCCACTAGATCTTGTACGTACTAAGAATCAAACCTGTAATTCCCCTGTCGAACCCGCACCAGAATCCAACCTAGCACCAACCTAACTCACGAACAATTCTGCTCTACGTATCTGTTTCATGGAAAACGATCCCCACTTTCAACTGATCTCTAAGCAGACGTTCTCATCTGTTCCCATTTCAAGGAGGAAAAAATGACCAGCAAGAAAACCAGAAAAATGACCATACGTGTCATCGAGAGTTTGCCCGGTCCACCGGAAAATGCCAAGACATCCAACATCGAGTATTCAGTGGCTCAAGAATCGAACCTTTGCCTTGCCGTCTACAAGAACGGCTCCCGATCATGGCGCTTCAAGCAGAAGTTCAGAGGGAATAGACTGTTCATCACTGTAGGGAGCTACCCCTTGTGGAGCCTTGATCAGGCGATAGAGAAGGTCAGAACATACAAAAGAATGATGGCCGATGACATTGATCCACGGATAGGGGAAAAATCAGAATCCAACATCACCTTCGAGGACTTTGTTCAGGATGAGTTCCTGCCGTACGCCAAGAAGCAATACAAGACCGCTGCAAATATGGAGAACATGTTTGATAGGAGGCTGCTGAAAGAATTCGGCACCTACCGTTTGTCAGAAGTCACCAAGCGCCAGATCATACTGTTACATCAACGGGTATGTGAAGAGACCACCGGATCGACCGGGAATAGGTATCTGTCACTTCTTTCGTCGGTGTTCCGCTGGTAGTGTAACTTCTTTTCTGTAATTTCAATTCTGCACTGATTCTTTAGGAATTTGTGGTGGAAGTGGTGGGCCATTTCTGTTCTTCTTGCTGGTGAAGACGAATCCACTAACAGAGAGGAAAAAGT
>JAKIUD010000129.1 GCA_021647765.1 Desulfuromusa sp. | reverse complement strand
GAACAGGGGGAATTGCTGAGAGAATTTGAGAAAATTGCGATCCGCAAAAAAATACACTTATCAGCAGGAATAATGAAATAAACTGAAAAAACTGTCAGAACCTGAGCCACTATATGAAATATCCAGACAAACCGAAGCCACACTGTTATTGGCCAAAATTGTTTTTAAGCAAAGAGAATTGATCTATTAAAAAATCTCGCCCCTACAAAGTGTAGGGGCGAGAAAATCAACATTTAACTAACTGTAGCGATAAGGTACGCCAGCCCTTTCCATAACACTTTCATATTCTTTAAAGATTTTCACAACTTTTGCAGCTCTTGGACTAATTGAAGCCATTTCATCCCAGAACCCCTGTGCATCCCTGACAACCTGATCCCATTCAGCTGCTGGAATTGTGGTTAATTCCATCTTATTGCCTTCGACCCTAAGCTTAGCTTCACCACCCCAATACCAGACCTGGCGGTAGTAGTGTGAGCTATCCATTGACAGCTTAAACAGTTCTTGCAGATGTGGTGGAACTTTTTTCCAGCTCTTGCTGTTGGCAAAATAGGAACCGAACCATGCACCAGTGACGTTATTTAACAGCGCATAGTTACAAACA
Source organism: Desulfuromusa sp. (assembly GCA_021647765.1). Lineage (GTDB taxonomy): Bacteria > Desulfobacterota > Desulfuromonadia > Desulfuromonadales > Geopsychrobacteraceae > Desulfuromusa. The sequence continues at coordinate 3,307 of JAKIUD010000129.1, read as the reverse complement.
TCAGCCCAACCAACTTCATAGGCTTCGGTAAATCCACACCAGGCAACCCCATCAAGCTCACCGGTCTGGATTGCAACCTCAATATCATCCCAAGGCATGGTCACCGGAACCAAGCCGTAACGAGACAGGAATTTGCCTGCGGTAGGGACACCAAAAACCCGCTTACCTTTCAGATCTGCAATGCTGCGGATAGGATCTTTGCTGAAGATATGTAGAGGATCCCAGGCACCAGCACCGAGCCATTCCACGTTTCTGACTTCGTCATAAGCTTCCTGCCAGATCTCATTCAAACCATAGTACTTGAATAAAACCGGAACATCGAGGCTGTAGCGGGTAGCAAAGGGGAAGTATCCACCAAAAACATTGATATCAACCGGGGAAGCCATGGTTGCATCATCACTCTGCACTGCGTCAATCATCCCGTTCTGCATGGCACGGAAAAGCTCACCAGTGGCAACCAGTTGATCGGCAAAATAGAGCTCAATCTCCATTTCACCATGTGCTGCACGATTAAACGCTTCAATTTGCGGCTGGATAACGTGAGCACCCAGAGCAGCGCCAGAATAACTCTGCAGACGCCATTTTATCGGGTTGGAAGCAGAATAAACATAGGGAGCACTGAACACCGTTGAAGCGGCAACCGCGCCTGTGGTTGCAATACCCGCTTTCTTAATAAACTCTCGACGGCCATTTTTCTGATCCTGAGCTTGGGGCTTAGTTGCGATTTTTTCATCTTTCATCGATTTTCTCCTCTACTTAGGGTTAGAGATGAGTGCCAGGCATGATCCTTATTTAAAAAGTTCTCTGGTTTATTTTGCATAAATATAATTTGGCAGCCAGAGTGTGATCTGTGGAAAAACCATAATTAATATCAGAGAAAAAACCATAATTAATACAAACGGAATAATAGAGCGATAAATATCCGGCAAGGAAATTTCCGGAGGCGCCATGGCACGCATCAAAAATAGATTGTAGCCAAATGGTGGTGTCATATAAGCGATCTGACAGGTGATAGTGTATAAAACCCCATACCAGATTGGGTTAAACCCTAACGCAATGATTAACGGAACATAAAGAGGAGCAACAATAACCAGCATGGCCGTGTCATCCAAAAACATTCCCATAATAATGTAAGACAACTGCATCATCACTAATACTTGCCAAGGGGTCAAGTGCCATTGGGTGATAAATAACGATTCAATTGCTTTAACCGCACCAATTCCGTCAAAAACAGCTCCAAACGATAATGCGGCAAGGATAACCCACATAAACATGCAGGAGATTCCCAAGGTTTTTCTAACCGACTCCTCAATGACCTTGCGAGTAAAAGCTCCTTTAGCAATTGCAGCAATCGTTGCAGCAGTCGCACCAACCGCAGAACTTTCAACCAGACTGGTGATCCCCATCAGGAATAAGCCGGTCATAAAAAAGAAGATGAGAAACGGAATAATCCCTGCTTTCAATAACTTGAGTTTCTCTTTGAGTGGTATATCCAGCTCCTCCTTACTGACAACGGGAGCAAGGTGGGGCTGGAGCTTACATCTGACAATAATATAGATAGCAAAAAACGCTGCCATCATGAGGCCGGGAAAGACCCCTGCTAACCAGAGTCTGCCCACCGGTTGACGGGCAATCATACCATAGAGAACCAGAACCACACTGGGAGGAACCAATATCCCCAATGAACTCCCGGCCTGCACCACCCCGGTAATCATGATCTTGTCATAACCACGCCGCAACATTTCCGGCAGCGCTATTGTTGCACCAATAGCCATACCTGCAACACTGAGACCATTCATGGCTGAAATAACCACCATTAAACCAATTGTACCAACGGCTAAGCCACCGCTTACCCGACCAAACCAGACATGGAACATGGTGTAAAGATCATCAGCTATCCCCGATTCAGACAGGACATATCCCATGTAAACGAATAATGGCAGGGTCAACATTGGATACCAGTTGAACAGCTTAAACGCCGCATTAAATGGCATCTCGATAGCACCATTTCCATAGAGCCCCAGAGCTGCCGCAGCAGAAACAAACCCAATGGCAGCAAAGACTCGCTGACCGGTCAACATCAGAAGTAGCATCCCCCCAAACATTGTGAGGGCAATTAATTCATAACTCATGAGATTCTGCTTCCTTTAGCTATGGCCAAATCCTTGAAGAAAACCGAGACAGATTCCAGTATCATTAAGGCAATACCTAAGACCATGATAATCTTGATGGGAATCATTGAAGGATTCCATTGGGAGAAATTTCGCTGTCCATACTCTATGGCATACATGGTGCTGGAGATTGATCCAATGAGCAACGTTACGAGGTAAAATAAAAGGAAAAAAGTCGTGAACACGTCAAGCCGTGCCCGATTCTTCTCTGACAGATGCTCATAGAGCAAATCCATTCGGACATGCTCTCTCAATATCATTGAGTAGGCGCCACCAGCGATGTAATAAGCAGTTATGACGAACTGTGCCATCTCAACAGTCCAGGAAAGGGGCATATGAAGAATATTTCTGGTAATTGAACCCAACAGTAAAACCCCGATCATGACAAAAATTAAATACATTGTTGCCCGGCCAACCTTGATGGAAATGGCATCAACATATTTGACATAAAGAATTATAAATTTTGGCATTTAATATATTCCTCCTTGCTTGCTCAACTGGAATAGGTGAATCGCCTATACAATAAATAGTTTTGAAGTCAACCATACCACTTAAAAACCGCAAACTACTCTCCATTGATCTATCCATATCTGCTTTTAATTCAAGAGATCAAACGCTGTTTTCAACATGCTAGCATACAACTTCTGACCAAACAAGCGCAAAAACTGACCGAACAATCATTTGTGCTTCCGTAAATAAAAAATGCCTGCAAGAGAAGATTTCCTCTTCTCTATACAAGCATCATTGCTTTATCACTCACCGTTGAGCGACTACACTTGCCACCTACTGAACCTATGTAACACGGTTTGATTTTTTTTGCAACACACTCTTTCCTTAAAAATAACTGTTTTTTATTTAGCACCTTGCCTTCTTGAAGAATTTTTATTCCGACACAACGGCCTTTCCAGTATCCAACATAATTCAGGAAATATGGAAGTCGCCCCATGGATTTATTAAAATATAAAATAGAGGTTAAATCAAAAAACATATTGCCCATTCAGTCACTATTTGATACTATTCAGTCATGACAACTCAACAGCAGATAAAACATCCCCTGAATAATAGTCAATCAGACAGCTCCTCATTGCTTGCCACTAGCGATATAGCCGTTATCGGTGGCGGTGTTGTCGGCTGTG
>JAKIUD010000004.1 GCA_021647765.1 Desulfuromusa sp. | reverse complement strand
CTGTTTTGCCAATTGAGAACTTACGACCCTCTGTTGCCAGAACGCCGCTCTCTTGAGCTACCGGGGCGTACGGATAATTCCCCGGACGGGACTTTAACCCATGTGATATCCAACTGTTACTGCGAACGGACATTCCCCATATTTCTTGCGCTTTTACCCAATCAACAGCTTCACAATGGCTTTTTTCACCTCTGGTAGATCCAGTTGTGCTGTCGCCCAGACAGCTTCGATGTCAACACCGAAATACTGGTGTATCAGCTTGTCACGCATTCCAGCCATATCTTTCCAAGGAACGTCGGGTGCCATGTCTCGGACATTTTTGGAAAGGTTCTTGGTTGCTTCACCGATAATTTCGAGCTGCCGAATAACCCCATCCTGAAGTAGTCGAGTGCCACTGAACTTAATCGTAATCAATATCAGTCAGATAGTTCTCAATGAGTTCAATAGCTTCGAGGGTATGTCGCAAGTAGACAGTGTCATCTCTCTTTGTCATTGGTAAATAACCTTGAGTTCAGCCTTGATTCTGCCAATTAGATGGGGGCTGATGGCACCTTTGGTGAGCAGGTCAACCTTGATTCCAAGAGCTTCGGATAATTCCCGTTCGATACTCACAAGATTCAGCAGGCTCTTCGCCTTAGGAAAATCAACCAGCACATCGAGATCACTATTATGGTGTGCTTCACCTCGTGCGCGGGAGCCAAAGATACCGATACTGCTTGCTTCGTGTTTTTTCAGAATGGAAACCAAAATTTGTTCAACTTGCAGGGTTGTCATAGCAACCTCCATTTTTGATTCTGGTCATGTTACCCCAGAACAAAGAAATGGCAAAAGAATTATGTTCAAACAAAAAAGGAGGAAAACCCAGGACACTGCCGCATGGGGGCTGTCCCGAGATTACTGCAGAATTTCTTAAACTAGCGCCATTCAGGACACTCCCACAAAAAAACTAAAACCCACCAACTCCCTCATCCCAAGCTTCCATCATAGCGCCTCCAACTTCACGAAACTCAGGATGGTCGGCAATATAACCGGGGATCAGTCGCCGGGTTTCCATAACAGCATCAGCCAGCCGCTCTATGGTTCGATTGATCTCGCCAACCGGCAACGAAAGGTGGATCATAGCAAACTTTTCCAACATCTTACGCGGCCACCACTTTTTAGTTCCGGCAAGAGAAAGGGCAGGAACATCGTGGCGTAAATAGGCCGTGGTTGTTACAATATCAAATACCGGTGCCATTTTTATGGAGCCCGTTAAGGAGGGATACAAAACAGCAAAATTTTTCAGATGAGCATCTCCGTTTTTTACCATGGATGAAAGCACCAAAGTGGCAAAAAACTGCTGCCTGGCGGCCAATAGAAACTCTCCAGAAACATATTCCTTTAAGCTTTTGGCCACCCGCTCATAGGTTCCCCGGTATTTTTGTGCCGTTCCCAAAGCCTGCAAACTGCACATATCCTCAAATCCCAAAAACTTATCATCAGGGGTCTGATCAAAACGGCGCATAACAAAAAGACCACCATTGTCAGACAAACTGAATTCTGGAACCGGTAAACCTGCTTTTTTTGCAGCAGTCATACAAAAGTACTCATTGGCAGCCAGTTGTGGATAATCTGATCCCCAGGTTTTTACAATATAGCCGGAGGAGGTCAGGGTTCCGCGTTCAGTCGCATCAAGTAACACCTTGGGCTGCACACCTGACACCCCGGAATGGAGGGCATAACGATCAAGAAGTTCGTGAAAAAGTTCTTTTGTGTCAGGATAAGTTAGAAGCTCTTCAAGAGATTCATTTTCATTTACAGAAGCTGGGGATTTTTCATCACGCAGAGAAAAACGATTTCTACCGACCTGATTTCCACCGGTTGCCGACAGAAGCGAAAGATCATCATCACCAATAATTTTGGCAATGGCACGACGGATTGCTTCTAACAATGCCCCTTCCGGCAAGTTCATCTGAAAAATCGGATGAAGATCCTCACTCACCCAGCTCTGCAACCGAACCGGCATCGTCAGAGAGACCCCTTTGGTGGCACGTAAGTTATAGCCGAAAACATATTGCTTACGCCCCTCTTGCGTCAAAGAGCCAACCGGAGAACCATCAATCCAGACCTTCAACACCTTTTCAACATTCATGACAGATCATCATCTTCCCGAAGTTCATCGAGGGTCGGTGGAGAACTGGCAGGTCGAACCCGCAACTCGAGATCCAGAACTTCCAGAATCCGGATCAGCTTACGCACACCAATATCCTGGATCGTTCCCGTTTCGATCTGGCTGATAGTCGACCTGCTCATCCCCAACTGCTTGGCTAGAACGGATTGAGACATTTTTCGCTGTTTGCGTTCTGAACGGATACGCTCACCAATTTTAAATAACATTTTTGAATTGTATACAAAACATTATAGCCAGTCAAAGGATAAATGAATCATATACAAAACATTTCTATGCATAAATACGACGTATAGACGAAAAAAGCCCTCCCCGATAGCGGGAAAGGCTTAAACTTGGATTCACGAGTTACTCATGAATTCAGAACGAAAATGGTGGCGGTGCAGAGATTCGAACTCCGGACACTGCGGATATGAGCCGCATGCTCTAACCAACTGAGCTACACCGCCGAAACTCTTTTGTGTTCATCTGAATCCTTCAGATGAACACTATCTGAACCTCCAAAGGAGGGATCGGCTTTGGTTGCGGGAGAAGGATTTGAACCTCCGACCTTCGGGTTATGAGCCCGACGAGCTACCAGACTGCTCCATCCCGCGACATGAGCACTGGAAAATAGACTTCCGGTGAGGAAATGTCAAGTGAAAAATCCATCAAAATCGGCTCCCTCAGAGCCTTACTGCCGGGAAACAAACCCTTTGATCTGCTCCTTTTCCTCCAACAGTTTCTGCGCCAATTTAGCAGTAGCAGAATCTGCGTAGGGACCGATCCGCACCCGATACCAGAGCCCTTTTTTGCCGAGATCAGCCTCGACCACAAATGCCGGATATTTTCTGTCCAACATCTTCTGTTTTAAAGCGATAGCATCACCAGCGGCACCAAAAGATCCTATCTGTACCGCATGGCTACCAGCAGAGACTGCTTTAGGCATCTCCGGCTCCGATTTTTGTGAAGCTAGCACTGTTGACACTTTCTGAGCTGTATCCTTAACACTGGCAGCAATATCCTTTGTTGTCTTCTTTACAATCGGCTGATCCGGCAAATCGATTGGGGGTTGTGCAACTTCGCTAACCCCTTGCTTTTCTACCGGGGCTAAATTAATACCACTTCCTAGCGGAGCAGTCTCTGAAGCAGTCTCTTTTGCCAAATCATCATAAAAGCTCAATTGTGTTTTCTCAGACTCAGGTTCAACAGATGGAAGATTAACCTGCTGTTCAGTCGTGGGGACAGGCATCGATGAAACAACTGGCGACGCAGTCTGAGCAACCAATACCTTTTCTGTCTGTTGAATCTTTTGCGCCAGATCCCGTTCGGCACCCCGGCGACCAACAATCACACCAAGGGTGAAACTGGCCAGCGAAACTACCAGCACCAGTACCAGCAGAATAACGGCCTGACGTTTCTCCATCCGCCGCTGCGTCCGTGTCTTTAACGTAGCCATCATTGTTGTCCCTTTTTTACATTCGCTCTGGAGCCGACATGCCAAGCATCTGCAAGGCATTGGCTAGAACTATCCGCACTGAATTCACCAAACAGAGTCGTGCCCGGGTTGTTGCCGGGTCATCAACTAACACTCGATGTCGATTATAATAACTGTGAAACTGAGCAGCAAGATCCTGCAGATAAAAAATAATTCGGTGCGGCTCATAACTTAAAGCGGCACCAACAACGGTTTCCGGGAAACGGGCTAACTGTTTTACCAGTGCCAATTCTTCTGTCAATTCAAGACGATTGTAGTCAATCTGCCCGGGCTGCAGCGGCTCAATCCCAGACTCTGCAGCATTTCGGTTGATACTACAAACTCGTGCATGAGCATATTGAACATAGTATACCGGATTATCACTACTCTGCTGCTTAGCCAGTTCCAGATCAAAATCAAGCTGGCTATCACAACGACGCATGAGAAAAAAGAAACGACAAGCATCACGACCAACTTCGTCAATCACCTCTTTCAGGGTGATAAAATTCCCAGACCTTTTCCCCATGATGTAGGGTTGACCATCACGGTGCAGGTTGACCATCTGGATCAGCAATACCTCAAGGGCTTCCGGAGGATGTCCCAATCCAGCCAACATCGCTTTCATACGTGGAATATAACCGTGATGATCAGCACCCCAAACGTCAATCACCTGATCAAAGCCACGGTCAAACTTTTCCATATGGTAGGCGACATCGGAAGCAAAATAGGTGTAGCTGCCATCTGACTTAATCAGCACCCGATCTTTATCATCACCGTAGTCGGTAGTGCGCAACCAGAGAGCGCCATCTTCCTCAAAAGAGAGCCCCTTCTCTTTCAATTTAAGCAGTTCTTGGTCAACCATCCCCTGATCGTAAAGGTTCTGCTCACTAAACCAATGATCAAAGTGGATACCAAAAGACTTCAGGTCGGCTTCAATCCACTTGAGAATTTCTACGATACCAAAGCGGGAGCAGAGTTCAATCGCCTCTGCTTCGGTAACATCATTTAATTCACCCTGCTCAGAACGATACTTAGCAGCCAGATCAACAATGTAAGCCGCCTGATAACCATCTTCTGGAAATTCAACAATCTCCCCCTGCAACTCTCGCAATCGGAGCAGAATCGAACGTCCAAGAGTCAGAATCTGATTTCCCGCATCATTGATATAATATTCGCGCTGAACCTCAAATCCGGCAGCCTGTAATACCGCAGCCACAGCATCACCGACAACTGCTCCGCGACCATGACCAATATGCAACGGTCCCGTTGGGTTGGCACTGACAAATTCAACCTGGATTTTCTTTCCGGCACCAACCTGGCTGTAACCATACGTCTCATCCTGCTGCATAATCTGATCGAGAACTTTATACCAGCAGGTTGCTATAAGGCGAAAATTAATAAACCCTGGTCCGGCAATCTCAATTTTATCGCAGAGAGAATTCCCCTGAAGCGCTGCAACCAAAGTTTCTGCAATTTTCCGCGGTGCCTTACGCTCTGGCTTCGCAAGAGTCATCGCCAGGTTGGTAGAAAAATCACCATGCTCGGAATTCTTGGGAATTTCCAGTTGAACCTCCTTCGGAAACTCTCCAGAAGTGAGGGAGCCATCAGTATAGCACTGTTTTAAGGCTGCTCGAATTGCCAGCCGTAATTGATCTTTCATCCTTTTTACTGCCTCTTTTCTTCAGTATCTTTATTGGGAAGATAGTAAATCAGCTCACCCTCACGAACCATCCCCAGTTTTGTCCGGGCCAGCTGCTCCCAATAGGTTTTATCTTTCTGCAAGCGTTCAATTTCAGTGCGAAGTTGCTGTTGTTGTTGCTTTAAATCGGCCAATTGTTGTTGTAATTCCTGTTTCTGCTGTTGCACCTGAAAGATCCGCAACACTCCGCGACTGCCGAATACAGCATAGGCGAACATCAGCAGAATAACTATAAGTAAACAAATGGTCAGTAAATTTCTTCTGCCAGCTGGTTCTGGTTTACGAGCAGCAGTCAAACCGTACCTCACAGATCAAAAACAGGGATCATTATTGTCCCGTATCGTCCCATATCAAATCCCGCCCAGACTTCCACCGATACCACCGACCGAACCTATTCCAAGCATGGTAAAAGTCAACATCACAGTACGATTATCTTCAGATTCACGATAGGATAACTGAGCACTCCAACATTGCTGTCGATATTCGATCCCAATCACTTGCTCTAACTGCTCATCGGTGGCAAATTCGTAACGTTGTTGATAGGTCAAATAAACTGGTTTCAGAAAAGCAACGCTCAGATCAACCAAACCATAATCAATATCATTGATCGAATCATAACGATATTCAAACCGTAATGAGTTCTCCTGTTGATCCTTAATTCCCCCCGTTACAGCAACTTTTGTCCAGTCCCCCGAATCAACATCCAGAGTGGTATCGGTCTGGAAAGACAACCATTCCGTCGGTAGTAACGTCATCTCTATACGTAGATCCTGAAACCGCTGTTCACGAGCTTTATCAGTTAAAGCATAGATTTGCGACAAGCGGAGGTAAAACAATTCCCGGTAGGTGGAACGTCCACCAATCTGATCAGTACGCACGGTGAAGCGTTGAACCAAGGCATATTCAAGTTGGTTTGATTCAGCAATGCGATCATAGCTATCAAAATCTGGCAGATGTCCCTGTTCAACTTCGGGGATATACCTGTACAGCAATTCCGGCTCGACAGAGTGGCGTAATTTACCAAAAAAACCAAATGGCCGATGATAGACTTTCTGTATCCGGGTACTAATTCTGGTGGTAAACTCCGCAGTACCTTGATGATCCGAACCGGAGTTATCACTTAAATCCCAATAATAACGTTCACGGTAAGAAATTTCTGGAGCGACATCAATAACATCCAGCAGCTTAAAACTTGCCGCCAGGATCGGTCTCGCCATTAAACGTTCCCCGCGCAACCCCTCCTGCCGCCAGAAATTGCTATATTCAGATTCCAATGCATAATAAAAATGCGTTGTTTTAATCCTCTGCCGGACAGCATCAAAGGTGATACGTGGTAATAGCTGCAAGGTGGTTGGATCATCGACTTCAAGATCTTTCGTGTATTTCAACTGCCCAACCAGATTATATTTCCCCCAGTTCTTGCTGAGAGAAAGAATCGATTGGACTTTATCCTTATTGTACTCCTCAGCAACGCTGCCAAAATCTTTAAAATACTGATCATCATTGACATATTCGGCATCAACAACCATGTGGACACCCGCAGGCAAAAATCCGTCATGCTGCCACTTGAGAGCATAGCGCTCTTCATCAACGGTAACCCCATCAATCTGATCGACATTTATATGGTAAACTCTGGCCTCACCCGCATTTTCATGACCAAAAATATATCGATATTCCAGCCCTTTGCCAATTCCCATTTCTGAGAGATAATCCAGATAGAGAGTGGCATCCTGATTGACCCCAAGAACCTGATAGTAAGCACCGCCATATTGAAATCCACGTTTGTCAGAGTAACCGACAGTGGGAATCAACAAACCCGATTCGCGCTCAGTTTTTGCCGGGTAAATCATATAAGGAAGAAATAAAGACGGCACATCCTTGAGATAAAAAATCATGTTCCGGGCACGGACATAACCACCTAAAGTGATATCGAGCTGGTTGGCACCAAATTTCCACGGCGGCACCTGACAATCACATGTAGTAAAGGTACCTTTCTTGATGCGATAATCCAGTTTTCCGCGCCGCTCGATGGTTTGACCGTAAACATGCAGATTTTGCTCACGAAGATAAAAATAACCATCTTCTACTGTACCGGTTCCTTTGAGTAAATTATAGTGGGCTTTCTTGCCAAAGAGCTCCTCATCCGGGGAAATCAGCTGAACATCCCCTTCTGCTTCAATTTCACCACTGGCTTGATTCCACTTGAGGAGTTGGCTGTGAATGACAAGGTCACCTTGAACTAACTTGACATCCCCACTTGCACGGTAAAGACCCGTATTCTTATCGTAGCTCAATTGATCAGCCTCAAGCTGAACCGGTCGTCCAGATTCACCAACCTGGCTCCAATCAGCCGCACTCGCCAGGGATGAGCCAGCACAAAGAAATAAAAGAATGAAAAAGCGTAACAACATGGAGATCCACAATACTTTTTTAGTCATTCCCACCGTGGCAGGATGACAATTTTGCACAAAATCATTCATTAGCGGAGCCGGTAATTGTCAGGAGATCCACAGTCGGCAGCAAAAACTCACGAATTGCCGCAACCAAAAAAAGTGAACCAGCAACCAGAATAGTCTCTCCCGGTGATCGATTTTCCAATGCTGCCTGAATTGCCACGACAGGATCAGCATATCCATTGGCCAAAATACCCGATTCGTGAGCCTGTTGCACCAGTTTTTCAACGGGAACAGCATTATCTACCAAAGGTTGAGTCACATAAACACCGCGGGTAAAGGGCAGCAACTCGGACAATAATTCACTTGCTTCCTTATCCGCTTTACAACCAACAACCAGGTGAAGATTATCCAGGTTTTGCTGCCGCAAGTATGTAGCAAGTTTTTTTGCCCCGGCAGGATTGTGTGCTCCATCCAGAAGAATTTTTTCCGGTAACCATTCAAGCCGTCCCGGCCAGCGCACTCTTTCCAGACCGTTCCGGATTGCAGCAGAGTTGATTTTCAAACCATTTTGCGAAAGATAATCTACCGCAGCTGCCGCCAAAGCCAGATTCTGTTGTTGGTGGATACCAGCGAGTGACGTTTCTACTCCGGCCAGTGAAAAATTGTTGCCGGAAACAGTAAAAGAATCACCGTCGTTACGCCAATGATAATCTTCTCCAAACTGCAACAATGGGACTTTTAACTGTGCTGCTCGCTGTTGCAGAATAGGTCGAACTTCTCCCTCTTGATATCCACTGATCAGTGCCACTCCAGGCTTGAGTATGCCGGCTTTTTCAGCAGCGATCTCAGTCAAATCCGCCCCCAGATAAGGGGTATGATCAAGGGCAATCGGGGTCATCAGGCAGAGTTGCGGAATGACAACATTGGTTGCATCAAGCCTGCCGCCAAGCCCTGTTTCCAGAATTGCCCAGCGAACTCCGCGACGCTGAAAACAGAGCAGAGCCATAGCCGTTGTAAATTCAAAAAAAGTGACCCGCAATACTTCGGCATGCGGACGTAACTCGTCAATCAACTCAACCGCTTCAGATTCTGAAATCTGGTGTGTGTCAACCCTGATTCGTTCAGTAAAGCTATGCAGATGGGGTGAAGTATAAAGCCCTGAAGGAACTCCTGCAGCATAGAAAATATTGGCTAATGCCGCAGCAGTTGAACCCTTCCCATTGGTTCCGGCAATATGAATAATCCGCAGAGAGTCCTGCGGGTTTCCAACTCGGGATAAAAGTTTCCGGGTATTTTCCAACCCAAGTTTAATCCCAAAAAATTGCAGTGAATAGAGATACTCAAGACGTTCCCGATAGTTAGCAGCCATCATATTCTTTTAGGGGCATAAGATGGGAGCCATCATCTCTTAGTGAAAATTCTCAGCAACTGAGACAGCTTTTGCTTCATTTCCTTGCGCGGAATAATCATATCGACCATTCCATGTTCAAGCAGATATTCAGAACGTTGGAACCCTTCAGGAAGGGTTTGACGAATCGTCTGTTCAATAACCCGCGGACCAGCAAAACCGATCAGGGCTCGTGGCTCGGCAATATTCAGATCGCCAAGCATAGCAAAGCTGGCAGTAACACCACCCGTGGTCGGATCGGTCAGCACTGAGATAAACGGGATTCCTGCTGCCTTCAGCTTTGCCAAAGCAGCACTGGTCTTGGCCATCTGCATCAGCGACATAATACTTTCCTGCATCCGTGCCCCACCAGAAGATGAAAAAATCAACATCGGAGCATTGGTCTCCAACCCTTTTTCAATTGCCCGGGTGATCTTTTCACCGACCACCGAACCCATACTCCCCCCCATAAAGGAGAAATCAAAAACCGCAACCACCACTGGTAATCCATCTAAATGACCTTCACCACAAATAACCGCATCGCCATCACCAGCTTTTTTGATTGCTGCCTTGATCCGATCCTTGTATTTCTTGCTATCCTTGAAATCTAGAAAATCGATTGAACGCATTTTTGCATCCATCTCGACAAAAGTTCCCTCATCGAGAATCAGATCAATTCTCTCGCGGGCACCAATCCGAAAATGATAATCACATTTAGGGCAGACATTCAGATTCCGCTGAACCTCTTTAGCATAGATAATTTCCTGACAGTTTTTACATTTTGTCCAGACACCCTCGGGCACCTTCACATTTTTCTTTGTAACGGAAGCGGTCAACGCTTTTTTTGTACGAAACCAGGCCATGAAACATCCTTTTAGTTTGCACCAGAAGCTAAATATTGAGTTATTAATACCGTTCAGCTAGTGGGTACAGTAAGTCCATGCTTAAGTTCAGCAATAAATTTTCTAACTTTTGGCAACAACTTTGCGCTTTGTCCATTTTCTTCAATTATTTTAACCAATGCACTGCCAACGACAACCCCATCAGCAAAAGCTCCAACCGCGCGGGCATCCGCAGCGGTGGTAATTCCAAAACCGACCGCAACCGGAACATCGGTCATTTCTCTTAGTTCCTCAACCGCACCCCGGATATCTTCGGGGGAAATCTTTTGTGCTCCGGTAACTCCGGTCATGGAAACATAATAGAGATAACCCTCGGCAGTTGCCGCTAAACGCTTCATCCGTTCGTGCGGAGTTGTCGGAGCCAACAGAGTAATCAAATCAATTTCAGCTTCCTGCATCACCGTACTGATTTCAGTTATTTCTTCCGGTGGCAGGTCGACCAGCAACAGTGCATCGACACCAGCAGCAGCAGCGTCCCGGGCAAACCGATCAGCACCGTAACAAAAAACCGGATTATAATAACCCATCAATATCAATGGGATCTGGGTTTTCTTACGAACATCGGTCACCAGTTGCAGAATCCCGGCAAGGGTTGTTCCGGCAGCCAGAGAACGCTCTGAAGCAGCCTGAATTGTCGGCCCGTCAGCCATAGGATCGGAGAAGGGAACTCCCAGTTCAACCAGATCAGCTCCCGCTTCAGCCAAGGTCAGAATCAGTTCCACAGTTACATCCAGATCTGGATCACCTGCGGTAACAAACGGAATCAAAGCTGTTTCCTGGCGCTGCTTTAAACCTGCAAATGTTGCTTCAATCCGTGACATTTCATTCATTTCTACTGGAAAAATTGGCGAGATCAATTAAAATTCTGACCCGAATTTGTAAGTTTAATTGATTACTGACCGTGTTTTCAATACTTTTCTCGAACAATTTTAAACTTCATTTTTTTGCAGCGGGCTTTTCCGACTTACCTCTGGGACGTCGTCTTGGTCGTCTCCGTTTTCTCTGCCCGGCAGTTTTTTTAACTGGAGGTTGTTTCCGTTTTGGTTGGGCGCGTTTGTAGGTGAAACAAAAATCTTCATCCAGTGGCATCTCGCTGGGAATTCTGGCACCAAGGAAATCTTCAATGTCATCCAGAACGTAAACCATCTCTTCATCAGCAAAGCTGATTGCCTGACCACGAGCACCAGCCCGTGCTGTCCGGCCAATCCGATGGACATAATCTTCGCGATCCTGGGGGAGATCATAGTTGATCACGTGGGTCACATCATCGACATGAATCCCCCGGGAAGCAACATCGGTTGCCACCAGATGGGTCAAGCTGCCAAGCTTGAACTGGTCGAGAATCCGCATCCGCTTTTTCTGCGGAATATCCCCGGATAATACTGCACTGGAGGCACCATTAGCCAGCAGCAGAGCATTTAACCGTTCAGCCTCCACCTTGGTATTAACAAACAGCATCACCCGTTCCATCCCGGCATCCCGCTTCATTAGACCAAGCAACAGGGCAAATTTTTCCCGTCTGGAGACATGATAAAGAATCTGATCTATACCATCGGCTGTCACCTGCTCCGGGGCAATTTCAACTCGCTCTGCGAGATTCATAAACTCGTAAGCAAGTTCCATCACCTGCGCCGACAGGGTTGCAGAAAAAAGCATCGTCTGGCGTTTTTCAAATGGTGGAAGTTGTCGCAGAATGTAGCGTAGATCTTTAATGAAACCCATGTCAAACATGCGGTCTGCCTCATCAATCACCAATGCCTCAACCCGGTTCATGGAAAATACCCGTTGCTTGAAATAATCGATCAGGCGTCCCGGAGTGGCGACAATAATATCGACACCGTCTTTGAGCGCCTGCCGCTGCTTTTCATAATCGACACCACCAAAAATGGGTTGCACTTTGATCCCGGTATGCTTGCCGAGCAACTCGGCATCCTTACAGATTTGCACCACCAGTTCACGGGTCGGTGCCATCACTAAAGCGCGGGGATTATTGCTGGTCACGTTTTTGTTATCAAGTAAACGACAGAAGAGTGAAATCAGAAAAGCTGCTGTTTTACCCGTACCGGTCTGCGCCTGTGCCGCAACGTCTTTCCCTGCCAACGCCAGAGGAATCGACTCTTCCTGTACCGGAGTCAGGCATTCAAACCCTGCAGTGGAGACCCCCTGTTGGACGACATCCGGCAGATTTAGTTCGGTAAATTTCATTATAGTTCAACCCCCAAAGCATCAGCCACGGTGTGAATATCTTTATCTCCACGCCCTGACAAATTAACCAGCAAAATTTTATCGGACGATAGCGTTGGTGCAAGCTTCATCACCTGAGCAATCGCATGGGCACTTTCGAGAGCGGGGATAATTCCTTCAATGTGGGTCAATTTCTGAAAAGCCTCCAGTGCTTCGGTGTCAGTAATCGATACGTATTCAGCTCTTTTAATGTCTTGTAAATGGGCATGTTCAGGACCAACTCCCGGATAGTCAAGACCTGCAGAAATAGAATGAGCATGTTGGATCTGACCATCATCATCCTGCAATAAATAGGTTTTATTCCCGTGCAGGACTCCGGGGGAACCGGCAGAAATTGATGCGGCGTGCTTACCGGTTTCAACACCAACCCCGGCAGCTTCAACACCGAGAAGCTTGACTGAAGAATCCTCGATAAAAGGGTAGAACAACCCCATCGCATTGGAACCACCACCGATACAGGCAATTGCCACATCGGGTAAACAACCTTCTGCTTCGTGTAGCTGCTGTTTGGCTTCTATGCCGATAACCGACTGAAAATCCCGCACCAACATCGGGTAAGGGTGAGGACCGGCAACAGTGCCAATCACATAAAAAGTATCACGGATGTGGGTCACCCAATGGCGCATGGCATCGTTCATGGCATCTTTCAGGGTTGCGGTTCCGCTGGTGACTTCATGCACTTTAGCTCCGAGCAATTTCATCCGGAAGACATTCAGAGATTGGCGACGAATATCCTCTTTGCCCATGAAGACTTCACATTCCATCCCAAACAACGCGGCAACAGTCGCCGTAGCAACGCCGTGCTGACCAGCACCCGTCTCAGCAATCACTTTCTTTTTCCCCATCCGTCGCGCCAGTAAAACTTGACCAACGGTATTATTAACCTTATGGGCACCGGTATGGTTCAAGTCTTCCCGTTTGAGATAGATTTTTGCCCCATCTAACTCTCTGGTCAACCGCTCAGCAAAATAGAGGGGGCTGGGACGACCGACATAATGTTTTAGATAATAGTCAAACTCTCGCTGAAATTCTGGATCTTGACTGGCTTCAGTATAGGCCTGTTCCAGCTCCAGCAGTGCCGGCATCAGAGTTTCAGCGACATAACGACCGCCATATTGACCAAAATGGCCACGTTCATCAGGATATTGATAGTTCATATTGAATGCTCTCAAAAAAAATGGGATGGCTAAGCCATCATACGTGTCTCACCTGTTGAATAAATTCACGTATTTTGTTGTAGTCTTTGTGTCCGGGAGAGTCTTCGACACCGCTGGAAACATCGACAGCATAGGGATTGACCACCTGTATCGCTTGCGCCACATTATCCGGGGTCAAGCCACCAGCTAAAATGATCGGTAGATGTCCCGTCAGCTTTTTTGCCAACTGCCAGTCAAAACTCTCACCAGTGCCACCATACTGCTGATCGCTCCAGGCATCCAGAAGTAATGCCGATACGGGATAATTATCAACCCCTGACAGAGGGTCGGCATCTTTAACTCGAACCGCCTTGATTACCCGGTATGGTTCCAAACAACAATCGGCGGGAGTTTCATCACCATGGAGTTGAACAGTGTCCAATCCGGTGAGGGTCAAAATATCTTTTATTTGTTCAGTAGCGGTATTTACGAATAAACCAACTGTAGTTACAAATGGTGGCAATGTTGTAATTATTTGCTTAACTTGCTCCGGCGTAATATAGCGGGGACTTTTTTCGTAAAAAACAAATCCCAGCGCATCAGCACCTGCTTCGGCAGCGAAAAGAGCATCCTCGATGTTGGTGATGCCGCATATTTTTATTTTTGTCGTCATTAAATCAGTAACTGTCCGAAAATACGATTAGAAAACAAGGTCGCAGGGTTGCGCCCCGCACAACGCTGACGGGTTCCCTCCATTACACAGTTTACTTTGAGGATCGGCAAAGATAACCAAATTAACCTTCAACGCCAATTTCAGATTTTGACTTTTCGCCCACTAGAGAAGCTTGCTTCTCGTTAGGGCGCGAACGATGATATCAATTTCAGAACGCTACCACTTTCTTCATGCCCGTACTGGGATAGTAAAGTTGCAACGCAGCCAAGAACTAAGTCAACAAACCTATCGTTAAATTATCGCAGGTCATTTTGCGCCAGAAATAAAAAGAGTTTCTTTTGCTTCGTTTTCTTTGCGATCAAAGAAAATGAAGGCGGCTGTCGATCCGCGAACCGACGGTCTTGACTATTAGTCCTATTGAACTAAAAGCCCCCTCCCAACAACCCCAAAAGTTTTCCCTCAATATCACTCTCCCGCATCAAACTCTCCCCAATCAAAAACGCTCCGGCACCAGCCCGTTGCAACCGCTCAATATCAGCACGACTATGAATACCACTCTCAGCAATTGCTAATTGCGCCGCTGGTATTTTCTGCGCCAACTGCTCAGTCACCCCTAAATCGGTAACAAAAGTCTGCAAATTACGATTATTAATCCCAATAAGATCAACCGGCAATTGCAGCGCCCGCTCCAACTCTGCACCATCATGAACTTCCAGCAAAGTATCAAGTTCCAATTCAGTTGCCAATTCTGCCAGTTCCAACAGCTCTCCATCTTCCAGCGCGGCTGCGATCAGCAGAATCGCATCAGCACCAGCAACCCGCGCCTGAAAAACCTGATAGGGATCGATGATAAAATCCTTACGCAACAGAGGTAAATTAACCTGCGCCCGAATCAACCCGAGATACTCAAGAGAGCCGTAAAAATAGTGCTCATCAGTCAAGATAGAAAGACAGCTGGCACCACCCCGTTCGTATTCGCAAGCTATGGCTACCGGATCGAAATCTTCACGGATAACTCCCTTTGAGGGGGATCCTTTTTTCACTTCGGCAATGATAGCGGTTCCAGATGCTGCAGATTGACGTAGGCACTCAGCAAATCCTCTGGTTGGAGCGGAATCCACCACGATCTTTTTTAATTCAGTCAGCGATTGCCGAATCTGATCCGCAGCAATCTCTGTGTGTTTCATCTGGAGTATTTGATCAAGAATCATCAATTAATGGCCTCGCAAAAAGATGGCAAGCCATCATTGGTTGGTTATCCTGATTAACGCTTCCAATGTCGCTTTGGCACGACCGCTTGCAACCGCATCACGAGCCTGCTCAACCCCGGCATCAACATCGGTCGCTAACCCAGCGGCAACCAGGGCGTAGGCGCTATTCAACAGAACAATATCGAGTTTTGCACCGGGTTTTCCGGAAAGAACTGATTTAACAATTTCTGCATTCTGTTCGGCATCACCACCCTGAAGGTCATGTAGTCGGCAGCGCTTGAACCCAAACTGCTCCGGGGCAATGGTCTGCACCTCAATATTGTTACCACTGATTGCGGCCACCAGGGTGGTTCCCGTCAGGGTAATCTCATCCATACCATCCGCGCCGTGGACAACAAAGCCACGCCGGCAACCAAGACTGAGAAGAGCCTGCGCTAAGGGCTCAACCAGATCCTTGCTGAACACCCCCAAGACCTGCCGATCTGCTCCGGCCGGGTTGGTCAGCGGACCCAGAATGTTAAAAATTGTCCGAATACCGATTTCCCGCCGCGGACCAATGGCATATTTCATAGCACCATGCAAAGCGGGAGCAAACAGAAAACCGACACCAGTTTTTTCAATCGACTCGGCAACCTGCTCGGGTGAAATATCGAGTTTGACCCCCAATTTTTCCAGAACATCCGCACTGCCACAGGCGGAAGAGATACTCCGATTGCCATGCTTGGCAACTTTTGCACCGCATGCTGCAACCACAATAGCAACGGTTGTGGAGATATTAAAACTCTTCGTTCCGCTGCCACCGGTACCGCAAGTGTCAAGAATGGTCTCCCGATCAACATTGATATCATCCCGATCGATATCAACCACATCACCAACCCGGATCGGGGTAGCTCGCGCCCGCATCACCCGCGCCGCGCCAATAATTTCGGGGATCGTCTCCCCTTTCATCCGTAACGCAGTAATAAAGGCACCAATCTGTGCCGGAGTTGCCTCCCCCCCCATAATCTGATTCATTGCATCAATCATTTCTGGTTCATTCAAATCCTGCCGTTCAACCAATTTGGCAATCGCTGCTTTAATCATTTATTTTCCTCTGTAGGGGCACGTCCCCGTGCGTGCCCAGCAGTTCGGGCAGCCACAGGGGGCTGCCCCCTACATTCGTTATGTCAATTCCAAATAGTTCCGCAACAACTGCATCCCCTCAGTCGTCAGAATAGATTCGGGGTGAAACTGCATTCCCCAGATCGGCAAATTCTGATGTTGCAACCCCATAATCTCCCCTTCTTCAGTCCAGGCAGTGATTTTCAGAGAATCGGGAAAACTCTCTCGCTCAGCAATCAAGGAATGGTAACGGGTTGCGGTAAAGGGATTGGACAAATTCTGATAAAGACTGCTGCCATCATGGTGGATCGGGCTGGTTTTCCCGTGCATCAAACGATCAGCTCGCACCACTTTGCCACCGAAAGCCTCAGTGATCGCCTGATGACCAAGACAGATCCCGAGAAGTGGAACCTTCCCGGCAAACTGTTGAATCGCTGCCACAGAAATCCCTGCCTCTTTTGGTGTACATGGGCCGGGGGAAATCACCAGCCGGTCTGGAGCCAGAGATTCAATATCTTCCAGAGTCAACTTATCGTTTCTGATAACTTTAACTTTTTCACCAAGCTCAAGGAAATATTGAACTAAGTTATAGGTAAAAGAGTCATAGTTATCGATCATTAATAGCATGGAATTGGATATCCTATATGAGTCCGCGGTTGGCCATTTCGATGGCACGTTTGACGCCACGAGCTTTATTTAATGTTTCCTGATATTCCATCTCGGGATCACTATCGGCAACAATCCCTGCGCCTGCCTGCAAGTAAAACTTATCCTTCTCAATTTGCAAAGTTCGAATTGCAATTGCCAGATCCATGTTGCCACTGAAGGAAAAATAGCCCACTGCGCCGCCGTAAACCTCACGCCGTACCGGTTCCAGCTCGTCAATGATCTCCATCGCCCGAATTTTCGGAGAACCGGAGAGGGTTCCCGCCGGAAATGCCGCCCGGAAGACATCAAAACAATCCAGCTCGGGACGCAATTGCCCACGAACGTTGGAAACAATATGCATCACATGAGAGTAACGTTCAACCACCATCAGCTCACTCACCTCAACCGTTCCGCCAACAGCCACCCTCCCGACATCGTTGCGCCCGAGATCGACCAGCATGATATGTTCGGCTCGTTCCTTTGGATCGGCTAATAGCTGCTGTTCCAGAGCAAGATCCTCTGCAACAGTTTTACCTCGAGGCACCGTTCCGGCAATTGGTCTGACATCAACCTGGCTTCCCTCTTTACGCACCAGAACCTCGGGAGAAGCCCCAACAATGATCGATTCACCAAAGCGGAGGAAAAACATGTAGGGAGAGGGATTGATAGTTCGCAGTGCCCGGTAGATATTAAAAGGATCGCTCTGCAATTCCCCTGAAAATCGCTGCGCAATAACCACCTGAAAGATATCCCCGGCACGGATATATTCTTTACAGCGTTCGACTGCGTGTTTAAAATCTTCTTTACTGAAATTTGCCTCCAGCTCCTGACGACCATCGCCACCCGATTCTTCATCTTCACGCTGCAGTGGCTGCCGCAATTGCACCAGCATCTGTTCAATCTGCTGCTGGCCACGTTGATATGCGACAGAGGGATCTTCATCTTCCCGCAAATGAACATTGCAGACCAGTTTTACCTTCTGTCTCATATTGTCAAAGATCAACAGCCGTTCAGTGAACATGAAACAGGCATCCCAACCATCAATCTGACGGAGATTCTCATCGGGGATAGCTTCAATAAAACGGACGATATCGTAGCCAAGATAACCAACAGCTCCACCAAAAAAACGGGGCAACCCTTCCACTTCAACAGGCTGATAAACAGCCATCAGATCACGTAGTTTATCCAACGGATCATCGACCTCTCCTGCTTCCTCCAACTTACCAGCATAGTGAACTTCATAAGATTGATTACGGCACCGAAATACCCTCACCGGACCACTGCCAAGAAAAGAATAGCGTGCCCACTTTTCTCCACCCTCAATCGATTCAAGTAAAAAAGCGGTTTTCCCATCATCAATTTTACGAAAAGCGGAAACAGGCGTTTCCATATCCGCAAGAATTTCGCGGTAGACAGGAATCAGGTTGCCTTGCTGAGCCAGTCGACAGAACTCATTTTCAGCGGGAAGGTACATAGAAATAATAAACCTTTATAAAAAGGAGAATTTTTAACACTATAGAGCAAATCAAGTCAAGCAAACCAGCCCCGTAATTCGGGAGTCTGACTAAAAAGAGGAGAGCATTTATGGGGGATTCATATATGGTGTTAAATCAAGGGTAAATAGCAACAAAAACGGGATTGTCCCCATATGGGGGCTGTCCCAAGCTTTTGTGGTGCGAACCACTGCGGTTCCATGGCTCGTAAACTCCTGGAACAGCCCCCCCCACCCAGAATCCCACCCGATCATTTTTTGTAGCCAGAATAAAACTTTTATATGACTTTTTAAACAGCGTTATACCCACCATCATTAGATTACCATTTTGGTTATTTAACTATATTTTAAAGTAGTTATACACTAACATTAAAAAAAGATTGACCCATCATTTCAACACTATCAGGAAGTAAAACAAAAAAGTGTATTGACAACAATATAACGCCGTATTATTGTCCTGACACGATATAGCACGCAATAGATTAAAAGTTATTAAAATGAATGCCCGGTTTTAAATATCAATGCAAATAGAGAAGGCTTGAAACGTAATGCCCAGCAGAGATAAAGACTCCTACAATATCAGGTCGGTTGAAAATGCTCTGCTGTTACTCGAAGCTCTGGCAGATGAAGAGAACAAATGCAGCCTTGCCCAACTGAGTCAGCGTTTGGACATGACAAAAGCCAGCCTCTTCAGGTTGATGGCAACTTTTGAAAATCATGGTTATGTAGAACGCGGGCAGCGTTCAGGAGAATATCAGCTCGGGCTAGCAGCCTTTGAGGTTAGTCAGAAGCTGCTCTCAAAAATGACCCTGCTCAGCAAGGCTCGTCCTGCGATGGCACAACTCGTTCGTCAGTGCAATGAAACTGTCTATCTTGCTGTCCAGCGAAAACAAGAGGTTCTCTTTCTGGAGATGCTGGATAATAATCAAAAGGTCAAGGTTGTATCCCTGACCAACCAGCGCTTTCCACTGGAAGATTGTGCAGCGGGAAAAATCTTCCTGGCATTCGGCAAAATTGACTCTTTGCGGATGACAAACCAACCCCAACTTGCTGAGGACATTGCCAATTGTCAAAAACAGCGCTATTGCATCGATCACAATGGTGTAGGAGAAGGGAGTACCTGTATGGCAGTCCCTCTATTCGAGGCAGGAGAGGTTTTGACCGGATCCTTGGCACTGGTTTCCCCAAGTTTCCGCACTGACGAAACCAGAATCAACAAAGAACTGCTGCCAGCACTCAAGGCAGCAGGTGAAATGATTTCAGCCCAACTCGGTTATAACGCCTACGCTCCCAGGAGCATGTCCTGAGCAAAGAATCAACGATAAAGCCTGAAATAGCTCAGGTGGTACTATCGCGACACATTTTTATCCAGAAAACGTAAACATGAATGACTAATCTTTGAAAGGAGGTAGCTAAAAAGACGATCATACCCGAGCAGAAGATTAGCTCACAGATTCAAAACAGTATTTTTTAGGGGGTAACATCCATCTTTTTGCGAGGAGGACTTTTTTATGAGTACGGACAACAGTAGTAAAGCTTATTGGAAGGAAACGTTAGCCTTAGTCAGGAACATGCTGATTATCTGGTTCGTAGTTTCTTACGGTGCCGGAATTCTGTTCGCTGGTGCGCTGAACAGCATTTCACTTGGTGGTTACCCACTGGGATTCTGGTTTGCTCAGCAGGGTTCAATCTATGTTTTCATCATTCTCATTTTCTATTACGCTAATAGAATGGGAAAAATTGATGAAAAATATGACGTCCACGAAGACTAGGGAGGAAATTTAATTATGGGTTTACAAGCGATGACATATCTCGTAGTCGGTCTCACCTTTGCCATCTATATTGGCATTGCAGTCTGGGCTCGCGCGGGAAGTACAAGTGAATTTTATTCTGCCGGCGGGAATGTCCCTCCAGTGATTAATGGTATGGCAATCGGTGCTGACTGGATGTCGGCAGCCTCCTTTATCTCCATGGCTGGCCTCATTGCCAATATGGGTTTTGGTGGTGGTCTGTTCCTGATGGGTTGGACCGGTGGTTATGTGCTGTTAGCGATGCTGTTGGCACCTTACCTGCGGAAGTTTGGTAAGTTTACCGTACCAGCCTTCGTCTCCACCCGTTACTATTCCAGAGGAGCCAGTGTCGTGGCGGTTCTTTGTCTTCTGGCTGCATCATTAACCTACATCATCGGGCAGATGACTGGTGTTGGTGTTGCGTTCTCCCGTTTTCTTGGTGTTTCCAACTCAACGGGTGTTTACATTGGTATGGGAATTGTCTTCCTGTATGCCGTTTTCGGTGGGATGAAAGGGATTACCTACACTCAGGTTGCTCAGTATTGTGTTCTGATTCTTGCCTACACCGTTCCTGCGATTTTTATCTCCATGCACCTGACTGGCAATCCACTGCCACAACTTGGTCTGGGTTCTAATTTTGTCGGTACAGATATGAGTCTGCTGAGCAAACTGGATCAAGTTGTTACCGGCCTCGGTTTTGGTAAATACACCACCCAGGTTCCAGGGAGCTTGCTCAACATGTTTGTTTACACCGTGTCCCTGATGATCGGTACTGCTGGTCTTCCTCACGTTATCATGCGTTTCTTCACCGTTGCGACGGTTAAAGATGCCCGTTACTCCGCAGGTTGGGCTCTGATTTTTATCGCTATCCTCTACACCACAGCTCCTGCTGTTGCTGCCATGGCACGTCTGAACCTGCACGCCACTATCAACAAAGCGGTTATGCAAACAGATGGTGATTTCTTCGCACCCGAAAACAGTATCATCTACGCTGAACGACCCGACTGGATGAAACGTTGGGAAGTGACCGGTCTGCTGAAGTTTAAGGATTTAAATGGCGATGGTCGTATCCAGTACTATAACGGTAAATCCAAAGATGCTGATTTCCTGGCCAAAGTTGAAGCTGCCGGTTGGAAAGGCAGCGAGCTGAGTGTTAACCGGGATATCATGGTTCTGGCAAATCCGGAAATTGCCCTATTGCCTAACTGGGTTATTGCTCTGGTTGCTGCTGGTGGTCTGGCTGCTGCATTGTCGACCGCCGCGGGTCTGCTCCTGGCAATTTCCTCTGCTATTTCTCATGACTTGTTCAAGAATATCTGGTTCAGAGATATGACCGAGAGTCAGGAACTGTTGGCTGGTAAAATCGCTATGGCTTGTTCAATCGTTGTCGCTGGCTATCTGGGTCTGAATCCTCCAGGTTTTGCCGCTGGTACCGTGGCTATCGCCTTTGGTCTGGCTGCCAGTTCAATCTTCCCATGCCTGATGATGGGTATCTTCAGTAGAACCATGAACAAGCAAGGTGCCATTGCCGGTATGCTCTCTGGTCTCGGCATCACCATGTTCTATGTTTTTGCCCACAAAGGTATCTTCTTCATCAAGGGAACTGAGTTCCTTGGTCTTTTCGGTGGCAAATCAAGTTTCTTCTTTGGTATTTCCCCGAACGCTTTTGGTGCTATCGGCGCAATTGTTAACTTCGCCGTTGCTTTTGCAGTCAAGAACATGACTCCACCGGTACCAGAAGATATTGCTCAAATGGTTGAAGATATTCGTGTGCCACGTGGTTCCAAAGCTGTTGACGGAGTCCACTAAAGAATCATTGGTTTAATCCGATCGGTGCATTAATGCCTGATCATTTTGCCCCGCCAGTTCTGCTGGCGGGGCTTTTTTAACCATCCTGATTTAAATAAATTACAAAATACTCTTGATTGCCCCGGCAACATAGCTTTAGTATTCCGGGGTCATATACTTTGTTACGTGTCTCGAATGGTGCTAGTTTAAGCAGTATTGCAGTAAACTTGGGACTGTCCCAGACCCATCGGAGGCAGTCCCAAGTTTACTGCAGAGTTACCAATAATTGACTGAGGAGCTTTAGATGGTTTTTGATATTGGTGTTATCCTGACCTGGATTTTGTTTCTGGCTCTGTTTCCGATGGCTTTTTTCTGGCTGCGGCGTGCCTGGCGAATTTTCATCAAAAAGAACTATGCAGAAGTTGCCATCAAACGTGGCTTGCCTCCCAAAAATCCGAAAAAATGGGCTCCCTTTGTCGGTCTACTTAATCTTATTTGCGGTGGTATTGCTGTCTGGATTATTATTGGTGTCCCGTTCTGGATTTTCACTGGTATCCTTATCGGGCCATTCCAGAGCTATGAAACCTGGAGTGCTATAGCAGGAATAACTATCTGGGGAAAGATTATTGCCGACCTCATTATCCGCTTTCAGGCTCATCCAATTAAATTTGGGAAAAAGAAGGACACAGTGGCAGATTAGGTTTTAAGCACCCACCCTTCCATCTCACACCATAACTGTGATATTCTTCTTTAACTCTACACAGGGCTTCCAAATGGAGGCCTTTTATCCTGTAGAAATCTTTAAATAGTGAAATAGGAATATCCACATGAGCCTGATCAAATCCCTACGCGACACCGAACCGTTTAGTCAACTACCAGAAGAAATTTTTACTGAGCTTAACCAATCTGCTGAAATCAAGAAATTTCCAGCACAAACACTTATCTTTAATCAACAAGCTCAGCCAACGGGGTATCTCTACGTCATCAAGTCCGGTTTGGTGGAAATTGTTGTTCAACCTCCCGGCGGTGTTGAGATGGTTGTCGATTATCGAAAAGAGGGGGCTTTTTTTGGGGGAACCCCTGTCTTCACTAAGCAAGGATATTCAGCTGGGGCACGAACGGTCAAAGAGACCGAATGCTATCTGATTCCGGAACATATCCTGACTAAAATAGCCACAGACTACCCACATATAACTGAATTCTTTAATCAGGCAATCTATTCCCGCGTCCGTGGCCTTTACTCAGATATGGTCAGCGAACACGCCCGAAATGCACTGACGCAAATGGAAGCCTATCCGTTTAAAAAGCGACTTTCAGAAATTATGTCAACGCCGGTAACAACCTGTACCATGGAAACCTCAATCCAAGAGGTTGCCCGAAAAATGATTCGGCAAAGTATTGGTTCCATACTGGTTTGTGACAAGAATAACCAGCTGATCGGTATTGTGACTGAGAAAGATTTGGTTGCAAAAGTTCTCGCCAGAGAAACTGCAGATTGTAACACAGCAAACGCTGGTGAAGTGATGAGTCTGCAGCCCTGCACCATGGCTCCAGACACCTTTATGTATGAAGCAACCTCCTTTATGATGGGGCATAAAATAAGACACCTGCCAATACTCGATCGGGGTGAAATTGTCGGAATTGTTACATTCCAAGATCTAATGAAATACCGCAGTCAAAAGTCGATGTTATTAATCGGCAATGTCAACAAAGCTCGTACAGTGGAAGACCTCATTTTCGCCCGTGAGGAGATTGTCAAGGTTGCTCGAGCTTTACTGAGCGAAAGTCGTTCACATATTGAAACAATGGAGATTATTTCCTACATCCATCACCGGATTATCCAACGTTGCTATGAACTTGTTCTGGATGAAATGAAGCATCAAGGCAAAAAGCAGCCGGATATTAAAGTTTGTTTTATTATCATGGGAAGCGGTGGTCGTAAAGAAATGTTGCTAGGCCCGGATCAGGATAACGGTTTTATTTATGAAGATTTTCCGGATGATAAAATTGCAGAAGTGGATGCGTTCTTTGTCCCCTTTGCCAAAAAACTTGTTGCAGCACTTGCCCGTATTGGCTACCCCCGCTGCAAGGGAAATGTCATGGTTAACAACCCACTCTGGCGCGGCCGCTTAAAGGAGTGGCAAGAGCGGGTATCGGACTGGATCAGGGTTCCGGAAGCCCAGAAAGTGCGTTATTCCTCAATTTTTTTGGACTTTATGCCCATAGCTGGTGAAGCATCTTTGTGTCAAGATCTGAGAGAAATTGTCCATCAGGAAATTAAAGCGCATCCGATATTTCTCTATCATATGATGGAACTTGATTTTAAACACAAAGTGCCGCTGAGTCTGATCGGTCGTTTTTCTCTGGAAAAAGGTAAAAAACACAAGGGTCAGCTATCTATCAAGCAGGCAGGGAGTATTTTCATTGTTGATTGCGTTCGAATGTTCTTGCTGGAGCAGCAGGTGAACGCCACCACCACCACGGAACGAATCGATCAACTGGTCAAGCTGAAAGTGTTCAATCTGGAGACAGCTGAACATATCAAGGCGGCGTTTGAAGCCTTTACTTTTTTGCGCCTGCGCAATGAAATTTCACTGATCGACCAGGGAAAATTTCCGTCCCATTACCTGGATCCATACGCATTGACAAAAAAGGAACAGGATATTCTCAAAGAAGCCTTTCGGGTTGCCAGTAAGCTTCAGGATTCAACCAAGAGGCATTTTTCAAAAATTGTCGGCTGATGAAATTGTAACCAATATTTTTCCTACAACGACTGCCCTCAAGATGCCGGATCAACAATTAATTGATTGCGAAAAATACTGTTTCGATTAGAATGGGCAACGAACAATTAGAACACTGTTCTGAGTAGATCAACTGTTAGGTGAAGTCTCCATGGCTAGAAAAGATGAATTACATGCTTACTGGAAGCAGAACATCAAGTATATAGCCATCTTGTTGTCAATCTGGTTTACTGTTTCCTATCTCTTTGGCATTATTTTTGTCGACCAGCTCGATAAAATAAAGTTTTTCG
The DNA here is from genome assembly GCA_021647765.1 of Desulfuromusa sp. Taxonomy (GTDB): domain Bacteria; phylum Desulfobacterota; class Desulfuromonadia; order Desulfuromonadales; family Geopsychrobacteraceae; genus Desulfuromusa. Next base: position 67,165 of record JAKIUD010000004.1, on the reverse strand, counting down.
GCTTTCCTTTGGGTTTTTGGTTTGCCAATCAAGGGACGGAGATTATCTTCTGCCTGCTGATTTTTGTCTATGTCCAACTAATGAACAGGCTTGATCGTAAATATGATGTTTTTGAAGATTGATGGCAGCGCAAGACTATTCAGCAAAACCGGGACTGTCCCCGCATGGAGGGCTGTCCCAGGCTTTTGCGGTACGGATCACTGCGGTTCTTCGTCGACCGTAAACTTCGGGACAGCCCCCGATGGGTCTGGGGACAGTCCCAAGTTTACTGCTATACTGGTTAAACTAGCACCATTCGGGGCGCTCCAGGCTTTACTAACAGATGTGCTGAATAGTTACCAAATTTTTTGTGAGCGTATCACCCTTACGTATCTATATGACGATTAACCACAGAGCTGTAACCGGTCTACCTGTGGGGGAAATCCAACCATGAGCATTACAACCTGGACCTGGGTTCTTGTCGGCGTTTCTTTCGCAATCTATATCCTAGTAGCGATTCGTACTCGAGCTGTTTCAACTGGGGCTTTTTACACGGCAGAACGGACTATTCATCCCATTCTGAACGGTATGGCGACCGGTGCAGACTGGATGTCTGCAGCTTCCTTTATTTCTATGGCAGGGCTGATCTCATTCATGGGACGTGACGGCTCGATGTACCTGATGGGCTGGACCGGCGGCTATGTTCTACTTGCCATGCTGCTGGCTCCCTACTTGCGCAAATATGGAAAATTCACCGTTCCAGAATTTATCGGCGATCGCTACTACTCTCAAAGTGCCAGAATCATTTCCCTGCTCTGTGCCATTTTTATCTCATTTACCTACGTTGCCGGACAAATGCGTGGTGTCGGTGTGGTTTTCTCACGCTTCCTCAATGTTCCAATCAATACCGGGGTAGCTATCGGGATGTGTATTGTTTTTTTCTATGCTGTCCTGGGTGGGATGAAAGGGGTCACCTACACCCAGGTTGCCCAATATTGCATACTGATCATTGCCTACATGATTCCCGCTATTTACATCTCAATCATGTTGACCAACAATCCGATTCCCGCCTTTGGCTTTGGCAGCACTATCAGTGCCGGTGGAGCAGAGATCCTTCAGGATGCTTCAACTCAGGGAAAATATCTTCTTGATGTCCTGAATGGTATCCACAAAGACTTGGGATTCAGCGAATATACCTCCGGGGTCAGACCTAAAATCGATGTCTTCTTTATTGTTGTTGCCCTGATGGTCGGTACCGCCGGACTGCCACACGTGATCATTCGCTTCTTTACTGTCCCCCGAATCAGAGATGCCCGTGCTTCAGCAGGGTGGGCGCTATTTTTTATCGTTCTCCTTTATACTGCGGCACCAGCTGTTGCCGCCTTTGCCCGAACAAATTTTATCAAAACAGTTCATAATGTCCGCTATGATCATGCCCCGCAATGGTTCAAAAACTGGGAAGCAACCGGGTTGATTGCCTGGATTGATAAAAATGGCGATGGGATTATGCAGTATGGTCCCGGTAAAGCAATGGCTGGAAAACCAAAATACACCGGGAAAACTGGAAAGCTTGGACAGGCAATGGTCTCCAATATCATAACCAGCGATCCAAATGAACTCTATGTAGATCGCGATATTATAGTTCTGGCAAATCCTGAAATTGCCCGGTTACCTAACTGGATTATTGCTCTGGTCGCTGCCGGAGGATTAGCTGCAGCACTCTCGACAGCAGCGGGACTATTACTGGTTATCTCTGCTTCCATCTCACACGACCTGATGAAGGGTGTGCTGATGCCAGGTATGTCGGAAAAAGGGGAGCTGTTGTGGGCTCGTTGCGGGGCGGCTGGAGCAGTCGTTATTGCCGGGCTGTTCGGGATTTTTCCCCCTGGCTTTGTCGCTCAGGTTGTTGCCTTTGCCTTTGGCTTGGCAGCAGCGTCATTCTTTCCTGTTATTATTATGGGTGTTTTTACCAAAAAAACCAACGTTTATGGGGCTATGACCGGAATGATTGCCGGTATCAGCTTTACCACCGCCTATATTGTCTATTTCAAGTTTATTAATCCGGGAGCCAACAAGTCTGACAACTGGTGGTTTGGAATTTCTCCCGAAGGAATAGGTACGGTCGGCATGATCATTAACTTTGTACTGATGTATGTTGTTTCAAAAGTGACCCCAGAACCGCCCCAAGAAATTCAGGAACTGGTCGAAAAGATACGATATCCGGTCGAAAGATCTTCCGGTGAAAGAAAAATATCGACAGATGCCCGTCGACCCTATTGAAGAGGAATTTAAAAGTAAACAAAAGGGGAAGTAAAGTCGGAACTGTTCCGAATGGCGCTAATTCAAGCAATTTCGTAGTAATCTCGGGACTGTCCCCAGCACCATCGGGCTGTCCCAAGAGTTTACGAGCCATGAAAATATGGCAGTTCACACCGCAAAAGCCTGGGACAGCCCCCATGCGGGACAATCCCGGTTTTGCTGAGGTTCTTATAAGAGTTAAAGAAGCTTTTTGACTGCCTCTAAGGCTGCAGTATAGTTTGGTTCTGCTGTTACTTCCGGAACCAGTTCAACGTAGACGACCTTATCATTCTGGTCGATGACATAAACAGCCCGTGCCAACAATTTCAATTTTTTCAGTAACAGCCCGTAATTCAATCCAAAAGAACGATCCTGATAATCAGAGAGAGTCTGAACCTTATCAATCCCGGCATTCCCACACCAGCGCTTCTGCGCAAAAGGAAGATCAACACTAATGGTATAAACGACAACAGAATCGGGGAAATTGGCAACATCCTGATTAAACTGGCGGGTCATCGTGTCACACACCGGGGTGTCCAGAGAAGGAACGACCGCAATCAGCCGAATTTTGCCAGCAGCGGTTGCCAAAGTCACCGGCTGCAGGCCATTGTCAACGACACGAAAGTCCGGTGCTGTATCTCCAACCTTGATCTCAGAACCAAGCAAAGTTGCCGGGTTTCCCTTAAATAATACTGCTGCTTCACGTTCCTGAAAATCACTCATTTTGTTGCTCCTCTATAGATAGACATTAATACCTTAGTAAATCAGTCGACATTTTACCTTTCCTGCGCCAGCTGTCAATCAAAAAATGACCTGAAAAAACCGCTGACATTATTTGCCAGCGGGGGAAATCCATTGCAAGGTATCTTTAGAAAACTATTGACCAACTTGAGGTGGTACAATGGTTACAACACGGTGGGTTTTACGGAGAATTTTCTCTGCAACACTCCCTAGGAAAGCATAATGCAATTTTCCTTTACTGTGGCTACCAAGAACAATCATATCAACATCCAGACGATCAGCAACATCCAGAATCATTGGAGCCGCATCGCCATGATGCACCTCAACTTCAGGTGGATGGGCGATTTCACACTTCATCAGCTCAGTTTCAGCTTTGATGATTTCGTCAAGTTGCTCTCGCGTCTTCTCAGCCAGTTCAGCTTCATTTGTAGCATTAAATTTTGCCAAATTATCCGCCCCCATGGTCAGAGCAACCATATTCAGCACTGACGAATCCACTGTCGGCATAACATGCAGTACATGAACCTGAGCTTCAAATTTACAACCCAACTCCAATGCGTAGCGAATAACGCGAGAAGAGTCCTTACTCAAATCCTTGGCAACAAGGATTTTATTAATTTTCATATCCATAATAGCCGCCCTTTCATATCAATCGTTAAATTGAACCACCTGCACACCTTAAGTGTAACATTTAAAGTGTGCAGGTGGAATTTCACAGTTAATAAATGATCACGCGGCTACAGCCGCAGGTTGTTGTTTTTTTCTTCTGCGATATTGAATCGTCCAGATAAACGCGTAAAGAAGTATAGCCGGGAAATACATCAATTCTGGCGGCAAGCGATGATTAGGTACCTGAATATTCAAGATTTCCTGATCAAAATCAACCCCTGATTTTTCCGCAGAACTGCCAAAAACAACGTTATCAACAAAGATACTCCCTGCTTCTTCACGGGTTTCAAAACCAATTCCAGCCAGTCTCTCGGCACCAGTGGGCTCATCACCAACCGTCAACATAATTGTCTTGGTGAATTCTTTCCCATTTGGTTTCTCACCTTTAAGGGTAATTCTGAGGGATGATTTTGGATCCATATCACCGACATAAGAGACAATCTGAGTTGGAGGCTCTTCCAGCAATGGCGGAAATATTTTATCCCAGACAATGCCCGGACGAAACAAGATCAGAGCAATCAGCAGGAGACCGGCCGTCTCCCAGATCCGACATTTGACCAAAAAGTAACCCTGCGTGCCTGCCGCAAAGGCAAGCATAGCTAAAACCGCAGAGAAAATTACAATTATCAAATCAAACCAATGCTGTATCCCGATCATCAGGAGTTTAGTATTGAAAACAAACATGAACGGCAATATTGCTGTCCGGATATCATAGATAAAACCCTGAATACCCGTCTTAATTGGATCACCCCCCGATATTCCAGCAGCAGCAAAAGCCGCCAACCCCACTGGCGGGGTATCATCCGCAAGAATTCCAAAATAAAAAACAAACAGGTGGGCAGCAATGAGTGGAATAATCAAACCATTCTGAGCCGCCAGATTAACAATAACCGGCGCCATCAGGGTGGACACGACAATGTAATTGGCTGTGGTTGGTAACCCCATACCCAGAATCAGACTGATAATGGCAGTAAACAGTAAAATCAGCATCAAACTACCACCAGAAATAAATTCGACAAATTCGGTCATAACCAGGCCGATACCGGTCAAGGTGACCGTCCCGACAATAATACCTGCCGCAGATGTTGCAACACCAATACCGATCATGTTCCGGGCACCGGCAACACTGCCATCAATCAAATCCATAAAACCGGCTTTAAAGGAAAACTCCTCCCCTTGCATTTTACGGAAAACCCCTTTCAAGGGTCGCTGGGTCAACAAAATAACGATCATCAGTACCGTTGCCCAAAAGGCAGACAGTGCAGGAGATAATCGCTCCACCGTCAGACACCACATCAGCACAACAACTGGCAGCAGAAAATAGTATCCAGCTTGTGCCGTTTTGCCAAGATGGGGAAGCTCTGTGATCTCAGTTGTCTGCTCCAGCTCGGGAACTTTACAGGCAATCCAGAGAAGCAGCAGATAAGCTAGCGCCAGCACAACCGAAACAACATAAATCGTTGCATCGCCAGCAGCCATTTTGATCCATCCCAGTCCATAATAGGTGCATCCAGCAATAATGATCAAAGTGAGAATGGTGAAAACAAATGAGAGCAGCCGTTGCGAAAGGGTTTTAGTGATGGTTTTTTTCATCCCTTCCAGACCCATCTTACAGGCTTCGAGGTGGACAATATAAACCAGAGCAATATAAGAAATAATCGCCGGTAGAAATGCATGCTTGATAACTTCAATATAGGTTATCCCGACATATTCAACCATCAGGAAAGCGGCTGCCCCCATAACCGGAGGCATCAACTGTCCATTGGTGGAGCAGGCGACCTCAATGGCACCAGCTTTTTCTGCCTTAAACCCAACCTTTTTCATCAACGGAATCGTGAAGGTTCCAGTCGTTACAACATTGGCGATTGATGAGCCTGAAACCAGTCCGGTCAAACCGGAGGAGACAACGGCCGCTTTTGCCGGCCCCCCTTTTAGATGACCAAGAGCAGCAAAAGCGGTTCGAATAAAATAATTGCCGGCACCCGCAGCTTCAAGCAATGCACCGAAGAGGACAAACATGAAAACCATGCCCGTGGAAACCCCCAGGGCAACACCAAAAACCCCCTCGGTTCCCAACCAGTAATGGGACATCCCTTTTGCCAGGCTTGCACCTTGATGGGCGATGACATCCGGCATGTACTGACCACCAAAGGTGTAGGTGATAAAGATCAACGCAACGACCATCAGTGGTGGGCCTAAAGCCCTGCGGGTCGCCTCAAGCAATAAAAGCAGACCGACAACAGAAACAATCAAATCCATCTGCGTCGGTAAACCAGGGCGAGCTGCCAGTTGGGCGTAAAAAAGATAGAGATACAAAGAACAAAATGCACCAATTATACCCAGCGTCCAATCCTGAATCGGGATATACTTTTTGGGCGATTTTTTAAAGGTTGGAAAAGCGGTAAATGCGAGAAAGACAGCAAAGGCAAGGTGGATTGCCCGCGCCTCGGTATCGTTGATAACAAAGAAGTTAAAAATAAAGGGGAGCGGTGAAGCATACCAGAGTTGAAAAATAGTCCAGATCAGCGGAACCGCAAACAGAACCTTTTTTGGAAATGCACCGGTCGGGTTTCTGGCTCCCGATTCGGTTTCAGCAATCATCTCCTGGAGTTCTTCCTCAGTCTTTATAGTCGTCTCTTTTAATTCGGTCATGGCAAACACCCTTCAGAATAACTAATATAGATCGATTCTATTCGATGAATTTTTCTAAAGGTAAGATTCACAGCCTTAAATCACCGAAGGGTCGATATGAAAAAAAAATGCACCGCGTGAGCGGTGCATTTTAAATATTACAATTATAGCAACTACATTAAGCCTGCTTCTTTATAGTACTTGATAGCACCTCTGTGCAGAGGAGCAGAAAGACCATCTTTAATCATCTCTTCTTTTTTTAGAACCGAAAATGCCGGATGGAGCTTTTTGAAATCGTCAAAGTTTTCAAAAACTGCTTTAACGACATTGTAGATAACATCTTCAGGAACGTCAGAAGACGTTACAAAAGTTGCGCCAACACCAAAGGTCTTGGTATCTGTAGGGGTACCACGATACATACCGCCAGGGATGGTTGCATAGCGATAGTAGTCATTATCCTTGACCAGTTTGTCGATAGCAGGACCGGTCACATTAACCAGAATTGTATCGCAGGAAGTTGAAGCCTCTTTGATCGAACCACTGGGATGACCGACAGTGAAAACGATCGCATCAATTTTGTTATCACAGAGTGCTTTGGATTGCTCAGAAGATTTCAACTCGGAAGCAAGTTTGAAATCTTTATTGGTCCAGCCTTTTGCAGCCATAACAACTTCCATGGTGCCACGCTGACCGGAACCGGGATTACCAATGTTGACTCGCTTGCCTTTGAGATCATCAAAGTTTTTGATATTGGAATCTTTACGCGCAACAACGGTGAAGGGTTCAGGATGAACTGAAAATACGGCACGCAGCTTCTTGTTAGGACCCTGATTCTTGAATTTACTGGTGCCATGATAGGCATGGTACTGCCAATCAGACTGGGCAACCCCCATGTCCAACTCACCAGCTCTGATCATATTCAGATTGTAAACAGAACCACCGGTACTTTCAACTGAACAGCGGATTCCATGGGTTTTTCTGGTTTTGTTGACCAAACGGCAAATTGCACCACCGGTAGGATAGTAAACACCGGTAACGCCACCAGTACCGATAGTGACAAACTGCTTTTCAACTGCTTCAGCTTGACTGACTGGAACAAAACTGGCTGCAACAGCAAAAGCCAACAGGAACATAAACATTTTTTTCATTGGTACTCCTCCTCAAGAAAGAATAATTATTCTGCCCACCCGATGTGGACAACTTTTTAAGCTCATTAAAGCTTTACTGGAAGGGTTTATAGCAAGGAAGGTACCACTACCACGGATATTTCTAAAATAGCTTCAAGTCTTTAATTTATAATACTGTTTTATGGTTGAGGAAAGTACGATTGAGAAGAAACCACTATAACCTGATAACAGACAGCAACCTAAAAAATGACAATATACCCCGATATCTCAATGGGTTAGAAAACATAACCAAAAGACTGTTGCATAATAAAAGTTATAAGGGTTCCTGCTCCTGTTAGCACTGATCTTCCACTTAGAAGCGAAATTTTGGAATGTTACCCCTTTCTCCTTGATGGGGGGGAAGGGCGCTAGTTTAAGCAGTATTGCAGTAAACTTGGGACTGTCCCCAGCTTCATCGGGGGCTATCCCGAAAGTTTACGAGCCATGAAACCACGGTGGTTCGCACCGCAAAAGCCTGGGACAGCCCCCATGCGGGGACAGTCCCGCTTTTGCTGAAAACTTCCTTAAACTACCGCCATTCGCCCCTCTCCCTAACCCTCTCCCACGCCGGAGTGAGGGAATTACATACATAGAAGGAAAATTGGTGCTAATCAGGTAGGTTTTGACTGTTTTTCTATTTCAACCGCTTACTCAGTGCAGGTTGAGAAATACCCAGAAGTCGTGCTGCAATACTTTGGTTTCCGGTAGAACGCTGCATTGCTTCATCAACCAGTAATTTTCCCACCTGCTGCAAAGTTGGTAATTTATCCATACGAACAAAGGGGTTTTCTGTACTCAGTGGCTGCTCGATGTGGAGATGATCATTTTGACTGTCAATCCGTTGAAGAAAACTTTTCATCGACAGAGTTTTTCCATTATGCTGACTCACGGCATCGTAGATCATCGCTTCAAGTTCACGAACATTGCCGGGAAAACTATAGGTCGACAATAGAACTGCCAATTCTTTAGGTGGAGTTGGCTTCTTCTTTCCCAATTTGAGTGCCGCTTCAGTGAGAAAATGTTCCAGCAATAAGGGCAAATCATCCTTACGCTCACGCAAAGGGGGAAGATTGACATGATGTGAATAGAGCCGATAATAGAGATCACGGCGGAACTTCCCCGCCGCCATCATTGCGTCCAGATCAGCATGAGTTGCAACAACCACCCGGGCACTCATCAACTTTGGTTGATCGCTACCTAACGGATAATATTCCCCATTTTGCAATAATCTCAACAATTTAACCTGAGAGGCTCCACTTAGATCTCCAATTTCATCAAGAAACAGGGTTCCTTCGGCAGCTTTTTCAATCATCCCTTTGCGAACACTTTCCGCTCCAGTAAAAGCCCCACGCACATGCCCAAATAAAGTATCGGCAAACATATTATCATCCAGCCCGGCAACATTGACCGAAACCAGCAACCCACTATTGCAACTTAGAGTATGGATCGCCTGGGCAACCAGTTCTTTGCCAACTCCACTTTCGCCAGTAATCAGGATGGGCTGGCTGCTGGGAGCGACAGCTTCCAAATATTGAAACCTGGCTCGCATAGCTGGATTATTAGTAACAATAGGAGCAAACACCTCGGGGGCATCAATCTGATCATGAAAAAAACGGGTGCGAATAGCGTGATTTTCAGATTCCAATTCAACCATTCGAATGGCGCGCCGCACCCCATCAACCAGACGCTCTTCATCAACGGTCTTGACAAAATAATCAAAAGCCCCCGAACGCATACAATTAACCGCCGTTTCCAGTTGATTCATTCCACTGAGGATAATGACCCGGATCTGCGGATATTCAGTGACAATCTGCTCCAGCAACTGTTCTCCAGAGATGTGCGGCATAGTCAAATCCAACAACACCAGACCAATATCGTTCCGCTCCAATACCGACATCACCTCACGGCTATCCTGACACTGATGCAAATTAGTAACCCCCCCCGGCCCTTCTAAAGTTAGGCTCAAACTCCGCAGCCAGGGGATCTCATCATCCACGAGCAACACCCCAAAAGAAGGATATAGTTTTTTTTCCATTATTCCTGTTCCTTGTCCACATAGATTGGCAACAGCAAGCGCACCATCATCCCCTTGCCAGTCTGTCCTGAAAACTCCAACCGACCGTGATGATCCTTAACAATACCGTCAGAAACCGAAAGGCCAAGACCCGTTCCACCAGTTTCTCGTTTGGTCGTAAAAAATGGGTCTGTAATTCGTTGCAAAGTTTCTTCGTTCAAACCACGTCCTTCATCATGGACTTCCAAAACCACCATCTCTTCATCTTTTAGCTGATAAGTACGCAATTCAATTGCCTGATCCATAGACGTTAAAGCCTGACAAGCATTCAAAATCAGGTTAACAACAACCTGTTCGATCCGATGACCATTGCCACGAAAACCGGATAATTCAGGACAATAATCAACCCGAAAGTGACGAGTTGACTTTCGCAGAGTATTATCAACCAGCCGCAGCGCCGAACGGATGACTTCATTCAAATCAACCATATCATCCAAACCGGAATCATTACGCCGAGCAAAATCTTTTAGATCCTCAACAATCCGCTTGATTCGATTGGAACTTTCCATCATCTCTTGCAGCATTTTGGGGATTTCCTGGCGCATCCGCGAATAGCCAAACCAACCGAGTTTAAAATCACCTTGTCTTTGATAATGGTCATCAAGAATCGGCTCAATACTCTGATAAGACTTGCTTAGCTGCGGCAGACTGAGCTGAATCAAACCATTGGGATTATTGATTTCGTGAGCTACCCCCGCCACAAGAACCCCCAAAGAGGTCATTTTATCGGCATGCAACAATTGTTTCTGGCGGAGCTGTAATTCTTCCGCAGAGCGCATCCGTTCCGCAATTTCACGCTCTAATTCTTCTGTCCTTAAAGCAACCTGTCGGCGCAAAGTCCTCGACCATAGGGCAAAGGCAATCAATACCAGCAATAAAGGTCCGACAACCAGCGCACCATAACGAACGAAATCGGTCCAGGATATTGGTTCAGGTTGGAGAACCCCAAGCCATCTCTCCTTGATCTGGCGGTATTCACCAGATTTTTTCAATAGAGACAGACCCTCATTGAACTGCGCCAGCAGCTCCAGATTTCCCTTTTTGACTGCGAATCCGTAATCCTGCGCAATCAATGGGCGAGCAATGGGATGGATATTGTCCAGTTTCGGGTCACTCAGTAGGTATTCACCGGGAAGTTTCGCCACCAAGGCACAATCATGATGACCCGAAGCCAACAGATTTAGAGCATCTGCCAGGGTTTGTACCATAAAAAGATCAGCGGAAATCTCGTTTTCGAGCATGAAATCGTGCATCACACTCCCCTTCATCACAATAACCTCTTTGCCAACCAGATCTTTGACCTTGCGGATGGTTTCGTTATCGTCACGAATCCAGATAGATTGATGCACTTTTGCATGGGGAATAGAAAAGTCAACTTCTCCCAGACGCTCTTTGGTATGCGCCATTCCCATCAGAATATCGACATCACCGTTCTCCAGTGCCTGACGCATTTCTCCCCAGGAACCGAGTTGAATATTGATTTCCATCCCCATCACCCGGGCAATTGCCTGGCTCAGTTCAATATTATAACCAGTTGGCAAACCATCGTGATCCAGATATTCATAGGGAGGATAGTTGTAATCTCCGCCAATCCGTACTGGCAGATCTTGACGCACCGGTTCTTCAGCGACAGCAACACTGTTACTGAAGAAAATAATAAAAAGCACGACCAGAAGAGAGTGAAATAATTTTTTCAAATCAAAATTGTGCATGTCCCGGAGTCCGTGGGAAAGGGATAACATCGCGGATATTTTCCATCCCGGTCAAGTACATCAATAAACGTTCAAAACCCAAGCCAAAGCCCGCATGGGGGCAGCTCCCCCAACGTCTGATATCGAGATACCAGTCCATATCAGCAGCAGCAATCCCCTGCAGTTCCATCCGTGATTTCAGCACTTCAAAACGCTCTTCACGCTGGCTTCCGCCGATAATTTCCCCAACCCGAGGAACCAGAAGATCCATTGCAGCGACGGTCTTTTCATCCTCATTCAGCCGCATATAAAAGGCTTTGATCTGTTTGGGATAGTCGACCACAAAAACTGGGCCATTAAAGATTTTTTCGGTCAAATAACGTTCATGCTCCGATTGCAGATCTTCTCCCCATTCTACTCGAAACTCAAATGACTGCCCCGATTTTTGTAGTTGTTCGACCGCTTCGGTATAGCTGATAGTCTGGAACTCCGCTTTAGCTAGCGCTTCCAATTTATCGAGCAAACCTTTTTCGATCCGCTGGTTGAAAAAAGCAAGGTCTTCCTGACAATTTTCCAAGGCATAGACAACCATGTAACGGAGAAAATCCTCACCCAGTTGACAGTTATCGCGCAGGTCGGCAAAAGCGATTTCCGGTTCAATCATCCAGAATTCGGCAGCATGGCGACTGGTATTGGAATTTTCTGCCCGGAAGGTCGGTCCAAAAGTATAAATATCGGAGAAAGCCGTGGCAAAGAGTTCCCCCTGCAATTGTCCACTCACGGTGAGACCGGTGCGCTCACCAAAAAAATCTTGCGTCCAGTCGACATTGCCACCCTGTTGGGGAGGATTTTTCGGATCCAGGGTACTGACCCGAAACATTTCCCCCGCCCCTTCGCAATCGTTGGCAGTGATAATTGGTGTCTGTACGTAGAGGAAACCGCGCTGCTGGAAAAATTGATGGGTCGCAAAAGCAAGAGCACTGCGCATCCGGAACACCGCACCAAAAGTGTTGGAACGTGGTCGCAAATGGGCGATTGAACGCAAATATTCGAAGCTATGGCGTTTTTTCTGCAGCGGATAATTTTCATCGACAGTACCGATAATGTCAATCGCCTGTGCCTGTACTTCCCAAACCTGCCCCGCCGCCGGTGATTCAACCAATTGCCCGATAACTGCCAGGCTGGCACCGGTACCAACTTTTGCCACAGCTTCATAATTATCTAGTTCCGGGGTTAAAACAACCTGCAGAGAAGCAAAGCAGCTCCCATCATTCAAGGTTATAAAAGCGACCCCCTTGCCACGTCGGAGAGAACGCACCCAGCCCTTGATACAAACAGTTTCTTCCGGCTGTTGTGACTGCAATAGTTGTTTGATCGATATTTTTGACAATCCATTCATCTTCACTTGTCCTTTCAGACCCAAAACAGAATTTTTTTATCCGGCTATGCACAACGTTGAGCATTCCTCCTCCACCTTGTGGGAGGGGGGACATTCATGGTGACCCACCTTCAATCCAGACCTCTCCCATCTAGGGAGAAGGAGGTTATTTATAATTTACTGGAATATAATGCATAACCAGGTTGTTTTATTATCACCAGATTAAGTCATGATCTGCAAGGGATATCAAACAAAAAGACTGTCCGATACCGAACAGTCCACAGATTCAAAAAAATTATAGCCTAGCAGATAGTTACTACTCGATGAAACGCCCGCCACGAGACTCCAGAAAAGCTCCATACTCTTTATCTACTTTCAGGATATGCTCCAACAACCACGTCCGTAAAAATATTAATAATTCCCTGGCTAAATCTTCCGTGCCAGAGGTTGCCCGCTCTTTTAGTTCCTCAACAGTCGCAATCAGTTCCTGATGAATTTTCTGATGTTCCTCAAGTCCGGGAAAATGATACTCCGCCATCAATTTTTCCTCATGCTGAAAATGATCAACAGTATAGGCCACCAATGCGGTCAGTATTCCCTCCGTAACGTCCTCGCCACGCTTGTCCCGAACCGCTTCGTATAAGCGATTGATCTCCTGAATCAGACCACGATGTTCCTCATCCAAGGCAACAATACCGGTCGCATAAATTTCTTTCCAACTAATAACAGCCATCTGAGCCTCCCGACTGTTTAGATAGAGGATACGGTGGCGTCACCATCAAAAGACCAAGGTCTCTTCGTTATGCTTTAGCGGAAGAACCAAATCAAAGCAGCTCCCCGTTTCGACCTCAGAAACCACACTCAGGCTTCCCTTGTGATTTTGAGTCACAATAAAATAGGCAACTGACAATCCTAGCCCAGTACCCAGACCAACCTCTCGAGTCGTGTAGAAAGGGTCGAATATTTTTGCGATAACCTCCCTTTCCATCCCCGACCCGTTATCTTCAATTTGCACCCGAACATGGTCTTTCCCGGAAGGCAAAATCCTCAGGGTTATCTGTGGCTCATCAGTATTGTGACTCAGTGCCTGGGCGGCATTTTTCAACAAGCTGAGAAATACCTGTTGAATTTGACCCGCTTCACAACACAAATCTGGAACTGAATGGTAATCACGGACTATGCGAATTTTCTTAAAATCAAAATAGTTCCGCATGTCGTGGTCACTTCCGGCAAGTTCAACCATTCTCTCCAGCAGATCAGAGATACTACAGGGGATAAAACTGGAGGCTCCCCGACGGCTGAAACTCTGTATATTTTCAACAATTTTTGCCACACGTTGCCCGGCATCAGAGATCGAGTGGATCATCTTTTCACAACCACGAAGCCGGGAATATTCGACAATTGCTTCGATCGTTGTTCCCAGCTCTTGTGCCGTTTCCTGGTTTTTACTCAAATCAGGAGATAAGCGTCGGCTCAAGACCTGTATACTTTGCAAGATTACTGCCAGTGGATTGTTGATCTCATGGGCTAATCCAGCAGCTAACCCACCAATGGATTGCATTTTTTCTGAACGAACCATCATATCTTCCAACTGCAACCGCTCCGTAACATCGTCCATGTGAATGACCGCACCGCTGGCACCTGTCAGGGAAAGCGGATAGATCAAAATATCAAAAAAACGGCTACAGTCATCTTCGGGCTTTTTGATACCCTCAACTTTTAGTAACCGAGTCGCCTTTCGGGTTCGTATTGTCTCCAACAGCTTTGGCATATATGCCGATGGGTCGAACAATTGGAAAACATTCTCTATGGAAAGTCCCTTGGCTTCAGCGGCCGTAAAGACACTTTCCTGCTCAGCTCGCTTATTCCAAAGGGTTACCTGCATATTAATATCGACACCAATCAACACCGAGGGCATCGAATCAATAATATTCTGCAGATAAAGCTGCAATTGCCGTATCGATTCCTGAGCAGACTTCTGGGTGGAGATGTCCCGAATAGTCCCTTCAATATAGAGAATTTCCCCCTCATCATTTCGAATCAGATAGTTGTTGATTGACGCCCAGAAAGTATCCCCATTTTTACGCAGCAGCCGCACTTCATAGTTTAAGAGACTGTCCTGCTCATACAATCTGGCAAGCATTTTCTTGCGAGCGCGCGGATCCTGGTACAGTTGCCGTCCAAGATCAGAAAACCCAACAAAAGCCTCTTCAGCCGAATCATAGCCAAGCATGACAACCGCCGCAGGATTCAACTCTAAAAATTCCCCGGAAACAGTCGCGCGAAAAATACCTTCTGTTGCATTGGTGAATATTCCCCGATACCGTTTTTCAGATTCCTGTAGAGCAGAAACACTCTCCTGAAGATTAAGAAGCATTCTGTTGAAAACTTTCTCTATGTCCCCCCATTCATCATGCCGTCCCAATTGCATCGGTGAGAAATGATCACCTTGCTGGAATTTTTCCAGTCGGTTATTGATCAAGGTCATGGGTGTCTGAATGTGATTTTTGAACAGATTTCTCAGGGAAAACCATGATAACAAAGCCAACAGCAGCAAAAGAACCTGTACCGAGACCACTGTCGTCAGAACGGAATTTCTGACTTCAAATCTGACGTCATCCATTGCCGTAACTGTCTGCTGATCCAATTGCTCCATACTCGATAAAATTTGTACAGTTATCTGGTCTAGGTTCCGGGTTAATTCTCCGAGTCGAACCATCCCCCCCTGATACTGTTGCATCAGATATTGATAATGGGCAAAACGGTCAACCAGATGCCGCCCTAAACGATCAATAGGTGGTTCCGAGGCGGTTAAAGTACCCAGCCGCATAATCAGATTTTGCAATTCGGTCTCTAATGGGATAGGTGCATCAATAGGGAGAGAAAGCAAGTGTGCGGGATTCTCTTCGGCATTGAGCTTTATAATTTCGAACAGGCTTTCCCGATAACCGGAGACCAGAACAACCAACTGCTCCAGATAATCAGTTTCACCCCCCTCAAGGGTTGTTTCTATCATTTTTTCAGCAATTATTTCCTGCAGCAGGGTGAACAATTCCCCAATATCCTTGTCCTGCTCAGAGCGCCAGAAAAGAAGATAATTGACCCATTCACGCCGTTTTAGATACACTGAAAACTGTTCTTCCAATTGGACTAGAAGACCCTCAAAATCTGAACCAGAAGAAGACATCTGCAAATTCCGAATTTCTTCCCGCAGACCTTTGCTTTCAGTGTCATACCATTTGTCATCAATATAAAATGTATTTGTAAAAACACTTAAACGCACATGCAATAATCCAAAATCGCGACTGTTCTGCGAATTTTTAACTGTTGTCTGGAGACTCTCTTCAACAATTCGATCAACTCTTGAACTTACCCTTCTGGAAGCAAAGTAGAGAATGGTGACAGCCAGAAGGAAAAGCAGAATAACAACCAGGGACATCTCCCTCAATCTCCCCTTGATTGATATTTTTCTCCCCGGCTGATTCATTATTTTCTCATTTTTGGAAAAGTTTATTTTTGCGGACTTCGTACTAGTTCGGCACCCCGCAATACCATCGGTGGGGGGGTAATTCCTAATTGCTGCAAGGTGGAAACATTGATCATTCTTTTCCCCTGAGAATTGCAGGTAACCGGAAGTTGATCAATGGGAACCCCACGCATCGCTTGTAACAGCATATTAGCGGCACGATAACCATGTTCCCTCCCATTCGTAATGACAGCGCACAATGCACCCTGCTTGACAACAGATTCCGCAATTGCCGTTGTTGATTTTCCAAATACTTTAACAATTTGAGGGATTAAATCTTCTTCTCGCAATTTTTTACCTTTACTATCGTCCATCCCCCAGAGAGCAACCAAAAACAACAGATCAGTATCTTCTTGAGCATTTTCCGCCATTTTAAGTGCTTCTGCCATTGTTTTTGGAGTCAAGAACCTAACCATTCGTGCAGACAACAAATGTTTCTCTGTCTCCAACTGCGCAGCAATCAATCTGGCAACTGGTCCAGCTTTAACCATAAACGCAAACGTCTCAATATGACCAGCGAGCTGCCGACACAATGAAATTGACTCTTCTAGATGGAAGCGTTCTAAAACTCCTGAAATATTTTGCGTTGGATAACCGTAAAGTTCAGGACTTGCATTCACACCACAAAACATGATCGGGATAGTTGTTTGATTTTTCAAATAGGGGACAACAAACATTGCCTGGACATTGTCATCAACAGCAATCACACCATCCGGTTGAATCTGTTGATAGAGAGAAAACGCCTCGGCAGCCTTATTCGACCCACCTTCCGGTGCCACTTTAGTATTCATATAAAAAAAAGAGAGCTCGGCAAATGGGCTGAGAACCTTTTCTATCTCCTCACGAATTTCAATATCCCAAGCTGCATTCTCTTCATAGCTGAAAACCACCAGAACCTTAAACCGATCGTCGGCCAACACCGGAGACACCCAGAAAAAGTTGCCACAGAGGAGCAATAACAACCAGAAACGGTAGGAAAAGCTTATATGCACTAACAGACCCCATCAAAATGATAGACAAATAATGAATCACAACAAATATAACAGGAAAATAGTCGAATAAACAACAAAAAAAGGAACCGCATTGCGACCCCTTTCAGAACTATTCAATCTTTCTCGTATGATCAACTATGTTCACGGGATTTCAAAAACCGCACCCCTTCCCACTGTTCCATGGTACGCTCCAAGCGCCATTCGCTCGCCGCAAGATAAGTCAGGTGGCCTTCAGCATCGTGAGCCAAACGCCCCTGTTCCTTTTTCTGAAATTCTTCAAACAGTTTCCGGTCAGCACATTCAATCCACCGTGCAGTGGTGTAATCAACCCCCTCGTAAACAGCGTTGACATTATATTCAGCCTTGAGTCGCTCCATGGTCACGTCGAACTGCAATACACCAACTGCCCCGAGGATAAATTCTGCTCCGGTCACTGGTTTGAAAACCTGTACTGCGCCCTCTTCTGCCAGCTGAGTCAAACCTTTCTGCAATTGTTTTGATCTTAATGGATCTTTCAAACGGACACGGCGGAAATGTTCCGGGGCAAAGCTGGGAATTCCGGTAAACTTAAGAGGCTCACCAGTCGTAAAAGTATCACCAATCTTGATTGTCCCGTGGTTATGCAAGCCAATAATATCACCGGGATAAGCCTCCTCAATATGGGCTCGATCCTGAGCCATAAAAATAGTCGCATTTGAGAGGGAAATTTCTTTGCCAATACGATGATGTTTCACCTTCATTCCGCGAGTAAATTTTCCGGAACAAATTCGCAAGAAAGCGATCCGGTCACGGTGGGCAGGATCCATATTTGCCTGAATTTTAAAAACAAACCCGGAGAACTGTTCTTCATCCGGTGCGACAATCCGTTCTACCGTTTCCCGCAAACCCGGTGCTGGAGCCAACTCAACAAACGCATCAAGCATCTCCTGCACACCGAAATTGTTGATGGCACTACCGAAAAAGACCGGACTTTGGCTGGCCTGGAGATAGTCGTTCAGATTAAATGGATTGGCAGCACCTTCCAGGAGTTCAATATCTTCTCGCAATTCAGCCGCCTGAACCCCCAGTAATTCATCCAACTGTGGATCGTTCAAATCAGCAATTTTTACCGTTTTAGTACTACGAATATCATCACCAGGTCGGAACAGATTTAGCTCTTTTCGATAAAGATTATAGACCCCCTTAAAGCGTTTCCCCATCCCGATTGGCCAGGAAAGAGGAGTACATTCAATCTGCAACTTCTCCTCAATATCAGCAAGAAGATCGAGAGGAGAGAGACCTTCGCGATCGAGCTTGTTGATAAAAGTCAGCACCGGTGTGTTGCGCATCCGGCAGACCTCCATTAGCTTTTCGGTCTGCGGCTCGACTCCCTTGGCACTGTCGATCACCATCAAGGCGCTGTCAACAGCGGTCAAAACCCGATAAGTGTCCTCAGAAAAATCCTGGTGCCCGGGGGTATCAAGCAGATTGATTTCAAAATTGCGGTAATTGAATTTCATCACCGACGAAGAGACAGAAATCCCCCGCTCTTTCTCAATACTCATCCAGTCACTGGTGGCATGACGATTCGATTTCCGTGCCTTGACTGTTCCAGCCATCTGGATCGCCCCACCAAACAACAATAATTTCTCTGTCAGAGTGGTTTTACCGGCATCGGGGTGGCTGATTATGCCGAAAGTTCTCCGTTTAGCTATTTCTCGCTGTAATTCTTTACTCACTGGTATTTTGTCCTTTTGTGTCAGCTTTAACCCGCCAGCGTTTGTGCATCCAGAACCACTGGCTGATATCTTTGCGTACCGCAGCTTCAATGATATCGGTCAACCGTTGGGTATTTTCAATAACTGCATCGTCACCTTTGCCGGTTAGCATTACCATTGGCTCCGCCCAGATTTTATAGCAATCATCAGGTTGACGCAGGCAAAACACCGGCACAATAGGAATCTGATACTTCATCGCCATATTGGCGACAGCAGTCGTGGTATAAGCCTTGCGACCAAAAAACTCAGTCGCTACTGAACCCGGAGGAGAGATATGTTGATCGAGAAGGATCCCGACAACCCGCTCAGCGGCCAATGATTTAAGAATTTTCCGGGCTCCCTTTCGGCTATTCAAAACCTCTGCGCCAAAATTCTTCCGGATTTTCTCAAAGTACGCATCTGCCAAAGGGTTCTTCAGCGGCTTAGCCACAACATCAAAAGCGATACCAAGCTCAGGCAGGCTAAATAATCCAATTTCCCAGAAACCCAAGTGCCCGGTTAGCAGAAGGACTCCCTTCTTCAATGTCAGCGCATCACGTAGAAAACCCAGATCTTCAATATCGAAATAGCGCTGGATATCACCGCTTCCAGGCTTGAACATATCCAGCCGCAGCATCTCTACACCACTGACCCCGATATGCTCAAAATTCTTTCGTACATTTTCTTCAATCTCTTCTGCACTCAATTCTGGTAATGCCAAAGTCATATTTTCTTTTGCCAGCCGATAGCGACCTGGCAAGACTTTCATTGACAAACGTCCTGCGACCCGTCCAAAAGCCAGAGCCACCTTACGTGGTAAACTCCTGACAAGTGCCGCAATACCCCGCAGGGCAAAATATTCGGCACGATGTTTAATTGAAACTGCTACCATCCGGCAATAACTCCCTAAAAAGAACCCAAAATGGATCGGCCGCGCACTATAGCGCAACTTAGCAACAAGAAGAAAGGGTGTTTTCCCTACCCGCACAAACACATTATCCAAGACTAACACAATTTCACCGGCTAAGTCCTTGACCAACCGAATCGATACTTTTATGCTGCGCAGTTAAATCCATCAAAATCCATTTCCCAAGGAGAAACTCATGGCCGTTTTTGAAGTCAATCACCCCCTGGTCAAACATAAGCTCGGCCTGATACGCCAGCATGATATCAGCACCAAAGATTTTCGTGAACTTGCCTCTGAAATTGCCCGTTTACTGACCTATGAAGCAACCAAAGACTTAGAAACCGAGCCGGAAACAATCACCGGATGGAACGGCCCAGTCAATGTTGAAAAAATCAAAGGAAAAAAGATCACTGTGGTTCCAATTCTCCGTGCTGGACTGGGAATGATGGATGGGGTTCTCGACCTGATTCCCAGTGCCCGCGTCAGTGTTGTTGGACTCTACCGCAACGAGGAAACCCTGGAGCCTGTCACTTATTATGAAAAATTCACCAGCAATATTGATAACCGCACAGCTCTGATCCTTGATCCAATGCTGGCGACCGGGGGATCACTGGTGGCCTGTATTAGTATGTTGAAAAAGGCTGGATGTACCAGTATCCGCGGTCTCTTTCTAGTCGCAGTTCCAGAAGGAATCGCCCGGGTCAAAAAAGAACATCCTGATGTTGATATCTATGTTGCATCAATTGATGAGCGTCTGAATGAAGACGGCTATATCCTTCCCGGTCTTGGTGACGCGGGAGATAAAATATTTGGAACGAAATAAGTGCTAAAACCATAAAAGCGGGATAGCCACCAAGATACAAAGAAAATCAAAGTCAAAACTTTTTAACGCAGAGACAGAGAGGAGCAGAGAGAACAAAAACTTTTTTAAGGTTTTAACCCAAAAAGCATTAGGGCTTTCTCTGCGATCTCAGCGCCCTTTACACCTCTCCGTTAAAAAGTTTTCTGCGTACTGCGGTCGCTAAGTACAAGATTAAATACACAACGAATCAATCACCCCAAACCTGAAAAGGACGCAAAATCATGGATCAGTCCCCGTCCCCCACAGATTATAATTTTCGCCTGAAAGACTGTCTGCTCGGTGCTCAGATGTTGTTTGTTGCATTCGGTGCTCTGGTGTTGGTTCCTCTATTGACGGGACTCAACGCCAATGTTGCATTATTTACCGCCGGAGCAGGGACTCTGCTGTTCCAACTGATCACTCGTGGAAAAGTTCCGGTCTTTCTGGCATCAAGTTTTGCATTTATCGCTCCGATTATCTACGGGGTTGCCGAATGGGGAATTGCCGGTACTATGTGTGGATTAGCTGCTGCCGGGCTGCTCTATGTCGTTCTGAGTTTAATTGTGCGAATTTTTGGATCAGGAATTCTTCACAAAATTTTACCACCAATTGTCACTGGGCCAGTGATTATGGTGATTGGTCTAGTACTGGCACCAGTGGCCATCCATATGGCCTCAGGTCGCACCGGTGATGGTTCTGCCTGGCTGGTTCCAGAAACAACTGCCTTCATCATTGCTGGAGTTGCTTTAGCAGTCACGATTCTAGTCTCCCTACTCGGTCGCGGATTGTTCAAATTGATTCCAATATTAAGTGGGATCATTGCAGGCTATGTCACAGCGCTGATCCTTGATGGTACCGGTTTCACCGCTTCCACCCAAGCCGCTTTTGACCCCGGCACACTGCAAAACTGGACTGGCCCAGCGTTAATATCGATGCAGAAGGTTGCCGCAGCTCCCTGGTTTGCTATGCCAAACTTCACCTTCCCTACCTGGAATCTGGAGGCAATTCTATTTATCGTCCCGGTCGCCATTGCCCCGGCAATTGAGCATTTTGGTGATGTATTGGCGATTGGTGGTATTACTGGAAAGGATTACGTCGAAGATCCCGGCATCCAGAACACCTTACTGGGCGATGGTATCGCGACCAGCATGGCTGCTTTTGTCGGTGGGCCACCAAATACGACCTATTCAGAAGTTTCCGGTGCAGTGGCGCTGACAAAGTCTTTCAACCCTGCGATCATGACCTGGGCAGCCATTACCGCAATTCTCCTCGCTTTTATCGGTAAACTGGGCGGATTTTTGAACTCAATTCCCGTACCGATCATGGGTGGGATTATGGTGCTGTTGTTCGGAGCAATAGCCGTCATCGGCATTAACACTCTGGTCAGAGCTGGAACCGATCTGATGCAACCACGTAATTTGGCGATTGTCGCAATCATTCTGGTCTTTGGCATTGGTGGAATGAGCTTTGATCTTGCGATTGTTAAACTGGGAGGGATTGGTCTGGCGGGTGTTGTTGGAGTCTTACTGAACCTGATTCTTCCGCAAGGAAATGATGCCTGAGTTTTACCAGAAAAGACGTCTAAAGAAATTAAATCTACAAATGGGTTGAGCTATACGGCTCAGCCCGTTTTGTTATCACGATCGAAGAGTTTTAAATGCTTTCTCCATAGCTTCAATTATAAGCTGTGGTGAGTCTTCCCCCACAGAGAGACGGATCAGCCATGGGGAAAGCCCCATTTCATTGAGGGTTTTCTGTTCCGGTTCATTCACCAGATCCCAGTGAGCCAGCAGGGTGTAGCACATGGCCAGCGGGAAATCACATCCAAGACTGGGGCCCTTGGGGAGAGTCAGATTATCGTAGAAAGTCTGAAAATCACCATCAACAACGAATGAAATAACACCGCCATAACAGCTGTCGTCTTTTGCGATCTTGCAGTAACTTTTGCAGGTTGCAGCCGAATAGACGTGGTGAACAACTTTTACTTGGGGATGGTGTACCAGAAAATCAACAAGGATTGCAGCATTGTGGTTTGCCTGTTTGACCCGTTCATGGTATCCGCTGATGGTACAACCAAGACGCTGCAGCTCTCTTCCTTTAAGAGGAATCACATACTTTTGCAATGTCTTTTCAGTTGCTTCCGAAAGCTCTGACTGTTCTGGAATGATGATAGCACCCCCCATGCAATCACCTTTTCCCGATGCGAACTTGGTGAGGCTCTCAATAATGATATCGGCATAAGGAGTTACATCAACGTTCCACGGGGTGGCAAAAGTATTATCAAGAATGACCGTAAATCCGTACTGTCGTGACAATCCTGCAAGAGCGGGAAGATCCGGTGACTGGAGAAGAGGATTGGACACCGTCTCAGTAATTACACCGGCAACACGCTTGCCGTTTTTCTCAAGAAAAGTCTTAAGCTCTTCAAAATCGGTAACACGCCCAATCTGATGAAACTCATTGCTGCACTTCCTGAGAATATGAATCGAGTCAATATAGATCCAACCATACTGAACAAAAATGTCCCGTTCTGCAGAAACGGACTCTTTAATTGCCGCATATGCTGCATAGATTGCGTTCATCCCCGATCCGCAGAGGGTAATTCTTGACTTGCCGTAACCCTGCTGGAGGATAGTGAGAATCTTCTCCTCCGGATTGGTGTTATTATAATCTTCAATCCACTCGGGAAGTTCAATGTCGTGAGAACGGAGAAAATCTTCCGCTTCACGGGAGTAGATCATATACCCGCAGTGTTTCATAAAAGCGTAGTAGTCAGCAGGGGTATCGGTTGTATCCACGGGAAAGTATGCAATGGCATACTCATCATACGCATAGATTTCTGGAGATGTTTCTGACAACTCCGCAACATGATTTGCAGATTTCAGTGATGGAAGAATGTAGCAGGTTCCATTGGCATCAAGATCCTTTTTCGTCCTGATGAACTGCGCCGCTTCCTTTACATAGGGATGAAACAAAATACGGGGGTAGGCATTTTTAACCCGGTCAAAGATACCGTTAGCCTCCTCTTCGTAATCAACCACATCCTGATAGGTCGGCATAGAGACAGAAAACGCATGGGGATTATCCAATGGCAGATTGGCTCCACAGGGAATTGGTTGGTAATATCGCGTATTCAATCAATGAACTCCAAAATCTGCTAGCAAATCTTGCGGCACTCCAGATAAAAACGTTTTTCATCCGCTTCACCTAGTGAAAAAGTCTTACGCGGCAACGCCCCATCCAGCACAATCGTTTTAAACAAGTCGTACTTGGAAATAGCGGGCAAGTACAAACCCACACGACCCATTTCGCTACCAAGGTTGGTCACCGCTTTCTTGCCATGGATATAATCGATGCGTACCGTTGGATTTTCCTGCAGGTAATGATCGAGAAACGCCTGCAATGTTGCGACCGCCAAGTTATATTCCGGGTTTTCAACCGTACAGACTCCGAACCGACCGCCCAGAACAATCGGAAAAGCGTGGGCAGCCTCCTTGCTCTCCGCAGCCGCTTCGGCATCAGCAAGGTCAGTACAAAAAGCAAAACTCATGGGCGTGTTGCGTGCTGCAAAAAAGGCCTCCATCCGTTGTCGAAGATGGACACAATTCACATTAAACAAGACCCGGTGGATCGCCTCGAACTCCAGTCCAGGATCGTGAACATTGACCAGTTCGACCAGAGCAAAGCGGGCGGGGTGATTCATCACCGCAGCAGGATCCTCAGCCTCTTCTTTCAGTTGCGTCCAGATCGCTTTTGCCGTGGCAAAGGAGTGATTACCATCCCCCATCGCATAGAGCATCACTTCACCATCAACTTTGTACTTTGCACGATAAGCGGCAGGGTCAGCCATTTTTTCCAGTGCTGTCGTGATTTGGGTGATCAGCTCTGGTTGATCAATGCGATATCCTTTGAGATGTCCACCGTTTTCCAAAAGTTCAAAATCGTAGACTGTTTCCAGATCCTCATTGAACAGTGGTTCAATAACCGTTTGCTGTCGATCATCGATCAACACCATGATATGCGGCAGTTCAATCGGCGCATTCTGACGGACTTTGATCCGTGGCGGTAATCGATCAAGGATGGTTCCTTCGGTTGACCGAATCAGACTTTGCGCCCCTTTGGCGTAATCGTAATGTTCCAGATCGAGTGCCACAATCAACCCTTTGCGTGACTCAACCGCTGCAGTTTTACGATCAACCAGAACAAATCCGGGGGAAAGTTCTTCTAAACTACCATCAGCCAAGTAAGCTTCCATGGCCTGGTTGATAGATGCAATTCGCTGTTCGGTATCTGCAGCATCGAGAAAAACTTCGGGGAAAACCAGATTCAAGGTTGAAATAGTTCCTGCCGTCCGCTGTTCCAACCGCTGCCAGTAGTCTGGATCAGAGGTATACTGATCGCAGGCAATCACCGACCAACGCTGCATATCTGTCCCTTTTTTCGGTAACAGAATTTTCGGCACCTGCAGCCCTATTTTTTCAAAAATCATCCCTGCCCCTTTCTGTTTTCTGCCTTATCCCGCAGTTTTTGAAAAAACAAAGTAACACAATTTCAAGTGATGACAAAATACCTGCCCGTAAAAAATATTTTTATCCAAATTTTTTCTTGCAGAAGAGAGCTTTTTACATTCTAATCAACCCGATACAAACATGAAGAAAAAGGAAGACGGTGAAAATCCGTCGCGGACCCGCCACTGTAACCGGAGAAATCGATTTTACCGGAAGCCAGATACTTTCTTTTCCTGAGTACGACTGCCTGAGCTTCGTGGAGTGAGGATCCTGGCAGATAAATCCAACGGATAAAAACGGTATCCCGGAGCCTGAACAAACAGGTTCCGGGATTTTTTTTGGAGAAACTATGGCTCGTTTGACCTATATCAGCGGCGGATGTCGTAGCGGCAAGAGTAATTATGCTCAGAAGCTTGCAGAAAGCTTTCCCGGCAAACGCGCTTACCTGGCAACCTGTCCACGGATTGATGAAGAGATGGAGGAGCGTATTGTACTCCACCAACAGCAACGAAAAAATCAGGAATGGGAAACAATTGAAGCACCATTCGACTTGATCGCAGCAATTGAACAAGCGAGTCATTTTGACGTGCTCCTCATCGATTGTCTGACTTTATGGATTAACAATCTCCTCTACGAAGCGGAACAAAAGGGGAAAACTTTGACCGAACAGATGATCAGCAAACAATGTATAGAGCTGGTTAATAGCTGTCGAAAAACGAATCAGACCGTTATTTTTGTAACCAATGAACTGGGGATGGGATTGGTGCCTGCGGATTCGGTGTCCAGGCGTTACCGGGATTGTCTTGGACGTTGCAACCAGACCATAGCAAAACTGTCCGACGAGGCTATCTTTATGATCTCGGGCATTCCACTAACCTTAAAACAGGGAGAACAATTTGTATGAATTTACTGAACAAAACCATTAATTCTATTGCTGGACAGAATGAAACTGTTCGTGCACAGGCAAAAGAGCGTCTGGATCAATTAATCATGCCCCACTGGGCGTTGGGTCGACTGATGGATCTGGCACTGGATCTGGCAGGTATCTGTGGTTCGATACGTCCCAGTGTAGAACGCAAAACCATTGTTGTTATGGCGGGTGATCACGGCATTACCGATGCGGGGATCAGCCTTTTCCCCAAAGAGGTCACCGTAGAGATGGTGCGTGGCTTTGTTAACGGTGTCGCAGGAATCAACGTCCTCGCCAGACAAGCTGGTGCCGATGTCAAAGTTGTCGATATGGGGATTGCCGGTGATCTTTCCATCCTTGCAGCTGAGGGTAACATTCTTGACCGGAAGATTGCTTCCGGAACCAATAACTTTGCCGAAAAGCCCGCCATGAGCCGGGATCAAGCTGTCAGAGCCCTCGAAGCAGGTATCAGCGTAGCGCAGGAGCTGGCGGACTCCACCGATCTGTTTGGCACCGGTGACATGGGGATCGGCAACACCTCTCCAAGCAGTGCCATTGTTGCAACCTTATGCCAGCTACCAATAGCGGATGTTGTCGGTCGTGGAACCGGCCTGGACGATGCGCAGCTGGTACATAAAATTGATGTTCTCGAAAAGGCACTGAGCCGCAACAATCCAGACCCTGCTGATCCAATTGATGTCATAAGTAAAGTGGGTGGTTTTGAAATCGCTGGCATAGCGGGTCTGGTTCTGGGTGCAGCTGCCCTGAAAAAACCAATTATTATTGATGGCTTTATCTCAACCGCTGGAGCACTGCTTGCGGGTCGACTGGCTCCTAAAAGCAAGGAATATATGATTGCAGCACACCGGAGTGTCGAAAAAGGACAGGTTGCCGCACTTGCCGATCTGGGAAAAGAGCCTCTTCTGGATCTGCAGTTCCGTCTCGGTGAGGGAACAGGGGCTGCGGTCGCCATGAATCTGGTTGAAGGTGCTGTCGCTATTTTAACTGAGATGGCGACATTCAGCGAAGCCGCTGTTTCAGAAGCGAAATAGTCAGATGATATCAGAATGGATTTAAAACCCTTCTTTTCAGCCTTACGGTTCCTCACTATTATACCGATTCCAGAATCGTGGTGCGGTGATGAAACCAGCTTCCGCAAAAGCCCCGATTGGTATCCCCTGGTAGGATTGCTGATCGGCCTGATGATGGCAGTTCTGGATCTTTTCCTCTGCTGGTTGTTACCGATGCAGGTTGCCAGTGTGCTACTGATACTGGCAATGATCGCAATTTCTGGCGCATTGCATCTGGATGGATTAGCTGACAGTGCTGACGCTTTTTTCAGCAGCCGCGGACGAGAGCAGATGCTGGAAATCATGAAGGATAGCCGTTCGGGACCCATGGGCGTTACAGCAATTGTTATTGTTCTGCTACTCAAATTGATGCTGCTTCTCTCATTGCCGCTGGTCTGGCGTTGGCAGGCGATCTTGTTGATGCCCCTTGCTGGACGGTGTGTGTTGCCAGTGATCAGCAGCTGGCTCCCTTACGCGCGACGCGAAGGGACGGCGGCTTTTATCAGCAATCAATTCAGTTGGGTGCGTTTGTTTATTGCATTAGCCATATTGTCAATTCCTTCTTTTTTCCTTTTGGGTTGGATGATGGGATCACTTGTCACTGCCGTCGTCTGTTTTGGAAGCTGGCTATCGGGTCTCTACAGCCAGCGCAAGATTGGTGGTTTTACTGGCGACACCCTGGGAGCGACCTGTGAACTGGTCGAATTATTACCGGCACTCGGTGTTGTTATTCTTGCTTATCAGGGAATAATGTAATGAATAATGTAATGAATCCAGGACAGAGGCATGGCGGTAATCTACGTCGAGCCAGTGAAATGAGTGGTTTACCGCAAGGGGAACTGCTCGATTTTTCTGCCAGCATCAATCCTCTTGGTTTTCCACCTTGGTTACGCCCATTGATTAGCACTCAGGTCAGTCATCTGGCACACTATCCAGATCCCGAGGCAGGGGAACTGCTCGCAGCACTTGCCGCACATCACCAGACTGAACCTGATCAGGTGATGGTTGGAAACGGCGCGAGTGAACTGCTCTATCTGCTACCACAGGTTCTGGGACAGAATCGTCTCCTGATTCCGGTTCCAAGTTACGGGGATTACATCTCCATCGCGGAAGTCGCTGGTTTGCAAGTTGATACCTTACCTTTGTTGGCCAAAAACGAGTTTCAACTCAATATTGCTCAGCTGTCGTCAATGCTGACCGATGATCATCTGGTGATTATTGGCCACCCAAACAACCCCACCGGTCAGTTGGGTGATGCTCAATTGTTACGGGGACTCATCCTGAAACGTCCGCAGAATTATTTCATTATCGATGAATCTTTTATCGATTTTACCGACCCGGAGAATTCTCTCCGCTGGCAGCGACCTGCCAACCTGATCATCGTCCAATCGATGACCAAATCATGGGCAATTCCAGGGCTACGTTTAGGCTATGTCCTGGCAGATCAACAAGTGATTGCCGCCATGCGTCATTTACGTCCCGATTGGTCGGTGAATACGATTGCGCAAGCGGTGGGTATCCGCGCTTTACACGACAGCGATTTCCTCCATCAGACTCGTGATTATGTGCGGCAGCAACGACTCGACCTGTTTGCCCAACTCAAGGCGATCCGCGGGCTACATCCATTCTCCGGCGATGCCAATTTCCTCCTGATCCGAATCGACCATCCTGCGATTGATGCGACAACCCTGGCAGACAAGTTACTGAAAAAAGGGATTGTGATTCGTAACTGTAATAATTTCCACGGGCTCGACGATCGCTATTTTCGGGTTGCTGTGCGAACTGCCGAGGAACAGCAAAGCCTCTGTGTCGAACTCAATCGATGTCTTAACGCAGTAGTGCCAAAGAAAAAAGGACGTAAAACTCCAGCGATAATGTTTCAGGGAACCGGTTCCAACGCCGGAAAGAGTATCCTCACCGCAGCACTGTGCCGGATTCTCCATCAGGATGGGGTGTCGGTTGCACCATTCAAAGCGCAGAACATGTCACTCAACTCGGGGGTCACTTATCAGGGTGGAGAAATGGGTCGAGCACAGATCCTCCAGGCACAAGCCTGTCGCCTGGATGCTGATGTGCGGATGAATCCTGTGTTGCTCAAACCGAGCAGCGTCACCGGATCGCAGGTGATTGCTTGCGGCAAAGTACTGGAAACCATGCATTTCCGTGACTATGCCGAACGCCGGGCAGGGATTTTCACCCAAGTACAACAATGCTACGACAGCCTTGCCAGTGAGCATCAGGTCATGGTGCTGGAAGGAGCAGGCAGCCCGGCAGAGATCAATCTTAAATCACGCGACATTGTCAATATGAACATGGCACGTTATGCCGACGCCAAAGTTCTGCTGGTTGGAGATATTGACCGGGGCGGGGTGTTTGCTTCCTTCGTTGGTACGATGGAACTCCTCACCGAATGGGAGCGACAACTGGTCAGCGGTTTTGTAATCAATCGGTTTCGTGGCGACAAAATCCTCCTTGGCGATGCTCTGGATTTAACCACCCTCCATACGGGAAAACCTTTTTTTGGCACGGTTCCCTATCTGCAGAATCTCGGGCTGCCAGAGGAAGACTCGGTCGATTTCAAAGACGGGCTGCTCGATGGGGACAAAAAAGAGGGTGATATTCTTGATATTGCCCTGATCGATCTGCCGCATATCTCCAACTTTACCGATGTTGATGCCCTGCGGATCGAAGCCGATGTCCATGTGCGACGGGTCTGTCAGGTGGCCGACCTGGGACAGCCAGATGCGCTTATCCTACCGGGGACAAAGAACGTGATAAGTGATCTCGATTATCTGCTCAAATCGGGGCTGGCCGATGCGGTTCGCCAATTGGCAGAGGCAGGAGGAACGGAGGTTGTTGGTATCTGTGGTGGCTATCAATTACTCGGTAAAAAAATTGCCGACCCCCACGGGGTTGAATCTTCCGGGATAACCTGTCAGGGATTGGACTTACTGCCGATGGATACAGTTTTACAGCCGGATAAGACGATGAGTCGTTGTCAGGCGACCCATCTGCCATCAAGCGAGCACCTTCATGGCTACGAAATTCACCATGGAACCAGTGCCGGGAACAACCTTAAGCCTCTGCTTTTTCGCGAAGATGGTGCGGTCATCGGCAGTTGTTTGGCGGAGAAAGAACATATTTGGGGAACCTATTTGCATGGCGTATTTGATGCGGATGGCTTCCGCCGCTGGTTTCTTGACCGTCTGCGGCAACGGAAAGGGTGGCAAGTGATCGGCAAAGTACAATCCCCCTACGATCTGGAACCCGCTCTCAACCGTTTGGCCGATCAGGTTCGTTCTTCTCTGGATATGGATAAAATCTACCAGGTGCTCGGGTTGTGATACCGTTGTCGGTACAGATTCTACTGGCGCTATTTCTCGATTTTTTAAGCGGCGATCCGCGCTGGTTTCCCCATCCGGTCAAAGGGATCGGGAAATTGGCATTATTTATTGAAGTTCCATTACGGTGCATGCTTCCTCTCCGCATTGCCGGGATCATTGCCACGTTGCTGGTCGTAACCATCAGTACCGGTCTGGTTTGGCTTTGTTGCCATCTGGCGACAGCCATCCATCCTCTCTTTGGTGATCTGGTCTCTATTTTGTTCCTCACCACCTGTTTTGCCCTGCAGGATTTACGTCAGCATGCCTTGGCGGTTTACCGTGCACTTGCCGCAAGAGAGCTCTCTCAGGCTAGAAACAAAGTGGCAATGTTGGTAGGACGTGACACAGAAGATCTGGACGAAGAAGAGATCGCCCGAGCAACGATCGAAAGTATTGCCGAAAATACCGTGGACGGAGTGACGGCTCCCCTGCTCTTCGCCCTAATCGCAGGCGCACCGGGTGCCATGCTGTATAAAGCGATCAATACCCTCGATTCAACCTGGGGCTATAAGAATAAACGCTATCTTCAGTTTGGCTGGGCGGCGGCACGACTGGATGACCTGGCCAATTTTCTCCCGGCGCGGATTAGCGCACTGTTGGTGCCCCTGGCTGCCTGGATATTAAGACAGGACGGCAATCAGGCGTGGCATATTTTTCGGCGTGATCGGAACAATCACCCCAGCCCCAACGGTGGCCAGATCGAAGCAGCCTTTGCTGGAGCATTGGCTATCCAACTGGGTGGGAAAATCAGCTATGACTGCAAAATATCATTCCGCCCTTATCTGGGAGACCCGCTGGAGAAAATAATTCCAGAAAAAATTAAAGTCGCACTTCGCCTGCTGGTAGTGACTTCACTTTGCGTAGTGGCTGGTGGGGTTTTATTAAAACTAGTAACCACTTGAGCCTCTTGCAAAAGTCGTCATCCTCGTGAAAACGGGGATCCAGTTTTTTGATAAACCCAGAAAACTTCTGGTTTCCCGCCTACGCGGGAATGACGGTCACTGGACTTTAAAGGGTTTTGCAAGAGGCTCACTTGATAGCGGGAATCCAGAGTAAAAAAATATTCAGTTTTGACCGATATTGATCGACAGCCGCTTCAATGCATGGCACTTCGTACAACTGGTCACAACAACAATGCTAAAGTTAAAACAAAACACTTTAGTATTGATTGACAGAAGACACGATATTCCTCTATAAGCAGAGTCACAATTGAATCGTTTTACGGTGCTTAAAAAGCATAAACAGGGAAGTGAGGTGTAAATCCTCCACGGACCCGCCGCTGTAATCGAGTTGAATCGGACAAAATATGTCACTGGTGACCCCCCCGGGAAGGCTGTCCGCTTCTTCAACAGGAAACAATGTTGAAAACTCGTAAGCCAGAAGACCTACCGTAGAACATCCACTTTCATCTCCCCGGGCAAGGGAGCGTGGACGAGCGCGGTAAAATACGGAAACCCGCACCTGTCATTGGTGTCGGGTTTTTTTATTGTGCGTTCGTCGGCTCTCACGGGAAAACAGGAGGAACAAAATGCAGAAAAGTTTCATCGTACTATGTGCCCTGCTATTCACAGCAGGAACACTTCAGGCAGAAGTTGTAACACTTGATCCTATTGTGGTAACTGCCACCAGAGTTGAAACTCCGCTGAGCCAGATAGCCAGTTCAGTCACTGTCATTACCGCAGCAGAGATTGAGGCGAAGCAGCAGAATCAAGTGATAGATGTGCTCAGAACTGTCCCGGGGGTTAATGTTGTGCGAACGGGATCGCTGGGCGGACAAGTTTCGATTTACTTGAGGGGAACAGACACCAGACACACATTGCTCCTGATTGATGGCATCGAATACAGAGATGCCTCATCAATTGGTGGCTCCAGTTTTGAGAGTTTAAGCACTGACAATATTGCCCAGATAGAAATAGTACGTGGCGCACAGAGCGTTCTTTATGGCTCGGATGCCATCGGTGGTGTTATCAATATCATCACCAAAAAGGGTTCGAAACAACCAGAAGGCTACGCCTCAGTTGAGGGAGGTTCATACAACACCTGGATTGAAAAAGCCGGGTTCTCTGCTGGCAGAAAAATGGTTTCATCCTCTTTTGCAATCTCCAGAACAGATTCAGATGGATTCTCTTCCGCAAACGAAAATGATGGTAACACTGAGAATGATGGCTTTAAAAATACGACCATATCTTTTAACCTTGGGGTTAATCCATCGGAAAAATTTGCAATCAATCTTAATGTTCACTCCAATGATGCTGAAAATGAGTATGATGCCTACGGGCCTGTGGATGGCAATTACGTACAGGATTCAGAACTTCTGGCTGGTCGCATTGAAGGAAAAGCTAGCCTCTATAACGATCTTTGGGAAATTGCTCTTGGAGTTGCGGTCACAGATAAAAACAGAACCGCAACAGGATCAAATTATTACGATGGCTACGAATATAACGGTAGGATAACCAAACTGGATCTGCTCAACACGATACACCTCGGGCAATACCAAACCATTGTGTTGGGAGCAGAAACAGAGGAAGAAGAGATGGATTCATTCTCCTACTTAGGAGACTATAGCGCATATCCAGATGTCACCTATGCAGCCTTTAGCTATAAAGAAGACTCAAGAAATAATGCTCTATTTTTGCAAGATCAGTTTTCACTTAAAGACTTTTCTGCTGCAATTGGGGTTCGATATGATGATCATAACCAATTCGGCGATAAAACCACTTGGCGGTTTGCCCCGACGTACAACATTAAACATGCCGCAACACGCATAAAAGGATCTATCGGTACCGGTTTTAAAGCTCCATCCCTTTATCAACTTTATGGACAATTACCCCCATACAATGTCGGAAATGAGAACTTAAAACCAGAGGAAAGCTTTAGCTGGGATTTAGGAATTGAACAAACGTTTTGCAATAGCAGCCTCATAGCGACATTAACCTATTTTCACAATGATATCGATGATTATATTTCCTATGACTTCACTGATGGATATATAAATATTGATGGACTTACAACGCAGGGAATCGAATCCTCTATTGAATGGTATCCGTCCGATTTCTTCGATGCACAGATCACCTACACCTATACCGACTCCAAAGATAAAACTAATGGCAGCCGTCTGCTCAGACGTCCTTTGCATACAGGAAACTTTAGTTTAAATCTTTACCCGGATGACAAAAAACAAATCAGCCTTAACCTCCTCTATGTAGGCGAACGAGATGATCGCAGTGAAACCCTGGATGGCTACATCCTGGTGAATCTTGCCGCCTCTCACCAGATCACCCCCAACGTGAAAGGATTTGTGCGGATAGACAACCTGTTTGATGAGGATTACGAAGAAGTTTCCGGATACGGAACTGCTGGACTATCTGGGTATGCCGGGATAAAGTTGACCTTCTAGACAAAATTCGGGAACCCGTGGGGGTCTCCAGAATGGTGCTAGTTTAAAAAATTCTGCAGTAATCTCGGGACTGTCCCCAGACCCATCGGGGACTGTCCCGAAGGTTACGATCCACGAAGAACCGCTGTGGTTCGCACCGCAAAAGCCTGGGACAGCCCCCATGCGGGGACAGTCCCGTTTTTGCTGGAAATTTCTTTAAACCAGCGCTATTCGGGACGCTCCCCTACACGAATCAACAAATTTTTCGTAGAGGCGGGCTCCTGTACCCGCCCGCGACTATCAAAAGAGAATACATGCTCAAACAACTTTTCCTCAGCTTGTTGTTTTTTTGCTTCCTCCTCCCATTCAGTGCGGAGAGTGGGCAATTCACCGATGCCGTAAACCGTCAAGTCTCCATCCCCCGTACCCCACAACGAATTGTCTCTCTGGTTCCCAGTGTCACAGAAATCCTGTTTAAACTCGGTCTTGAAAAACGCATTGTCGCCGTCACTGACTTCTGTACCTACCCGGAAGCGGCGCAGAAACTAGCAAAAGTTGGTGGATATGCTGACCCCAGTCTGGAAAGTATCCTGCTCCACCAACCTGATCTGGTTATTGCCGCAGCGGACATGAACCGTCCCGCACTGATCCGCCGGTTGGAATTGATGCAGATCCCCGTTTACGTAGTTCATCCACAAACGGTCGAAGCGACCCTGGCAACAATCGCGAGCATTGGAAACATCACCAGAGCAGAAAAACAGGGTCAACAGTTGGCCGATTCTATCAGGCTGAGAATTGAGAGAATTCAACAGCAGGTGTCGACATTAAAACCAAAAACAACCCTTGAATGTGTCATGTTACAACCATTGACAGTAGCCGGTCCAGATACATTTATTGCTGATATTATCGACATCGCCGGGGGGAAAAATGTAGTTCCAAAAGGACCATCCCGCTACCCGACCTGGAATACCGAGGCACTGTTAACTGTCGACCCGGAATTTATTATTGTTTCAACTTATCCAGGGCAACCAGCTCCGAAACATTTTTTCGATCATTGGCCACAATTGCAGGCGGTGCGCAATCAGCAGATAATCGAGATCAATGCCGACTGGATTCACCGCCCGGGACCAAGGATGATTCTTGGTATTGAGGCCTTGGCAAAAGCTCTTCATCCGAGCATCACAACCGATGAATAAACGGCAAAAAACCAACCTCCGCACTCTGGGACAATTTTTTCTGTTGTTGTCTCCTTTGCTGGCAATCTTAGTCTCCCTTTCTGCCGGGAGTCTCGAGCTCTCGTGGAACCGGTTATTTTCTATTCTTCTCCATGGTTCGGGAAAGGAAATTGCAGAAGTGATCGTCTGGCAGATTCGGCTGCCACGGGCGTTACTCGCCGGATTAGTCGGAGCGGCCTTGAGCTTATCGGGTGTCACCTTTCAGGCGGTACTGAGAAACCCACTCGCCGATCCTTATCTTCTTGGCGTTTCCGGTGGCGCAGCGCTGGGTGCCGTCGCTGCCCTGACCTGCGGCGTTCAATCCCCAATCGTCATTCCCCTGGCCGCTTTTATTGGAGCTCTCACTGCCCTGTCGCTGGTATATCTGGTCGCACAAGCCCATACCTGTTCCTCCCACACCCTGATTTTAGCCGGAGTCATGGTCGGGAGCCTGGCTGCAGCATTGCTGCTATTCCTCCTTTGGCGAGCACCTGCTGATGCAACCCGGCAAGCGATTTTCTGGCTGGCAGGCAACCTTTCCCTGGCTGATCCAGATTGGCTTTCATGGGGCTGGCTGTGGGTTGTTATTGGTTTTCTGCTCCTCTGGTCACAATCTCTCAATCTCGATTTACTGACCCAGGGAGAAGAGACTGCCGCAGATCTGGGACTGCATGTTGGCAGAACCCGGCTGATTCTGTTTGCCCTGGCTGGAGCTCTGACCGCATGCGCAGTTGCCCTGGCTGGATTAGTTGGTTTTGTCGGCTTGGTCATTCCACATATCTGCCGTTTACTCTGGGGGCCGGGACACCGTCTACTCCTCCCCTTCTCGGCACTCCTCGGCAGTAGTTTTCTGATCATTGCTGATGCAATCGCCCGCAGCCTCTATGCTCCGGCTGAAATTCCGGTGGGCGTTGTCACCGCGGTGCTGGGAGCACCTTTTTTCCTCTATTTATTACAGCGGAAAGGGGGGAATTTGTGATTCAGGTCAACAACCTCTCATTCTCGTTTGCGACGAATGAAATATTCAGTAATCTCAATTTCAACGTTAACCGGGGAGAAATCCTCTCAATCATCGGTCCGAACGGTTGTGGCAAATCAACTTTATTACGTTTGTTGCGCGGCACCCTTAAAGCGCAAGGGGGAGAAATTCTCTGGGAAGACATTCCCGTAGGACAAATTCCCTCCAGAGAGATGGCTCGCAAAGTTGCAATCGTTCCACAGTCATCCACCGTTCAATTCCCCTACAAGGTGCGGGAACTGGTTGCCATGGGACGCTATCCGCATCGGAAAAATCTGCTTAGGTTTCAGGATAAATCTGATCTGCGGGAAATCGAACAGGCACTGGTCATGACAGACCTTCTTCCTCTGGCAGAGCGTCTCATTACGCAATTGAGCGGGGGGGAACTGCAGCGTGTCCTGCTGGCACGAGCGTTAGCACAAAATAGCTCTGTTTTATTTCTGGATGAAGCGACCAGCCACCTGGATATTGATCACCGCCTTGAACTGACAGAATTAATGGTACGATTAAATCGTGAAGAGCATATAACTATCATCCAGATCAGTCATGATCTCGACCTGGCCGCAGCTATTTCTCAACGTATTCTATTATTGACCGGGCACGGTAAGATTGCCGACATTGGCTCAGCAGAAAAAGTGATGACGGCCGCTAATTTACAACGAATCTTCCGCGTTGATGTTAAAGTTGAAAGCAATCCTTTTACTGGGACTCCGCAAATTGTACCGTTGATCAATAACTCAACTCACCAGCTGACTGGGCTCAAAGTTCACCTGATTTGTGGGGGGGGAAGTGGAACAACCCTGATGCGCCGACTCCATGTGGCTAAGGCCCAAGTAACTGCTGGACCCATCAACCGGGGAGATTCGGATGAAGCGGTCGCTACGGCATTAAACATACCGCTTGTACAGGAAATCCCATTTAACCCTTTTTTGAAAAGTACTCTCACAACAGCGGAGCAATTAATCGAGAAAACAGACATCCTGGTCGTCACGACGCAGTGGTGGGGAGCAGGAAACCTCCCTTGTCTCGGCCTGGCTGAGACAGCGCTCAAACAAGGAATACCTGTCTACCTGCTTGCGCAGCAGCAGGAACAAGATTATACCGATGGCAAAGCTTGGGGGAGAATTCAACAGCTGCAACAGCAAGGTGGTAAATCAATCCGCAATGAAGAACATTTATTGGATGAGCTTTCACATCTGACAACTTAAATCTTTGACAGAAATTCTGGCTTCACCTATATAATAATGAGAAGTAGGTGTAGTTACTTTTCCTGATATCAAAAAATACCAAACGGTGTTTTTTTGTGTTAGTATTGAGTCTGTGACTCTGTTTTAACTTTTTTTGTAGTTCAACACCTTAACAGGAGGAGAAACGTATGAAATTTTCAAAAACACTTGTTCTAGTTCTCAGTCTCTCTCTGATGCTGGTATCCTTTGCCTATGCTGGCAAGGATCTTGATGCTGTCAGAGCAAAAGGATTTCTCCAGGCGGGTGCCAATGGCAGCGTGTTTGGCTTCGGAATGCCTGATGCAAAAGGCGTTTGGAAAGGTCTGGATGTTGACACCGCTCGTGCGATGGCCGCCGCTATTTTTGGTGATGCCAGCAAAGTTAAATTCACACCGTTAACTGCTCAGCAACGTTTCACTGCTTTGCAATCAGGCGAAATTGATGTTCTCACCCGAAATGCGACCCGGACACTCAGCCGCGAAACCCAGCTAGGTCTTAACTTTGTTGCGGTCAACTACTATGATGGTCAAGGCTTCCTGATTGCGAAGAAGCTCGGCGTGAAAAGTGCTAAAGAGCTTGACGGTGCAACCGTTTGTGTTCTTCCCGGCACAACCACGGAACAAAATGCTGCAGACTTTTTCCGAACCAATAAAATGGCCTGGAAGCCCGTTGTTATCGAGAATACCAGTGAACTGGCTAAAACCTTCTTCGCTGGACGTTGTGATGTCCTCACTTCTGATGCGTCTCAGTTAGCCGGAACCCGCGCGATTGCTCCGAACCCAACTGACTACATGATCCTGCCAGAAATCATCTCTAAAGAGCCTTTGGCTCCTGCCGTTCGTCATGGCGATGATCAATTCAGAGATATTATCGACTTCTCCGTTCTGGCAATGATCAATGCTGAAGAACTTGGCATCACCTCTAAGAATGTTGATGAGATGCTCAAGAGCAAAAACCCTGTCATCCAGCGCTTCCTCGGCGTCTCTGCTGGAAACGGTAAAGCTTTGGGTCTGGACGAAAAATGGGCTTATAATATCATCAAGCAAGTTGGTAACTATGGTGAAGTATTCGAACGCAACGTTGGTGTCAACACTAAGCTCGGTCTTGAGCGTGGGTTGAATGCTCTCTGGACAAATGGGGGCTTAATGTATTCACCTCCATTCAAATAAATTTCATATTAATTGAATGCCGTCACCGGAATTGATCGATTCCGGTGACGGCTTATTTTTATTGTTATAACGGGAACCTGTCACTTGAAACAGAGTCTATCAAATTCAGCCACCACCGCAGTTGCGAGTCCACCATTCTGGCGGGACGAGGGTAAGCGCGCCATATTTTTTCAAATTGCTGCCCTGTTGTGTGCCGGTGGAGTCAGTTACTATTTATTTACCAATACCCAAGCAAACCTTGCCCGGCAGTCTATCGCAACGGGTTTCAGTTTTCTCAACCGAGAAGCCTCGTTTGAAATCGGCGAGTCCCTCATCTCCTATTCAGCTTCAGATACCTATTTTCGTGCCTTGCTGGTTGGAGCTTTAAATACCCTGCAGGTTGCCTTTTTCGGTATTATCCTGACAACAATTCTTGGCAGCCTGGTTGGGATTGCCCGACTCTCAAGTAACTGGCTGGTTTCCAAAGTCGCTACATCGTTCATTGAAGTGATGCAGAACATTCCGATATTACTACAACTGTTTTTCTGGTACGCAATTTTTTATGAATCATTCCCGTCACCACGCCAAGCACTTAATCCTGTTAAAGGGGTGTTTCTCTGTAACCGAGGGCTGATATTTGCAGTTCCAGAATCTCACCCGGCATACACATCAATGGGAATAGCTTTCATTCTCATTTTGGTTGCGGGATGGTTTCTCAATCGCTGGGGACACAAACGGCAAGAGCTCACAGGAAAACCTCTTCCAGCCCTGAGAATGACAGCTGGGGCAGCAATCATCCTGCCATTATTAATCTGGTTTTTATATGGATCACCAACGGCGATGAGTATTCCGGAGCTCCGTGGCTTTAACTTTTCAGGCGGCTTAACCGTCAGCCCGGAGTTTGCCTCACTCCTGCTGGGGTTGGTTCTCTACACCTCTGCCTTTGTTGCCGAAGTTGTCCGTGCCGGGATTCAATCCATTGGTCGTGGGCAGATAGAAGCTGCTATGGCGATTGGCTTAAAACCGGGACAAGTTCTACAACTGGTTATTTTCCCTCAAGCTCTCAGAGTTATTATTCCACCATTGACCAGTCAGATGCTTAACCTGACAAAAAACAGTTCATTAGCCGTCGCCATCGGCTATGCTGATTTTGTCGCAGTGACAAACACGACCATCAATCAGACAGGTCAGGCAATTGAAGGCGTTGCTATGATTATGGTTGTCTATCTATTTTTCAGCCTGTCAACATCGGCATTCATGAACTGGTACAACAAGCGCATGGCTTTGGTGGAGAGGTAAACGATGTCAACAGCAACCAAAGCAAAAAGGGAACGACTCAAGCCTCCGATTACAAATGTCGGGGTTATCGGCTGGTTAAAAACAAACCTGTTCAATACCTGGTACAACTCATTACTGACAGTGCTGATTCTGGCTATGCTTGGCTGGCTGATCCCACCGCTTATCCGTTGGGCTTTTATTGACAGTCTCTGGAACAGTTCTGCTCAAGCTTGTCGGGATATTGATGGCGCCTGCTGGTCGATTATTCCCCACAATATCAAATTTATTTTCCTCGGATTCTTTCCATCAGGGCAGGAATGGCGCCCTATCCTCGCCATGATACTGTTACTGGGGCTGGTTATTTATTCTAAAGACCTCTCCCGCTGGAAAAAATCTCTGGCATGGATGTGGCTCGTCAATATTATTGTAATGGGAACCCTGATGTACGGTGGCATTTTTGGGTTGCCAGTCGTTGAAACATCCCAGTGGAGTGGATTGCCCCTCACCTTGACTCTCTCCTTTTTTGGGATGGTGGTTGCCTATCCCTTTGGTGTATTACTTGCTCTTGGACGGCGCTCAAAGATGCCGGCAATCAAAACCATGAGTGTTGTTTACATTGAAATGATCCGGGGTGTCCCCCTGATCAGTTTGCTGTTTATGTCATCCGTTATGTTTCCATTATTTCTCCCTGAAGGGGTGACAATTGACAAAGTACTGCGCGCACTCGTTGCCATCATCCTGTTTACCGCTGCCTACATTGCTGAAGTTGTCCGTGGTGGCCTGCAAGCAATGCCAAGGGGACAATACGAGGCAGCAGACTCTCTCGGGCTGAACTACAACCAGACGATGCGACTGATTATTCTTCCCCAGGCACTTAAAATTGTTATTCCACCAACCGTTGGAATTCTTCTTTCGGCGTTCAAAGATACGTCTCTGGTTGTTATCATTGCTTTATATGATGTTTTGAAAACAACCATGGTCACCCTATCTAACCCGAACTGGACAGGATATTCGACGGAAGCCTATATTTTTCTGGCCATTCTTTACTTCATTTTCTGTTACGCCATGTCGAGTTACAGCCGTAAGTTAGAAAAAGATTTACACACCGGACACTGAAACACAAAAGTATCCGCTAACAAGTGAGATTATCATGACCAATTCGCAGAAGAATACACAGACTCAAGGGGCTGAGAAACCAGTTATCGAAATTATTGAAATGCACAAATGGTACGGTGACTTCCATGTTCTCAGTGGTATCAATCTGAAGGTACAGTCACAGGAAAAAATTGTCATCTGCGGTCCATCTGGTTCAGGGAAATCGACACTGATCCGCTGTATCAATCGACTGGAAGAGCATCAGCGCGGTCAAATCATCGTTAATGGAACAGAACTTTCAAACGACATCAAAAATATCGAGAAGGTTCGTGCCGAAGTGGGGATGGTCTTCCAGCATTTCAATCTGTTTCCCCACTTGACAATCCTCGACAACCTTACTCTCGGACCAATATGGGTTCGAAAAACACCCAAAAAGGAAGCCGAGGAAGCCGCCATGATGTATCTGGAAAAGGTGCAGATTGCCGAGCAGGCAAAGAAATTTCCCGGACAACTATCGGGTGGACAGCAGCAGCGAGTTGCCATCGCCCGCAGTCTTTGCATGAACCCGGAAGTGATGCTGTTTGATGAACCGACCTCAGCACTTGATCCAGAAATGATCAAAGAAGTTCTGGACGTCATGATTGAACTGGCGGAAGAAGGAATGACCATGATCGTGGTCACGCACGAGATGGGTTTTGCCAAAAGTGTGGCTGATCGCGTTCTCTTCATGGATGATGGTGAAATTGTCGAACAAAATAGCCCGAATGCCTTCTTTGACAACCCTCAACATGAACGCACTAAACTATTTTTGAGTCAGATTCTCTAAACCTTCCAGCAAAACCGGGGCTGTCCCCGCATGGGGGCTGCCCCAGGCTTTTACGCTGTGAACCACCACATTTCCATGGCTCGTAAATTCTTGGGACAGGCTCCTAGTGCTCAGTAAAGTAACTGGCAGCTCCTGAATGGAATTGTATTCGATCAGCACTTTTTTTAGCGGTATCCACAGAAAACAGAGCCAATGCTGGGTGAGCTGACGCCAGGCGTTTTTTGTTTTTATCAATGGCTTCGACGATCTTATAAACGGTTTCTTCATCAAGATCGCTGGAAGCAACCAACATGGCACGCGTCCCAAACGTGGTGACTTTCTCGGGATGAGAAGGATAACTCCCTGCGGCAAGTTCCATTTTCCAAAATCCTGGCTGATTATTTACCATCCTGTTTATATCGCTATCATCCATATCCATCAGCTCACCATGACAAGTTTTAAGGAGCCGCCGCAAAGAAAAATCGGGGTGCTGGCCGACATAGACCATTGCCTGCATGGTGCCATAACAAAAAGCCTTTGTATCTTGATCCTTGATCGGGGGGAGAGCACCGACAAGACTGAAATCTTTATACGACCAGTTTTTTGCTTTCAGAATTGCCTCCACCGACAGATATTCAAGAGATTGTGGATTTCCAGCGTTGATCCGTTTTCCTTTCAGATCGTCCAGTGAATTAATCTCAGCGTCATTGCGGACAATCAGGATGATGGGGATATCATACAGGGGTGCAAGGAGACGCAGATTTTCGTAATTGATATCCAAAAATTCAAAATTACCTGTTTTGTTGATGGCATCAAACAGGGTACGTGAATCGACCAGATTGAGATCCAGAGAACCTCCCAGCAAGTTGGTTAAGCTGGTAATATCATCAGCTGCCGCTATCTGTCGGCAATTAATACCGTCCACCTGAGTATTAATCATCCGACAGATCATCCTGCCGGTAAAATAAGAAAAGGAACCAGGGGCTTCCGTACCTAAAAGAATATCGTAAGCATGACCTGAAACAGGGAGTGCGCAGATGCCAACAACTAGAAATAAACCAATGATCCTCATTCGCTTGAGAAACAACCCCACCCATATGGTCAATCCAGACTCTTTTGTCAGCATGTTGTCCTCCTCTTAAAAGCTATAAATTTCGATGGGTCATTCCACTTTTTAATTTATTGTTCCATCACGCTAGTGAAAACTATGGTCTTTAGTCCAAGACCTTTAGTTGCGACTCAATTCTGTCATTCCCGCGCAGACGGGAATCGCAGTGCTTCTGTGAGGCGTGGATCCCCACATTCGCAAGGATGGTGACTTTTGCAAGAGGCACTAATTATAACAACTTTTTTTCAGGTTTCCACTTTTCGATAAGAATATCCTGTCCAGGGAAGGACAGAGAATACTTTTTCTGGTTATGCACAACTCTCAAGCTGATTGGGTATTTCCCCACCCCTTGTGGGCGAGGATTAAAGGGAGAGGCCTTCACGGGAACCCACCCTCATCCCCGCCTTCTCCCATCAAGGGAGAGGGCGGTTAATTGTGAACTTATTTTCGCTGAAGACGTTACTGGGGTATAAATGGCATAATCAGAATATTTTTTATGGACACAATGGAACAGATCGGGACAGCTATGCAAACTACGCTTGCGGGGTTCTTTACAATGAAGGTTTTCGTGGTAAGGGGGTCGAGGGAACAACCATAGATATTGAAAAACTTGCCGACAAGAAAAGGTGGGTCACTTTAGGAAAAGCAAGCTGCGAATAAAACCGCTGAACAGTTACTGGACAGCGATGGATGACAACAACCCCCTCCACCGCAATGACTATTTCTTCTCAGCCTTTTTGATCCTTTTCTCGGCCTTCTTTTCTTTCATGGTTTTGGCCGGTGCTTTCTTATCCGATTTTTTGCTATCCATACCCTTACCCATAATTTTTCTCCTTGTCTTTCGCGATAAAATACCGATCCAGCTCTAAGTGTACCTCATTTTAGCACACCTGGGTCGCAATGAATCTATTATTTGGCCGTCAAGCAAATGAACAGGAACAAGCAAGAAACTGGTTTAGCAACAGGTCACAAAATTTGCGGTTTGCGACGTCTGGTCAAAAACAACCTTGACCTTCCTGGATCTCAATTGTTGCAGAACCTGTTCAACCTTGTCTTCCAGCATACAACCGGCATCTGCCCAGTCTGCCCCATCCCTACTGACAAACTCCTGAATCATCCTGCGCAACGTATCAATATTAATTTGCTCGTACGGAATTTCCATCCCTTTTTCACCATGGTCAACTGTTTTATCCGGGGACACGAATCACCTCGACACATTCCATTTCTTCTTCAAGCCAATTATCAGTGGACGTGATCAAACGCCGCTTATCAACCGGACGCAGTTTTTTAATCTGAGATTCACGGCGGCTGGCGCTGCTACGATCATGATCGACCTCCAAATAAACCAGACGATGCGGTGATCGACCGCGAAAATACTTAGCTCCTGTTCCTGCCAGGTGCTGTTTATAACGCCGCTTGATATCAGTAGTAATGCCAGTATATAGAGAATCATCCGAGCAAAGAATAATATAAACTTGCCAGTTCATGACTACCTTCTGTTTGCTGTCGAACCCAACTCAACCTTCACCTGAATATAGTTACACGGTAGCATGTAAACAGAGATGATGACCAGCATCGAGAGGATAGAACCATATCCCCTTGATTATATTCTTCATAGCAA
This sequence comes from Desulfuromusa sp., assembly GCA_021647765.1. Lineage (GTDB taxonomy): Bacteria > Desulfobacterota > Desulfuromonadia > Desulfuromonadales > Geopsychrobacteraceae > Desulfuromusa. The sequence continues at coordinate 22,776 of JAKIUD010000004.1, read as the reverse complement.
CGTACAATTCTGCTATCACAGATCAGAAAGCAGAGCCAATGATTGATAAAATCGATACTCTCTCCCATAAACCGGGCAAGGGATAACTGGATCATGTCGTACCATCCCTTTATAACTTTCAGTAAATCAAATCAACGCCTGATTCTTCTATTAATCACCAGCCATATTTTATGGAGTTGCGCTATCCTCGGGCTCTGGTTCACTGGAAATTTGATCAAGACAGCTGTGCCCTGGTGGTCTAGCGGATTTCTCGCCCTGCAACTTTACGCTGCAGCCCAATTGCTGTTACCCGCTCTACTACTGCATGCTGAAAAACGCTCACGCAGCTTTTATATCTTCTGGGGAATTATCCTGGCGCTATGCATCTGGGTAATCAATCAGCTCCCCCCTAATAGCTGGCAGCCGCTACTAACTGCCGTTAAATCGGGGCTGTTGCTGTTGATTGCAACCCTTATTGGAACTGCACTGGCCAGATATATACAACGCCTATGGGAGATCGTCCCGATCTGCATTGCTATGACCCTGGCTGACCTTGCCAGTTGGCTCTTTGGTCCAACTGCCAGTTTTACCCGACAGATCAAAGAGTATTACTTGGCACCCGAGGGTCCACCGCCACTCATCGATATGGTGCTGATCAAACTGGCATTCCCCGGCTCTACCGGATTAACCCCGGTCTTCGGTATTTCTGACTGGATTATGGTGGTCTTCTTTGCGGTCGTCTCCTCTCGCTTCAAAGTTAATGACAACCTGATTGGAGCTTCTGGCGAGACTTTGGCTCAAAAAAGAAAAGTCGGTCGCTACCTGCCGATATCGGTACTCGCTCTATTTACCGCAACCCTGCTGGCACAGCTAACGGGGCTCTTTCTTCCAGCCTTACCGCTGATTGCCCTGATTATGCTCCTTTGGTACATGACCCGCTACCTATTATTGCAATCAACTTTTTGTAAAGATAAGGATAATCCTTGACCATGACTGAACGGAAAAGCAATGATCCATTACACGGTATTACCCTGGAGAATATCATCAACAGTCTGGTTGACTATTACGACTGGGAGGAACTGGGACAACTGATCGACATCCGCTGCTTCAACAGCAACCCGTCAGTGAAGTCCAGTCTCAAATTTCTGCGCCGAACACCTTGGGCAAGAAAACAAGTCGAGGACCTTTATCTCGCGATGAAAAGAGAGATTGGTAAAGAGAACAGGGGGGTGTTTTTATCCAGCAGAGATCGTGTAAATTCTGGTTTGTAATGAAATGCCGGACTATCAATTTATAGCAAGTTGTATAAGAACATCAGATTGATTTTACTCGACGAACCGTTTCACTTGACAGCACCCCAAAAGCCAACTAAATTGCCCCCCATTGCTATGAGTCAATTTGCAAAAGTCATCAGCATACCATTGATTTCTCAGGGATTACCAAATGATCGAACCTTTTAAGATGGGCTATACCGCCATTGGCGGACTCGGAGTCTTTATCCTCGGGATGAAGTACCTCTCTGACAGTTTGCAAATGCTTTCAGGGGGACTGATTCGCAAAGCCATCTCGTCAGTGACGACCAACCGCTTTCTTGCGGTTCTGGTCGGTCTGTTTGTTACCACATTTGTTCAATCCTCATCGATTACGACAGTCATGGTTGTTGGCCTGACCAATGCCGGACTAATGCAATTGACCCAGGCAATCGGCGTTATCCTTGGCGCCAACATTGGTACCACCATTACCGGTTGGATACTTGCGGTTAAGGTTGGTAAATACGGTCTGTTGCTGATCGCTATCGGCGTCTTCCCGATGCTTTTTTCCAAAAATGAGAGGATTTCGGCGAGTAGCAAGATTTTAGTCGCTCTGGGGCTGATATTCTTTGGTCTGGAAATCATGAGTGGAGCTTTCAAACCGCTCCGTAGTGACGAAGGCTTCATGAACCTGATGCTCTCTCTCGATGCCCAGTCACTACTGAGTATCCTTGGCTGTGTCGCCATTGGCTGCATGATGACCATGATCATCCAGAGCAGTTCAGCGATGCTCGGCATTACAATTGCGCTTGCCACCACCGGAGCCATCCCACTCTACACAGCTGTCGCCTTGGTTATGGGAGAAAATATTGGGACTACCATTACCGCTCAGTTTGCCGCTATTGGCGGAAGTACAGCTTCACGGCGTGCAGCGATGGCTCACAGTGTCTTCAACCTGCTCGGGGTTTTTATCATCATTTCTTTCTTTTCCTCCTATGTCGGGATGATCGAAAAAATCGTTCCAGGGTCTGCCAGCTTTACCAATGCAGAAGGAAACCACCCCTACATTGCTGCCCATATTGCCATGGCACATACTTTTTTCAATGTAACAGCTACTTTGGTGATGCTGCCGTTTCTCAATCAGCTTGCGCAACTTGTCACCAAAATGGTGCCAGACAAACAGAAAGCCGGAAAAGGTTCTTTCAAATATATTGGTGCTCCTGGAACCATCCCTGTAGCAATGGGTCTTTCTATGATCTTTGAAGAGCTCAAACGGATGCAGAAACTTGTTCACAAAGCTCTGCGCCATTCCGGAAGCTTTCTACAACGCAGCCTCAAAGGACGTGATCGCTTTTATCGTAAGGTAAGTTCACTTGAAGATGAAACAGATGTCATTCAACATGAAATTACAACCTTTACTGTGACCCTGATGCAAGCCAGTAATGCCAGCAACGAGCAGTCAGATCGAGCTTACGGTTATATCCGAGCTGCCGATGAGCTTGAATCAATTGCCGACTACGCCGCATCTCTCTGCTCCTACATGAAACGTCTCGATAAGTATGAACTGGATTACAGTGAAGAGGGGTGGGACGATTTGATCAGCTTTCATCGTGAGGTCTTTGCATTTTTTACCCATGTCTGCAAAGCTTTTAACAATGCAGAGACCAGTAACACACGTGAGATATACGACGAAGCCAGCCGCCTTAATGATCTGGCGGATAGAATTCGGACCGCACACCTCGGCCGGATGAAAGATGGAAGCTGCGGTGCTCTCCCCGCTCTGACTTTCAGTGATATGGCTGTTGCCCTGCGGCGGATTAAAAATCATACCGTCAATCTGCACGAAGCACTCTTTTCCGAGCCCTCGTCAGGAACCTGATCTCAGTACACAAGTATGATCATGAAAGGTTAGTTTTTTATTTTCCCCTGTCCGATAAGAAATTATTTTACATGGACAAGAAACGACTCCCGTTCCTGAGCTTACTATCAAAAAAAAAGCATTGGCACATCTGTTCCCGAAACTGGGGCATCATCCTGTTCTGTGTCCTCCCCCTTTTTGTAACTTCTTGCTCAGTACCAAAACACAAACCTATCGACTTAGGTGACTGGGATCGCATAGAAATTGAACAGCTACTGGATAAATCTGAACAGATTCAGAGTCCTGGAGATAAAATAGCGTTCATCTCTGCGGCCTTTCTCAAAACTCCTTACCGTGCCAGCACCCTGATCGGTAGCGCCGAAACAGCCGAGGTGTTTGTTCTTCGTTTGGATGGAGTCGATTGTTTTACTTTCCTCGACTATGTGGAGTCTCTCCGCAGAGCCACAGACTTTGACGAATTTAAACAGATGCTGCAGCAGATCCGCTACCGCAACGGGCAAGTCACTTTTTTGGATCGAAATCATTTTTTCTCTGCCTGGGGAAATGCCCTCTTCGCCCCGCTGCGCGATGTAACCGCTCAGGTAGGTGGAGGAGATGTTCGATGGGTGGAGAAACAATTAAACGAAAAGAGAGACGGAACACTCTATCTGTCAGGATATCCGGTAAGGACGCAGGTTGTTGCTTTTATTCCGCCGGAAGTAATCGACAAATCAGTCCTTTCCCGTTTACAGAACGGAGATTACATTGGTATCTACAGCCCTTATCCGGGACTCGATGTTTCACATACCGGTATCGTCATTATAAAAAGGGGAAAGGTTTTCCTGCGACACGCCTCTTCAAGGTTTTTCCGGAAAAAGGTTCGTGACGAAGAGTTACTCCCGTATCTGGGGGGAAAGAAAGGGCTGATCGTGTACCGGCCAATCACTGTGAATTGATAGCGTCGCCAGCAGGTTCTTTTTTGAGAATACATCAGGATTGGGATATCTGATAATTTCTCTTTCGCAACCAGCAACCACTTTATTGAGAAACAACCCTATGTCATTTTCATCTTTTGGACTCTTCGAGTCAATTCTTCGTGCTATCAACGAAAAAGGATATTCCACCCCAACTCCGATCCAGATCAAGGCAATCCCCGCAGTTCTCTCCGGCAAGGATGTCATGGCCGAAGCACAAACCGGCACCGGAAAAACTGCCAGCTTTACCCTGCCGCTATTGCAACGCCTTAGTGATGGTGATGAAGTTAAATCAAATCATATCCGGGCTCTGATTCTGACACCGACCCGTGAACTGGCGGTGCAGGTTGCCGAGAGTGTTGTGACCTACGGCAAATACCTTTCATTGAAGTCGGGTGTTGTTTATGGTGGAGTGAAGATCAATCCACAGATGATGAAACTGCGCGGCGGAGTCGATGTCCTGGTGGCAACACCGGGACGCTTACTTGACCTTTGCAGCCGGAACGCGGTGAAGTTTTCACAGATAGAGATACTGGTGATGGATGAAGCTGATCGGATGCTCGACATGGGTTTCAGCGAAGAAATCGCTAAAATCCTTACATTACTGCCCAAAAAGCGTCAGAATCTGCTCTTCTCGGCAACCTTTTCCGATGCTATCCGTAAACTCACCAACAGTATTCTCAAAAATCCAGTAAAAATAGAGACCAGCCAGCGAAACTCTGCAGCGAAAAGTGTAAAACAGTGGGTCTATGAAGTTGATAAGGGTAAAAAATCAGCCCTTCTCAGCCATCTGATCCGGAGTAAAGATTGGTCTCAGGTTCTGGTCTTCACTCGCACCAAAAACGGTGCGGATCAATTGGTTCGGCATCTGAAGGGTGAGAACATCTCTGCTGTAGCCATCCATGGAGACAAGAGCCAGGGACTTCGAACTCGTGCTCTGACCGACTTCAAGGCGAACAAGACCCGTATCCTGGTTGCCACTGACATCGCCGCGCGCGGTCTCGATATCAACGAACTGCCTCACGTCATTAATTATGATCTACCAAAAGTTTCTGGAGATTATATTCACCGTATCGGTCGAACCGGTCGTGCTGGTTTACAAGGGGAAGGAATCTCTCTGGTCAGTGCCGATGAGGTCAAGTTGCTCGCCGCGATTGAAACCTTGATCCGTCAGACCTTGGTACGTGAAGTTGAGACTGGTTTTATCCCGAAGCATAAAGTTCCGTTAACCCGCCAGACCAGGGTTCGCCCGAAGAAACCTAAAAAATCGAAGCAACTGCAGACACGAGGGATGGATCAAAATTCTGGGAACGGCCGAAATCGACACAACAATAAACCCCTCAAAAATAAAAAATCCCCGGGAACAATACCAAACAAAAGGAAACGTAGACATTGATCTCATCACTGAATCTGATTAGTATCAAACTTGGCTGCGCTGCTCTGAGGTATTGCCTCTTAGCTGACCTTCAGCAACGTTCGCTCTCATGAAAAATATGGAGAGCAGATCAGAACAACATTCAACCACCTCTTTTTACCTGTGGGCGGAGAACAAGTATGTACATTGTTGCGGCATATCATTGGCAGCAAGATGAGACGGTGGTTGCCACAACAATCGCCAAGGCACTGAATATCCTGGTTTTTGAAGCTCGCCAAAAGATTGTTGGTGGCGAACCGGTGGTTCTCGCAAGTTTTGCCGATCAGCACCAAGCTACAGCCGTGGCAACCAAGCTATCGCAGAATGAAGTCCCGGCGGTGGTCATCAATACCCTGGCTGTGCGCAGCAGAAACCCGCTGTTCAGAGTCTGCCGCTTTGAACTGGGAGAGCAAACCCTGCAGATTGAATCGTTTGCTGGAGATCAACTCAGTATCCGTTATGACACGATTGACTTGCTGCTGGTTGCTACCCACAGTGGCGGGCAAACACAAACCACCACGACAGTAACACAACGCAAATTCAGCTTGGGGAAAACCCTTCTTGCTGGCGGTGTGCCAATGACTAAAAAAGTTAAAAATAAGGAAACTCAAACCACTGAAGAACGCGATAAAACTCTCTGGCTGTATTCCCACCAACAAGAAATCCTGGTCTTTGACCGAATGGTGATGAATTACACAGGTCTTGGTGATGCATTGCAAATGACCCGCGAACTCAACTTCACCCATCTACAAAAGGAGTTACAGCGGCTGGCTCCCCAAGCCAACTATAATGAGCGCCTTCTCAAACGAAGCGAACAGATTCGCATCCTGGGATCATGCCTGAATCCGGAAACCGACTTGGAGCTGGCTTTTGAAGTTCTGTCACAAAGCCTGAAAAAAAAGTCTTCACTGCCCCTTACAATCTCTGTAAATCAGTGACAAAACATTAAACAGCAACCCAATGACCTTGAACTGAATCTCTATGTCAAAGCAAGAAACACCACAGCCTGTTCTGATCTATATGACACCCGCCTGCGCTTTAAAATTACGGGCTGAGCTCAAAGAAACCCTCTACGAACTGCGACCCGAGATGGTTAAAACTGCCACCTGGGCGGCAAGCAATGGCGATCGAAGTGAAAACGCAGACTATCATTACGCCAAAAGAAAGCTCAGGCAATATGACGGCCGGATCCGTTTTCTGACCCAACGCCTGAAAGATGCGACTATCGTTGACCCAGCTGAACAACAGAAAATTGCCAACGGCAGAGTGCTTTTCGGTTGTACCGTCACGGTTGAGAACGAAGTGGGAGAAGAGAAAGTTTTCAGTATTGTCGGCACAGATGAACTCGATGCTTCGCGCGGTTTCGTAAGCTGGAGATCCCCCATTGGTCGTGCCCTGCTGGGTTCAGCAGTTGGAGACTTGGTTTCATTTTCAACTCCTGGCGGTCAAACAGAACTTGAGATTATTAAAGTTGAGTATAAAAGCCTTAACTAACACAGGAAATCAGTTGGATAATCTGCGCAAAAAAAAACGCCAACCAAAAGGGCTGACCATCCGGTATGAGGACAAAGATCTCCTTGTGGTGGTAAAACCAGCCGGGCTGCTGACCGTCGGCACTGAGCGAAACAAGTCGAGGACAGTCCACTATCTGCTCAATGATTATGTCCGCAAGGGCAATCCGAAATCTCGCAACAGGGTCTATGTGGTTCATCGTCTGGATCAGGACACATCAGGAATCCTCCTTTTTGCCAAAAGCGAACCGGCCAAGAAATTCTTGCAGGAGCACTGGGAGCAGACCAACAAGTGCTATCTGGCTATCGTCCAAGGTCGACTGACACCAAAAGAGGGGACGATCTCCACCTATCTGGCCGAGAATGCCGCCCACAGGGTCTACTCAACTCCTGATGCTGCCAAGGGGAAACTTTCCCATACGACCTACAAAGTAGTGAAAGAGAGCAAAGGTTTCAGCCTGGTGGAGATTCATCTCCTTACCGGTAGAAAACACCAGATCCGCGTGCAGTTCGCGGAAAAGGGGCATCCTGTCCTGGGAGACAGAAAATACGAAAACGGGGGCACTGCTTCGAAACGGCTTGCTCTCCATGCTCGATCAATTTCTTTCACTCACCCCTTCAGCGGGAAAAAAATGACCTTTGACACCGGGATACCGGAGGATTTCACCAGACAACTCGGTCACGCGTAACCCAAACTGAACACCTTCATTCTTGAACTGTAGAGCACGATCCTTTATCCTCACGTAGAAACACAGTCTACTCTGTGGAAATTTTGGAGAACAGAATATGGAACTCGACCTTGACATATTGAGAGACCTGATCAACAAGCGAGTTGGTAAAATTGAACAATGTGTTGCGGGAACTGGTTACCTGCCCAGAACAGTTATTGGCGTTGGCACTTTTTTACTCGATAACCAAGGGGATATCGATTTGCTGACCGCAAAACAAAAAATCACCTTTGACAGGTTTCTCAGACCACTACTGGAAGCATCTTTCCGTATCCAGAATGTGGGATAAAAGGCCTTCAGATGGATGACCTGCTAATCTCAAACAATATTATTATCCCCAGGCAAGAAATTGAATTAACCGCCATCCGTTCTCAGGGTGCCGGGGGGCAGAATGTCAATAAGGTTTCCACCGGAATCCATCTCCGCTTTAACATTCTGAATTCCTCGCTGCCCGAGTATTTAAAATTCCGGCTACAGCAATCTTCCGATCATCGGATCAGCAAGGATGGTATCATTATCATCAAATCACAGCAAACCCGCAGTCAGGAACAGAATCGAACCAATGCACTACAAATGCTGCAGACCTTGATTCAAGCTGCCATGATCATACAAAAGCCGCGAAAAAAATCGCGGCCAAGTAAAAGTTCCATGGAGAAACGGATCGGTCAAAAAAAACTGCGGGGTAGAGTGAAGGAGTTAAGACAGAAAGTGACTGATTGAGCCATCGGTTGCGCTCCACGTTTCTATTTCAAATATTTCATAACGACCCCCTCATCCGCCCTGACTGGCACCTTTTCCCTCAGGGAGAAAAGAAGGAAACGGAAATAGCAACTGAAAGTCTTGGATAAAGTCTATGGTTTTTGCCATCGTGGTGAGAAAATTAAATTGATTCTGCTGTATTCTCCACCTCTACAGTGGAGAATAGGGTCAATTCATTTGCTACAAACCCGGATCTTTCGATTTGTTACCAACAGAACAGCGCAGTCTCACTTCCCTAATCGTTAGGAATCAGGTATTATGGGCGCAGTAAAGAGTGCCCTCCCCCCGAAAGTTCAAATAAAAATAAGGTCTCAATCAAGGAGAGAATCGGTGAAATATTTTCAGCAAATGATTTTGCTCATAACTGTTACCATTATTGTTTCTTCTGGCCAGGCACATGCTGCTTCTGCCGTTGAATTGAATGCTAAAGCAGATGCCTCATTGAAAACTTTTTATTCCAAGGTAGAAGCCGCAAAAGAACTCTCAAAAAAATCTGCCGGCCTGCTGATTTTCCCTGCCGTTTATAAAGCAGGCTTTGGAGTTGGTGCCGAGTATGGAGAAGGCGTTCTACGTATCAAGGGGAAAACCGTAGATTATTATTCAACGGTGGCAGCATCCATTGGTTTTCAGCTTGGCGCGCAGAAAAAAACTGTCGTCCTTCTCTTTATGACCCAAACCGCACTGAAAGATTTTCGTAAAAGTGGGGGATGGGAAGTGGGGGTCGATGGTTCTGTTGCCTTGGTTGAATTTGGGGCTGGGAAAGAATTTGATACAACGAATATTAAGGAACCCATTATTGGATTTATTTTTGGTAACAAAGGCCTGATGTATAATCTTTCTCTCGAAGGTTCAAAGATGACAAAAATTAAGAAATAAAGCGGAACTAAAACTCACTGTCAACTCAAAGATGAGAGGCCTCAATCTACAGATTGAGGCCTTTACTGGCTTTAGCCAAAACACATAATCTGGATAACCAGCCTTAAATCCAGATAAATATCAGTCAGCAACAATATCTTCATACTTGGATATTTTTTTTCACACTCCCCTAAAAACTTATTATCACTTGCCCCACTTCCTTAAATCATGTAAATTAACAAAATCTACTAATCTAGCGGATAACTGAAAAAATGTCTCAACTAAACTATCTGATTGTTGAACAACAACAGAATCCACCAGAGAACTTACCTGAGATTCTCAAAGAGTTATCGCAGAGTTTTCATCTCGACATCTACCAGTGTCGCCAGCGTCTGACTGGGCGAGGGCTCTCCTTGTTGACCAAGGGAAATCGAGAAACACTGGCAAGAATATCAGATTTCTTACAAAACACAGGTTATGTTCACTGGCTGGTAGAACCCTCTAAATCGGGATTTGTCCCCCTTAAAATTCGCAATTTGCAAATAAGTTCGAATCAAATCATCTTTGGTTGTCAGAAAAAAGAGGTCATCTTCCCAAAAGGTACGACCATTTTGGCTATTTTTGCCGAAACGACAGGAGAGCTCGCGGACAAAAGTATCACGCAACTCCTTTCCAGTAACGCTTACCGTGGACGAGACAATATTCGCCACCTGGAAGAGAATAAAGTTCATAAGATTATCCTACGGGGTGAACCCGTCCTGGATCTCTACCGGCTTGATGAAAAAATGGAGGTCGAAGATGCCGTACGCATTTTCCCCGGAAAATTCGATCCAAAAGGGCTGGGTGATCGTGCAACTCTCAGTAGCAAGAAAAATCTTGAGCAGGTTCTCAAACTAGCCGAGGAATATGCCGGGGAGTTTCACCTGCAAACCGATTTTGGCCTGGTCAACCTCCCCGGCTGTACTCTCAATCGAGAAGAACCGGATAATCCTGAAACCAAACGGAAGAATCTGCTCAATCTGGCACGTTATGGTTGGTTGATGGCGGATCTGATAAAATCTGGCTCCATCTCCCCCCCACAACAGGAGAAAGAAAACGATCTGAGTGGAGCTGTCACTGCGGCCATACTGATGCAGAATCCTGCTCTTGCCGCAGAAGGTCATTTGAATGAATTTCTGCCGATAGCCAAGGAGATCTCTGCCGAAATTGATACAGCATCTGACAATAAAGAAAAATTTGTTGAAGATGTTCCTGATACCGCAGATCCTGGGCTTCCACCTCCCCCACCGGCGAAATCGGGACTCGGCTGGTCTAATCCCCGCTTCTGGTTTGGTAGTGCCGGAGCTGTTGTCATCGTAGTATTCTCCTTTTTGCTCGAAGCCAATGACAGCGATCTGTTAAACAAAGGTGCCTATCACGCCTTTGCCTCGGGCGCCATCCCCTTCATCATCGCCATGTTGCTGTTCTGGTATGCTTTCTATTTTTTGCGCATGAAACGACAGATAGAAAATACCCCGACCAGCAAAGTCCGTTCCATTGCCATGGGCATGGTTGAAGTCAAAGGGGAGGCAATTCGCAAATTTGCCCTTCTTTCTCCCATGTCGCAAACTCCGTGCGTTTTTTATCGGCTGACCAAATACCGCCGCAATAAAAATGATCAATGGAAAGTGAGTAGTATCAGTAGCAGTGATAACGTTCCTTTCATGCTTGAAGATGCTACTGGCAGGGTTGAAATTGACCCGGCAGGATGTCGAGTCAGTGCCGGATCAAAACAGGAAGGAAGACCCGGGCAGGTTGGATTAATGCGGCTCAATGGCAACTGCGACGATAAGTGGGTTGAAGAAATTGTTGTTGACGGAACTCTCCTTTATGTTCTGGGGTATGCCTCGGTGAAGAAAGCTGAAGGGGCAACCCTGGCAGAACAAAAAAGTGAAGCTCTGCGTGAACTGAAGAAAAACCCACAAGATCTGCAACAATTTGATCGTGACGGTGATGGAGAAATCAGTGCAGATGAATGGGATACCGCCCGTGCGGCAGTGGAAGAAAAGGTGCTGCGCAAGTCGTTACAAAATAAACGGCAGCGGAAAAAACAGGAAGAGCGTATTGTTATTGGCAAGAAAAAAGGTCATCCCCTGATTATTACCGAAACCCATTCAGAAGATGGCCTCACGGCACGTTATCTTTACTACAGTATCCCCCTGTTTCTTTCAGCTGCAGGAGCCACGGGTGGAGCAATCTATTTGCTGCTGAATTATTTAAAATAGTCAGAAACGGGAGGTTGTCAGGCTTAACAAGAGTCTTCTACGATTCGTCAAGTCCAACAATCGCCGAATAAACAACAAAGGAGACAACTTATGGGTGGGTTGATTACATTGGGAATTGTTCTACTAATAGTGCTCGGAGTTATTATTTTCTTCGTCATCATTTATAACGGCTTTGTCGCACTGAAAAACAACATCAATCAAGATTGGAGCAACATCGATGTGCTCCTCAAGCAGCGCTATGATGAGCTACCAAAGCTGATCAAAGTCTGCGAAGGCTACATGCAGCACGAACAAAAAACTCTGGAAGCAGTGGTTAAAGCCAGATCAATGGTTAATTCAGCCCGAAATGAAGACCAGAAACTGCAGGCACAGAATACCTTAACTGACACATTAAAATCTCTGTTTATGGTGGTAGAACGCTATCCCGACCTGAAAGCTGATGCCGGGTTCAGACAACTCAGCAACCGGATCTCTGAAATCGAAGATCAGATCGCTGACCGGCGCGAGCTGTATAATGCCTCGGTTACCATCTACAATACCCGTCTTGATCAATTCCCTGATCTGATTATTGCCCGGACTTTTAATTTTGACAGCCGTACTTTATGGAAGATTGATCCGGTGCACCAGCAGGATGTCGAAGTCAGCTTTGGACAAAGCTGACTTGCAAAAAAAAATTAAAATTTCCGCAAGCAGTTGTCGATAAGACACTGCTTTCTTTGACCACGAATGGTTCAGATTTGTCACTTTATCGATGGAACGTGATCTAGGAAACACGAGTCATGGCACTTAATTACTACCGGTTACTCGGTATCCCTCCAGACTCCGGGCAGCGGCGAATCAAGTCTGCTTACCGTAGTTTGGCAAAACGTTTCCATCCCGATCGAAATAGCGGATCAGAAACGGCGGCAGAACTGTTCCGACAGGTTAATCATGCCTACCGGGTACTTTCCGATCCCCAATTACGGACGCTTTACGACCAAAATCTGTCACGCCAGGAGAGCTTCAATAAACGGCAACCCTGGACAAAAACTAAATCAGCACACCTTGATCCACAACAGAAATTCAATAACTTTGTCAAGTCTCTACTCGACGCATTATTCGGATCAATTGACGCCCAAGTCCCCTCTGGCAATCAGCAACGCAACTGTCGACCAAAGAATCAAACCAGACAAGTTGAAAAACCGGCATTTAATTTTCACTACAATCTCGCCGTAGAAAAGAATAAGACCCCCTATACCCGTGGTGAAGATGGCATTTTCCGAAAAAAACAACCATAAAATCGAAACAAATGGTGACCGTTCCGAATGGCGCTAGTTTAACCAGTATTGCAGTAAACTTGGGACTGTCCCCAGACCCATCGGGGGCTGTCCCGAAGTTTACACGAAGAACCGCGGTGGTTCACACCGCAAAATCCTGGGACAGCCCCCGTGCGGGGACAGTCCCAATTTTGCTGCTATCTGCCGTTAAGCTAGCGCCATTCGTTACAATTCCCCACTCATCCTCTCTTTTCAGTAAATGATTTTTCTCAGCAACATCAAGTTGATATTTTCGCTTGACTGCGAGTATCATTCAACTATGCTCGTCCACAGAAAAGGAAAACTTGATGGCAAATAACAATATAGATGATTTGAAGATGTGTGAACTGCAAGCCAGGAAGTTAATGGAAGAAATCGATCACCGCTCAACCAACCCGACCGTTGTGTGTGGAAAATGTGGGGCAAAGGCGAATCTTCCTGAACATCTACATAATCCTCGGCCATTGGTAAAAAAGAAATTCGATAGCTTTTGGGGTTAAAAATAAATGCTGCAGAAAATTCTCGATTTCTTTTCCAAAAATGATCATTTTGCCCACCATTGCGGGCTGGTACTTCTGGAAGTGAAGCCGGGCTGGGCGAAAGCCAAAATGGATATTCAACCTTACCATATGAATGGTGCAAATACCGTTCATGGAGGTGCAATTTTCACTTTGGCAGATTTCACTTTTGCTGCGGCTGCTAACAGTCAGGGACAACTTGCCCTGGCAACCAATACGTCCATCACATTCCTGAACCCAATCTACACTGGTACCCTCTTTGCCGAAGCAGAAGAGCTCTCTGTCAACCGACGACTCGGCCATTATCAGGTTAAAATTACAGACAACAATCAACAGTTACTCGCTCAGTTTCAGGGAACCGCTTATCGCAAAGACAAATCACTACTCTAAAATTAAACGCCATGAAAAAAATTACCTTCAGAGATTTTTAAAGGAGTATTATAAAAATGATTAACGCCAATGACCTGCGCCGCGGGATTGTCTTTCAACTTGATGCTGCGCCCTGTATTGTTATTGATGTCAGTTTTCAATCCCCGACAGCACGCGGTGGGAATACCCTGGTCAAAACCAGATATCGCAATCTGATAACTGGACAGATTTTAAACAGTTCATTCAGATCGGGGGATCGGATGAATGAAGCCGATTTTGCCCGGCGGAAAGGACAGTTTCTTTACGCAACGGGTGATCAGGGCGTGTTTATGGATCAGGAAAACTACGAGCAATATGAAATCGGCGGTGAAATTTATGATGATATCAAAGGCTATCTGCTGGAAAGCGGTGAGGTGACTCTCGGCGTATTCAATGAACAGGTCGTCACCCTTGAAGTTCCACAAGTCGTTGAATTAACCGTCACTGAAACAGCTCCCGCAATCAAAAATGCGACCGCAACCGCACAGACCAAAGAAGCAATTTTGGAAACAGGTATCACCGTTCAGGTGCCTGGTTATCTGGAATCGGGTGAAAAAATTAAAGTTGACACGCGGGAATGTCGCTTTGTTTCTCGAGCTTAATATCTGGACTAAATAAACGAATGCTCAACATTAAACAAATCAGAACCCGGCTCGCAGATTACCAGCCAAGATTACTGCCACAGGAGTCCGACCGACACGCTGCCGTCGCCATGTTGTTACGAGATAACAACCGGCAGACAGAGGTTCTCCTGATCCGCCGGGCTGAGCATGATCGTGACCCATGGTCGGGGGATCTGGGTTTTCCTGGTGGAAGAATTGAAAAAAGTGACCCAAGCCCACGTGCTGCTGCTGAACGGGAAACCTGGGAAGAAGTTGGTTTTTGCCTGAACGAAGAAAACTATCTCGGGCAGAGTGATGACATTGCTGGAGCCTATCTTTCCGTTCATATTTCCTGTTTTGTCTATCAGGTTGAGATGAATACGCAATTCAAACTCAACGGTGAAGTTGTCGATCTGTTCTGGATACCAATACCCACTCTGCTGGACCCCCAACGTAATCAGCAACTCACATTTTTCTATCGTGGTCAGGAACGCAAACATCCTGGAATCAACTTGAGCGAATGGAGTGACCGTCCACTTTGGGGAATTACCTACCGTCTGCTGGATACTTTTCTTAACCTGTTTGGTCTCTCTTTTCCTTACCCGGAAGATCTGCAACCTGGAGAATAAAATGAAACAAACAACCCGTTTGGTAAACTTTGATTCCTTCTATCAAGATGAAGGGGTCGACCAGCTGAAAACAATTAACCCCCCAGTCTATCGGGGCTCAACAGTTTTATTTAAGAGTTTTGAAGACCTGACCCTGGCAAATACAGGAAAATACAATGGAATCACCTATGGAACAGATCGATTGCCAACCCAAAGGGCGCTTGAAGAGGCGGTAAGGGAACTTGAGGGGGGAGCTCTAACCCGCACTTTCCCGTCGGGTATCAGTGCCATCATTAATACATTTCTAGCATTTACCAGTAGCGGTGATCATGTTTTGGTCTGCGATAATGCCTATGGGCCGACAGCCCGCTTTTGCAACGAGGTGCTGACAAAATATAATATCCAGATAACGTTTATCCCCTCAGCCTCCGGCAGGGAGATCGAAACCTGTTTCCAGGACAACACAAAACTGATTTTTCTCGAATCGCCTGGCTCCAATACCTTTGAAATACAGGACATCCCGGCCATTACCTCTCTGGCAAAAAAACGGAACATTATTACCGTACTGGATAATACTTGGGCAACTCCTCTCTACCTAGATCCTTTTGCTCTGGGAGTTGATGTTTCAATTCAATCGGCAACAAAGTATCTCTCCGGACATTCCGATCTTTTAATGGGCACGGTGACAGTCAATAAAAAATATGCTGAACCGCTTCAACACTTTTACCGCGTCACCGAAACATATACCCCGGAGGAAGATTGCTATACCGCCCTACGGGGGATGCGGACTCTGCCACTGCGGTTACGGCAACACGAACGATCAGCCCTTGAAATTGCCCGCTGGCTGGAATCTCTGCCCAGCATTGATCAGGTGATTCATCCAGCGTTGTCAAGCCACCCGCAACATCACCTCTGGAAAAGGGACTTCACCGGGTCTTCGGGACTTTTTGCTTTTGTCTTTAAGCAGGAATATACTCAGAAAAAACTAGCTGAATTCGTCAATTCCCTGCAGTTATTTGGCATTGGATACAGTTGGGGGGGCTTCAAAAGCCTCATTACTGCCGGAAAACACAATCGAACTCAAGAATCTGAATATACTGGGAGAACAGTTGTTCGCCTGAATATCGGACTTGAGGAACCTGAGGACTTGATGAAAGATCTTGAATCGGGCTTTGAATTGTTGAAATAACAGAGACAGCCCCGAAAAACTGCGGTGATTTGCACCGCAAAAGCCTGGGACAGCCCCCATGCGGGGACAGTCCCGTTTTTGCTGGAAATTTCCTTAAACTATCGCCATTCGGGACAAGGAGCGGATATTTATGAGCAGTTCAATCCAGACCATACCGCTTCTTAATCTGGCGCTTGCCTTCATCCCGGTGATCGTGGTTATTGTCATTATCGGAAAATGGCAGTTGGGCTATAAAAATTCAATCTATGCCGTTTGCCGAATGCTTCTCCAGTTGCTTCTCATCGGTTATTTTCTCACCTATATCTTTAAAACTGAAAGCGCCCTGATTGTTGTCGCCGTTCTTGCTGTTATGCTTTCTTCAGCTAGCTGGATTGCCCTGCGAACTATATCAATCCCACGTAAAAACCTCTACCTTAAATCATTTTTTGCCATTTTTATCGGTGGCGGAAGTCTCCTGTTGCTGATGTCTCAGGCGGTTCTCAACTTAGTCCCCTGGTATCTGCCAAGTTACCTCATTCCCCTTGCCGGGATGATTTTTGCCAACTCAATGAACAGTATCAGTCTGGCTGGAGAGCGGCTGGAGGCAGAAATCAGCAGAGATATCCCGTATGAAAAGGCTCGCAGTATTGCCCTTCAAACCTCTCTCATTCCGATAACCAACTCCTTGCTCGCCGTGGGCTTGGTTTCTCTGCCGGGGATGATGACCGGGCAGATCCTTTCTGGAGTCTCACCGCTGATTGCTGCAAGATATCAGATCATGGTAATGTGTATGATATTCGGTTCAGCTGGCATATCGGCTGCTATTTTTCTGACACTAATCAAGAGTGACCTGAAAAAACTGAAGAGTTAAAACCTTTCCTATAAAAATTACTATAAAATCAATGAGTAGGAGATCAAATGAAGTATCCGGATTTTTACAACGATATTGCCCCCATTCATATGCTTGACCCCCTTGCACAGTTGCTTGGAGCCGTTGATGATGGCTTGATCACTTACAACTATCTCGATATGGTGAAGCTTGCCGGACACTCCTGCCCTACGGTTGCCGGCGCATGGATCATGTGTGACCTCGGCCTAAAAAAACTTTACGGGGAATCCATCCCGGTGCGCGGAAGAATAAAAATTGAAATGGATGGAGCCCTCAATGCAGGAGTTAATGGTGTTATTGCCCTGTGCATCACCCTGATCACCGGAGCTGCCAGCGAAGGGGGATTTAAAGGACTCGGGGCAGACTACGCCCGCAACAATCGTCTCTTTTTTAACTGCGACCTCAATGGTGAAGTTCGCTTGACCCGCCTCGATAACGGTCAAAATGTCACCATGGACTATGATCCCACGTCCATTCCATTTCATCCCCAGATTCGACCACTGATGCAAAAAATAAAACAAAGGATAATAGAACAGGAAGAGAAAGTCTTTTTTGCCACGGAATGGCAAAATCGCGTTAAAAAGATTCTTACAGCTCCAGAGCAATGGGAACAGTTAGTCACATTTAAATAACCGTTTTTTTATTTGCAAGACCATCATTTGAAAGTTTTTTATGCGCCCACAAAGATTGATCTTACAATTTATTGCCGCACTGCTGATGTTACTATCAGTCTCTTGTACAGGAATACATCAGACAAAAAGAGCTGCGGAGATTCCTCCACAATATGTCGCTGTTGAGCACAGCAACTCGCTCTTGGCAAGATATGCCCCCATTTTTAGCCTTGAAGATCCCACCAAGAGCTACAATAAGATTGGCACCCCTGCCGTACGTGAAGATAAAAATGGTCGCCCGGACGTTTATATCGATCCAAATAAAGCAACCATTTACGCAATGGAGCAAAAGTTTAAGGATAGCGGGGGAAACTACACAAATCTCATCTATCGGGTTCATTTTGAGAAAACCCCTTACAAATACCTCACGGCTGGCAGAAATCCGGGATTAATTTTTATTGTCACCCTTAACCAGAAGAATCAACCGCTTCTGGTTACCACCGTTCACACTTGCGGCTGTTATTTGGCAATTATTCCAACCTCCTTTCTGCCTAAAGAATCCTATCCCGAAAACTGGTCTCTTGATGGACAGGATGTCTATGGGGAACATTTACCCAGCTTTATAGACATGAAAGAGTCGGTTGATGCACAGCATAAATATGTTTTTTCAATAAGGAGTGGAACCCACCGGATTATGCATCTTGATCTATCAACAGAAAATGACTTCACCTCCCATGCTGATTTTGTCACTGCAGCTTTAAAACCGATGGCAAGCCTGCGCAAGCTCCGTTTTGGTGATTCTAAAATCTCTTTTTTTGAAACCGAGGGCAGCCGAAAAGGGTACGTCCGTAACAGCCATAAACCCTTCGAGCGACTATTAATGAGTTGGTGGGTCATGGATTGGCGCATCGGTGAAGATAAAGATTTAGGTTCTCGAGAGAAAACGGGGACAACCTTTTATACCAGTCTCAAGTTTTGGGCGTGGAAAAAATCTGATCTCTGGAATTTTGCAAATTTTCTGGATTATTGGGGATGGAAATTGTAAATCCGGATTTGATTTAAGTATGATTGCAGAATGGCCTTAGGAACGGTAAAGAGGATCTGTACCATTCACATCTTTTTTTCACAGAAACTCCCGTTACTTAACGTAACGTCTGAACTATTTTTGACAGATCTTTGCCTTTTCCTCCAACTATGGTTAAATACACCGCAAAGACCCAACCACAGGAGGAAAATCATGGCAAACCGCTACATCATGACCGCATTTGGTAAAGACCGTGCTGGAATCGTTGCTGATGTAACTCGTCTACTGTATGAAAATGATTGTAATCTGGAAGATACCACCATGTCGATGCTGGCAGATGAATTTACCCTCAGTTTGCTGTTTTCCAGCCAGAAAACCGACATTGACGAGCAACTCACCAAAGAATGTCGTCGTCTGGAATTGGATAAGGGGATTTCCGCATTCATACGCCCACTACAACCAGCGCAAGCGAGAGAACAGAAAAACTATAAAACTTGTACCCTGCATATTGAGGGATTGGATCAAGCTGGTATCGTCTATAAAACCAGCCAGTTCCTTGCCGATCAACAGCTCAACATCATCCAGCTGGAATCAAACGCAGAGGCTTCCCCTCAAAGCGGTGCGACAATTTACAGCATGACTATCCACGTGCAGGTTCCAGAAGAATTACCCTTCGACCAGCTGGAAGAAGAACTGTCAGCCGTTGCCGACGAACTGCATGTCGATATCACCATGGAACGTTGAACTTCTTCATAGCGTAAAAACGGGGTTGATAATATTTGTCAGCCCCGTTTCCATTTTTTCCGATTTATTGACAACAGTCCCAGTCATTATCTGGGTCAGTTATGTTTTTTCCCTAATCGCTCCATTGCTGCTTTAAGACTGACCCGCAACCGTTCAAGAACATCAGCCAATTGGGCAATCTCATCACGACCCTTGACCTCAATCTTAGTGTCAACTTTCCCGTCAGCTAATTCAGATGCTATCCGAGTAAAATGAGTCAATGGCTTCAAAGCTCTATTCACTACAATGAATATAACAAGCAGAGAAACAACCAAAATTCCCGCCATAATCCCAATCAGCTTAAATTGCAACGCCTGCTTGGCCTGTTCGGTTTTAGCCAGAGAGAAACCAATCCGAAATCCTCCCCAGTGCTTCCCCTTGACATAAATTGGTGTCGAAATATCCCACATAGTGACACCTGTATCACGGTGATAAGTCTGTTGAAAAGCCGGACTGGTATTGTGGGCAGCCTGTATGCCAATTTGATCATTGAAAATTCTTTTGGTTCGGTTACCAATCAGATCCTTTTGCTGATCGCCAGTAATTGGTTGCTGGTAACGAGTATTATGAGTTGGCAAATAACCGTTGAGATCAACAGCTACGGCAAAAACGACAGAATCATCCTTAAGAAATTCATCCTGAAGCGATAAAATAGCTTTATCCAGATAAAAATCATATTTAGTATGATACTTTTCTGGTTTGAATCCAGGAATCAGCACATAATTGGTGTCAAATGCATCCTTGACGCTAAAGACACCATTATCAATTGCCTCTTCTATCACCCGTCCAATCAGTTTAGCACCGATGATAGACTCAATTTTCCCCCGCTCAAGCAACTGTGCCTCAAGACTGTCGCTTTGCTGTTTAATAATATAATAACTTCCCGCCACGACCACGATTGATAGAACGAGAGTCACCAGAATCGCAACTTTGACACTGATTTTAGAAAACACAAAAAATCTCCTTTTCGCAAACTATCAACAAACTATTTTTGTTTATAACCGATCCGAACTGCCCCCCAGTGGCGGTTTTGAATTTTTATCGGTACTGACAAATCACTCATAATTTCCCCCGTATCCCGGCTGTAACGCTGCAATAAATAAGGTTTCTGATTTCGTGCTGCTGCCAAACCAGTTCTATCATTAAACATCCTCTTGGTTCGGTTCCACTTCATATTTTCGTCAGCGTTGCCGGTCAACGGCCTCGAATATCGGGAATTATGGGTCGGCAGATAGCCATTAATATCAACAATAACAACAAAAACTAAACGATTATTATATCCCAGAATTTTATCGACAATCGGTCGAACTATACCGTCCGAGAGGTCATCGTACTGAGTTTTGAATTTTTGTGGGTCAGTCTTGGGAATTGGAATATAAAAAGTATCAAATAATTGTGGCACACTTAGTTGTCCAGAGGTCAACAGCAAGTTGAATTGGTCAACCACCTCGGTACGACACTCAATAGCCCACCTCTTGACCTGATCATCAAAAGAACTCAGATCGTCTCCAGCACGTAGTACTGCGGTAGAAAAAACCAGAATCATTAACAGTAATAGTTGGATACGAAAAAACTTCATTGACCCTTCCTCCGTCCTGAAACTTTACAAATCAGGATATCCAGAAGATATTTACTTTAAATAAATCAAAGACAAGCCGTTATTTCTAATTAATTTTATAAAATGCTTATCATAATACTGTTCTGTTTATCTTGAAAAGCAAACCATGTCAAGAAAAAAATATTTAAATATTAGATACATACATCATAGAAACCCCGTTAGTATAAATATTAATATACTATATGTGTGGTTTAATTCACATATTCCAATTAACCGTTAAGCCACTACCAACCAGAATTATTTACATTCTATAGCAAAAACTATTTAAACTAGTTTACATTAAATTAATTTTACTATAGAATACAAAGTCTATTGTGTGACTGATTAGCACGAATTGCGGGCATTATGTCGGAGGAAAGAATGGCAACAAAAGTCAATTTTGGAATATCGCAAAAATTACTGCTGACACTATTGATAGTTGCTTTAGTTCCATTGATCAGTATCTGGTTTGTCAGCTATCAAAGCATCACTGGCTTGACAACAGAAAAAGTCAACCAAGAGCTAACGGCAATCAATAACAACCTGATCACACATGTTGATGATTGGGTCGATATGAACCAGCGGATGTTGCGGCAAAATGCCTCTTTAAACGAGATGAAATCGATGCAACCACGTCTTCAGAATCCCGCCCTGGAAACAATTACTAAATACTATGATTGGGCTTATCTGGCATTTACCATCGACCCTAAGGGTAATAACATCGGTCGGAGTGATGGCAAAAAAACCAAGTATTATGGCGATCGTGCTTATTTCACCCAAGTTGCGGAAGGAAAACAGTTCGGAAAACAAATCCTGATTGGAAAAACTTCCGGTAAACCAGCAATGGTTCTTTCAACTGGTATTTTTGATGAAGCCGGGAAGCTCAAGGGCGTTTTAGCTCAGGCGATGACTCTGAATAAATTATCAGGAAAGATTGTCAGCAATCGAATTGGTGAAACTGGTTTTACTTTTCTGGTTGATGAAAAAGGCGAAGTTATCGCTCATCCTGATACTGAGATGACACGC
Source organism: Desulfuromusa sp. (assembly GCA_021647765.1). Taxonomy (GTDB): domain Bacteria; phylum Desulfobacterota; class Desulfuromonadia; order Desulfuromonadales; family Geopsychrobacteraceae; genus Desulfuromusa. The sequence continues at coordinate 655 of JAKIUD010000004.1, read as the reverse complement.
TCACGAGTAGATTTGAGCAAAAACCAAGCCCTTCAAGCTTTGAAACAAGGACAATCTTTTTCTATTTATGAAAATTTCAATGGTGAGAAAATTGTCGCTGTTGCGCAAAAAACAGCTCAGGGCTGGGTTATGGTCAGCCAGCAGAACTATGCTGAAGCGTATCAGGTCATCAAGGCGGAAAACCAGAAAGCCCTCTACCTGCTGATTGCAACTCTGGTTATTGTTGTTATTATCGCTGTATTCGCTTCTCGATCATTAACAGCACCAATTCGTGAATTAACCGAAGTTGCCGATAAATACAGTCAAGGTCAGCTGGATCTAAAAATCAGCGGTCTGAATCGAAATGACGAAATCGGGCAACTCAGCCAGTCAATTGAGAGGTTGGGAACCAGTATCCGGATGGCAATCAGCCGTTTACAAAAGAAGAAATCATAGAAGACGTTAGACTTGACGAATTACGGCGTTTACTTGCAGGGCAGTGATTTTCACTGCCCTGTTTTTATTTGGCTTAGGCTCTGATTTATTTAACCCATGTTTAACACCCAAAAAAATAAACCTCGCAATATCAACTAGTTCCACGTCAAAAAAACATCGTCTGGCACTACATTATCGTTTATCCACATTGAATGATAGATTTCTGTATTCCTCCAGGTGA